>DATDKZ010000178.1:0-8633 GCA_036519575.1 Actinomycetota bacterium | reverse complement strand
GGCATCTCCTTCCTGGCCAGCCGGATGCACGTGACGGTGAGCGATGAGCGGTCGGTCGTCGCCCAGATCGCGCACGCCGTCTTCGGCGGCGGGTTCCTCTTCTACATGGTCCAGATTTTCACGACGGCGATCCTCGTCCTGGCGGCGAACACTTCCTACCAGGACTTCCCTCGCCTGTCGGCCATCCTGGCCCGGGACCGGTTCCTGCCCCGCCAGTTCGCCAACCGGGGCGACCGGCTGGTGTTCTCCAACGGTGTCGTGGTCCTGACTGCGCTGGCCTGCCTGTTGATCGTGGTGTTCGACGCGGACCTCACCCGCTTGATCCAGCTGTACGTCGTCGGCGTGTTCACGTCGTTCACGCTGTCGCAGACCGGGATGGTCCGGCACTGGCTGAAGGAGAAGCGGAAGGGGCCGAGCGCCGCGCGGGGCTGGCGCCGCTCCATCGTCGTCAATGGGATCGGCGCGACGGCCACGTTCGTGGTGCTCGTCGTGGTGACGTACACGAAGTTCAGGCATGGGGCGTGGATCGTGATCGCGGCGATGCCGTTCATCGTGATGATGTTCATGTCTATCCACCGGCACTACGAGGCGGTGCTGGAGGAGCTCCGGCGGGGCAGGGTGCGAGCCGGCGAAGTCGGCGTGAACCACCTCGTGCTCCTGGTCCGGGAACTGGACGTCGCCACCGCGGAGGCGCTTGGGGCCATCCGCTCAATCCGCCCGACCGAGTGGCGCGTGGTGTATCCCTCGAACGTCGGCATCCCGGCCGAGCTTCGCGACCGGTGGCGCGAGTTCTCGATGGGCGCTCCCGACCTGGAACCGCTCGCCGTTCGCGGCGGGGACCTGCTCGAGGCCGTCCGAAGGTACGTGCGGCGGATCGACCGAGCCCCCAGTGACTTCGTGAACGTCTTCATCCCCGAGGTCGTCCAGGAGGGCCTGCCAGGCTATCTGATCCGCCGCAGGGCCCTGGTACGCCTGAAGGCGGGCCTGCTCCGGGAGCACAACATCGTGGTCACCGACGTGCCGGTGTTCGTGGAGGATGGGCGGCCGGTTGGCGTCGACGGCCGCCCCCTCATCCCCACCCGGACCGTGGCGCTCGTGTTCGTTTCGGGCGTGCACGACGGTACCATCCGGGCCCTGAACTACGCTGCGTCGCTCGAATCCTCGGAAACCAGGGCGGTGTACTTCGATCTCGATCCGGAGGCCGCCCACCGGATGCAGGAGGAATGGGGGGAGCGGGGCTGTCAATTCCCCCTCGATATCGTCGAGGCCCCGTTCCGGGACCTCACCGGTCCCATCTTGGAGGAGGTCCGCCGGTATACGGCGCGCCCCGACACCCTGGTGATCGTGGTCCTGCCAGAGTTCGTGGTCAGGAAGTGGCGCCACTGGCTCCTGCACAACCAGTCTGCGCTGTTCGTCAAGCGCCTGCTCCTGTACGAGCCCCGGGTGATCCTGTCGAGCGTGCCCTTCGCCCTGGAGCAGGCGTGATGGACCGAGCCGCTGCCATCGAGCTCTGTCGCCAAAAAGCCCAGAAGGAGACCACAGTCCGTCATCTGATCTCGGTCGAGAGCGTGATGGGCGCCCTGGCTCGTCGGTTCGGGGAGGACGAGGACCTGTGGGCCCTGACCGGGCTGTTCCACGACCTGGACCAGGACCAGACTCACGACGACCCGGATCGCCATGCCTACCTCGCGGCGGAGTGGCTCCGGGAGGCCGGGGTGGACGAGCGCGTGGTGAACGGCGTCCTGGCCCACGCCCACGAGCGGTTCCGAACCGACCGCATGTCGAAGGCCGTGGTCCACGCGGACGCGGTGGCCGGGCTGCTCGTGGCCGCGGCGCTTGTGCGGCCGGAGAAGGCCGTGGGGATGAAGGTGACCTCGGTCAAGAAGAAGCTGAAGGAGAAGGCCTTCGCCCCCGGCGTGAACCGTGACGAGGTCACCTCGGTCGAGGACTCGATCGGCCTTCCCCTCGACGAGTTCCTGGCGGTGGGGATCGAGGGGCTCCAGGCGGTCGCGCCCGAGATCGGGCTCGCGCCCTGACGGCTCATCGGGACGCCGGCTGCTTCTCCTTGGCTCGTCCCTCGGGGTCCTCCTCCGCCGGCGGGTGCGTTCGCAGGGAGCGGGCCCGGCGCCATACCCACCACCCCACGCCTGCCACAAGGAGCACGGCGACGAGCCAGGACACTGGTCGCAGGAACCGCTCGACCTCGTCCCACCGCTCCCCCAGCTTGAAGCCGAGGAAGGCCAGTCCGAAGGTCCACGGCAGGCACCCGAGCAGCGTGTACAGGCTGAACTTCCAGAAATTCATCCGGGCCACGCCTGCGGGCAGGCTGATGAACGTGCGGACCACGGGTAGAAGCCGGCCGAAGAACACCGCCCCGTGCCCGTAGCGGTCGAACCAGGCGTGGGCCCGGTCGATCTCGTGGGGCCTCAATAAGAGGTATCGGCCCCACCGGTCCACCAGAGGGCGACCTCCCGCGTAGCCCGCCCAATACGCCAGCCAGGACCCGACCAGGTTGGCCACGGCCCCGACCAGGGCCACGGTCACCAGGTCCAGTTGCTGCTCCGGAGCCAGGAAGGGCGCGCTGACCAGGGCCCCTGCGAACAGCATCGTGACCTCGCTGGGGATGGGCACGCAGGCGGATTCGAAGGCCATGAGCAGGAAGATCGCGACGTAGCCGTACGTCGCGATCTGTTCCGTGACGAGTTCGCCGAACAGGGCGAGCACGATCCGACTCCGGGGGCTCGGGAATGCAGCGAGGGTATCACCGCGTTCCAAGGACCCGGAGAGGGAACCACCTCCCGCCGCGTCGCCCGGACCGGAACATCCCCGACCGGAGCCTGGAGGCTGGTACCCTGCGCCCGGAGGCGGCTCTCCCGTTGGCCGTGCCTCCTCCCCTCATGACGAAAAGATGGTTCCTGCTATGACGAAGACGCTGGTGGTCGTGGAGTCGCCGACCAAAGCCAAGACCCTGGAGCGCTACCTCGGCCCGGACTACACGGTCCGTGCTTCCTTCGGGCACATCCGCGACCTCCCCAAGAGCAAGCTCGGCGTGGATACCGAGCATGAGTTCGAGCCGGAGTACGTGGTCCCCGAGGACTCGGAGAAGCACGTCAGGGCGCTTCGGGCTGCCCTGAAGAAGGCCGACGACCTCGTGCTGGCCACGGACTTCGACCGGGAGGGCGAGGCCATCGCCTATCACGTGGCCGAGGTCCTGAAGATCGACCCCGCCGCGGCCAAGCGGGTCACGTTCACGGAGATCACCCGGGACGCGATCCTCGAGGCCTTCCAGAGCCCTCGGGCCATCGACCTCCGCCTCGTGGAGGCTCAGCAGGCCCGCCGGATCCTGGACCGGCTGGTCGGATATCGGCTCTCGCCGGTCCTGTGGAAGAAGGTGCGGCCGGGCCTCTCGGCTGGGCGGGTGCAGTCAGTGGCCCTCAGGCTCATCGTGGACCGGGACCGGGAGATCGCCGCCTTCGTCCCCGTCGAGTACTGGAGCGTCGACGTCCGCCTCACCCCCGAAGGCGACGAGGCTCCCTTCGCCGCCCGCCTGATCGAGATCCCCGAGGGCAAGCTGGCCACCTCTCCGGACAAGAAGGGCATCACGCTGTCCGCGGAGGCGGATGCCGCCCTCCATGCCGATCGTCTGCGGGAGGCGGCGTACCGGGTGCGCGAGGTCCGGGAGAAGGAGGTCAAGCGCAACCCCGCACCGCCGTTCACCACCTCGACGCTCCAGCAGGAGGCCGCCCGCAAGCTCGGGTTCGGTGCCAGGCGGACCATGCGACTGGCCCAGCAGCTCTACGAGGGGATCGACCTCCCCGGCGAGGGCCGGGTGGGGCTGATCACCTACATGCGAACCGACTCCACCACTATCGCCGAGTCCGCGCTCCGGGAGATCGCCGAAGTGGTGAAGACGGAGTTCGGCGCCGCGTACGGGCTCAAGCAGCCCCGACGGTATAAGGCCAAGCAGCGGGGGGCCCAGGAGGCCCACGAGGCTATCCGGCCAACCTCGGCCATGCGAACGCCGGACCGGGTGGCCGGCGCGTTGGACAAGGGCCAGCTGGCGCTGTATCGGCTGATCTGGCAACGCACCGTTGCCTCCCAGATGGCCGAGGCCCGGTTTGACCAGGTGTCGGTGGACGTCGAGGCAGCGGTGGGCGACGACCGGTATCTGCTGCGCGCCACCGGCCAGACGCTGAAGTTCGACGGGTTCCGCCGCGTGTACTTCGAAGGACGAGACGACGCGGCCGACGAGGACGCCGAGTCCGCGCTCCCGCGCCTGACCGCCGAGCAGGTCCTGCGCCTCCTCGAGGTCCTGCCCGAGCAGCACTTCACGCAGCCGCCGCCCCGATTCACGGAAGCCTCCCTGGTGAAGGCCCTCGAGGAGTTGGGGATCGGCCGGCCCTCGACCTACGCCTCGATCATCTCCACCTTGCAGGACCGGGGGTACGTGCGACTGGAGGAGCGGCGGTTCTTCCCCGAGGACGTCGGCGAGGTCGTGACCGACCTCCTGAAGGAGTTCTTCCCGGACGTCGTCGACGTGAACTTCACGGCCAAGATGGAAGAGGACCTCGACGAGATCGCCGAGGGCAGGCTGCGATGGGTCCAGGTCCTCGACGAGTTCTACGGTCCGTTCGAGCGGTTGCTCGAGAAGAACGAGGGCGAGATCCAGCGGTTCGAGGAGGTGCTGGACGAGAGCTGCCCGCAGTGCCCGCAGGAGGGCAGGGCCCCGGGGCACCTCGTGATCAAGCTGGGCCGGTACGGCAAGTTCATAGGTTGTGGCAACTGGCCGGACTGCAGCTACATCCGGAACCTCGACGGGCAGGAGCGGAAGGAGCCCGAGGTCCTTGAGGAGACGTGCCCGGAATGCGGGAAGCCGCTGGCCAAGAAGTGGGGGCGGTTCGGGCCGTTCATCGGATGCACCGGCTACCCGGAGTGCAGGTACATCAAGCGCGAGGAGCAGAAGACCGGCGTGAAATGCCCCAAGTGCGGGCAAGGCGACCTGGTGGTGAAGCGAGCCCGCCGGGGCAAGCGAGGGAGCCTGTTCTACGGCTGCAACCGCTACCCCGAATGCGACTTCACGGTGGGCCAGCGGCCGGTCCCCGACCCCTGTCCGAGCTGCGGCTCACTCATGGTGCAGCAGAAGGACGGCACCACGAAGTGCACGGGCTGCGGCACTATCGTTGGAGCCGTGGCCGAGTCAGCCGCGGAGGGGTAGGTGTCGAGCCTCGCCGAGGAAGTAGCGCAGCTTCGCGGTACCCGATCGGCGAGCTTCAAGGATCTGCTGACTCGGCCGCCGTTCCCGCGCCTGCTCGCGGCGCAGACTGTCTCCTCGCTCGGAGACTGGGTGGGGTTCGTGGCCGTGGCCTCGCTCGTCGCCAGGCTGGGCGGGGACCGCGGCGAGTACGCCGTGGCCGGCGTGATGGTGGCCAGGATGCTGCCGTCCATCCTGTTCGGACCGATAGCCGGTGCGCTGGTGGATCGGATCGACCGCAAGCGGATCATGATCACGGCGGACGTGTCCCGGGGGGCGCTCTACGCCCTGATGCCGTTCCTGGGCAAGCTTTGGGCCATCTTCGCAGTGTCGTTCGCGATCGAGTGCCTGTCGCTCCTGTGGACGCCGGCCCGCGACGCCAGCCTGCCGAACCTCGTTCCACGGCGCCAGCTGGCCAACGCAAACACGCTTGGGTTGGTCTCGACCTACGCGACCCTTCCCCTCGGCGGCGCGATCTTCGCTTTCCTCGCCGGCTCCTCGAGCCTGATCCCCTACTTCAACGTGCGTCCCGAGTACCTCGCGCTGTGGCTCGACGCGGGCACGTTCGCGTTCTCCGCCGTGATGATCAGCGGGATCTCCATCCCTGCCCCGCCCGCCCGGTCTGGGGGGAGATTCGCCATGGCAAAGGTCTGGACCGACATCGTCGCGGGGATCCGGTTCCTCCGGGCGAGCCCGCTCGCTTCGTCCATGACCGTGGGGATCGTCGCGGCGTTCAGCGCCGTGGGTGCCGTGCTGGCGATCGGACCCGTCTTCGCCCAGAAGACGCTCTCGGCCGAGGCCACCGGATGGGGGGTGCTCGTCACCTCGTTCGGCATCGGTATGGCCATCGGCATGGCCACCGTGAACAAGCTCGTCGAGTTCGCCGAGCGGGATCGCCTGTTCGTGTGGTCGTTGATCGCGGCTGCCGTCACGCTGTGGGTGCTCGCGGCCATGCCGAACATCACGCTCGCGGCGATCTTCACCGTGGTCCTCGGATGCTTCTGTGGGGCGGCATGGGTCTCCGGCTACGTGCTGTTGCAGGAGAACATCGCCGACGAGTATCGAGGGAGGACGTTCGGCTCGCTCACGGTCCTGTCCCGGTTCGGCCTGTTCCTCTCGCTGGCGGCGTTTCCGGCGCTGGCCGGCCTGGTCGGGCCCGACCACGAGGTCTTCGTCGGGACGCAGCGGATCGACCTGGCCGGCACCAGGATTGCTTTGTGGGTAGCCGGCGCCGGCGTAATCATCGCGGCCGACGTCACCCGTCGAGGGCTGAAGCGCTTCCGGGTGAGCCGTCCGAAGCCCCTCGCGCTGGTGCCGAAGCTGAAGCGGCCACCGAGGAGGGGCACCTTCGTCGTGTTCGAAGGGGTGGAGGGCGCCGGCAAGGGGACGCAGATCCGCCTGGCCGAGGAATGGCTGGAGTCGCAGGGAAACGAGGTCCTGATGACGCGGGAGCCTGGCGGAACCGAGGTGGGGGAGCGTCTCCGCGCCCTCCTGCTCGCCCACGACACGGGACACATCGAGCCCAGGACCGAAGCGTTGTTGTTCGCTGCCGCACGGGCCCAGCACGTCGCCTCGGTCATCCGACCGGCCCTGGCCGAAGGCAAGGTGGTGGTCTGTGACCGGTACATCGACTCCTCCGTCGCCTACCAGGGGTGGGGTCGAGGACTGGGCGAGCAGGACGTGCTGACCCTGAACGTGTGGGCGACGCAGGGCCTGTTCCCGGACCTGGTGCTCCTGCTCCACCTGGAGCCGGAGACGGGACTCCTCCGCTCGCTCGAGGAACCCGACCGCATCGAGATGGAATCGGGCGACTTTCACGCCAAGGTGTCCAACGCTTACCTGAAGATCGCGGAGGAGCACCCCGAGCGGTTCGTGGTGATCGACGCGAACGCCTCGCCCGAGACCGTGCACGAGCGGGTGAAGGAAGCGCTTGGCCGGGTGCTGAAGGAGCGGGAGGACTCGGATGGCGACCGCACCTGAGCCCGTCGTCCTGGATCGGGTTCCTGGGCAGGAAGGGGCCATGGCCTTCCTGCGGCAGGCCGCCGCGCGGCCACACCACGCCTACCTGTTGGCCGGGCCGGAGGGATGCGGGAAGCAGCTGGCGGTGCGGGCCTTCGCCGCGGCCCTGTTGTGTGCGCGGAGCGGGTGCGGGGAGTGCCGGGACTGCCGGCTCGCCCTGGCCGATCGTCACCCGAACGAGTTCATCGTCGAGCCGGAGGGGCGTGACATCCACGTGGACACGATCCGGTCGGAGGTCTGGCACCCCGCCTTCCGCACGGCGCCCGAGCCGGGGAAGAAGGTGTTCGTGATCCGAGAGGCGGACCGACTGAACCCGGCCGCCGCCGACACGCTCCTGAAGGTGTTGGAGGAGCCGCCGGCCGACGCGGTCATCGTGTTGCTGTCCGCCCGACCGGACGAACTTCCGGAGACCGTCCTCTCGCGGTGCCACGTCGTGACGTTCCAGCCGCTGGCCGAGCAGTTCGTCGCCGACACGCTCGCTGGGGAGGGTGTCGATCCCTCCCGCGCCCTCCTGGCCGCCCGCCTGGCCGGGGGGAACCTCGGCCGGGCCCGGCGCCTTGCGGCGGACCCCGAGGGGCTCGCCTTCCGCGACGTGGGAGCGGAGGCCGTCCGCCTGTCCGAGGCGGGGGCTCGGGGTGCGCTCGATGCCGCCGATGTGGTGCTCGAGGCGGCCGAGGCTTATCGCAAAGGCCTGAAGGACCAGCTCGATGTGGACCTCGCGCCGTTCCTGGACGAGCGGGGCAGGCCGGAGGAGGCGTACCGTGGCGCGATCCGCCGACTGGAGGAGCGGCACAAGCGCCGGGTGAGGCGGGCCGAGCGGGACTACGTGGATTGGGTGCTGCTCGGGGTCTCGTCCCTGCTCAGAGACCGGGTCGTCGCCGGCGTGGGCGGCGGGGGGGAGCTCGCGATCAACCTGGACATCAGGCCCGAGGGGGTGCAGACAACCGGGAGGCGGGAGGACCTCGCTGCTTCCGCATTTGGGCTGGCGGCCATCGAGGAGGCCAGGGCGGCCCTGGCCGAGGAGCTGAACCTGAACCCACGGCTGGTGCTGGAGCGGGCGTTCCTCCAGCTCGCCGAATCCGCCGTGTAGCGCGGCCACCCGGCCGAAGTGGTGCTGGCATCACTGTCGACGCTGCGGACCGGTGAGACAGTTCGAGTAGAGGATGTTGCGCGGATGACCGTTCGAGTGCTTATCGTGGACGACCAGGAGCCCTTCCGCCTCGCCGCGAGGATGGTGGTCGAAACCACCGACGGCTTCGAGGTGGTCGGTGAGTCGGAGACCGGCGAGGACTCGATCGAGAAGGCCAGATCGCTGGACCCGGACCTCGTGCTGATGGACGTCAACCTGCCCGGCATGAACGGC
>DATDKZ010000177.1:0-3674 GCA_036519575.1 Actinomycetota bacterium | reverse complement strand
GCGGCCTTCGTGGGTCTGCCCCTGCTAGTAGCGTTCGGCCTGATGCAGGTTCCGGCCGCCGCGCAGGGAGCAGACGCGGAGGTCACCGTCGGCAGCACCAACCCCTTTAGTGGGAACAAGCAGAACGAGCCGACGGTGGCGATCGACCCGAACCACCACAACCTGCTGGTTGCCGGGGCGAACGACAACATCGACATGGAAGACTGCAACGCTGGAGACGACACCACATGCCCATTCACGCTGGGCGTCGGCAGCACGGGGATCCAATTCTCCACGAACGGCGGGGCGAGCTGGAATCAGCCCACGTTCACCGGCTATAGCGCTCGGAACTGCACCGGGGTGAACGAGCCGCCCGGGGTGACCCCCACGGACGTCTGCGTCCCCGACACGGCCGGGCCGATCGGGACCCTGCCCCTGTACTCCGAGAACGGCGTGGTCTCTGACGGCGACCCCGCCGTAGCCTGGGGACCGGCTCCCATCGCCGGTGCATTTTCTTGGTCGAACGGCTCCCGCCTCTACTTCGCGAACCTCACGTCAAACTTCTCCTCTCGGCACTCGGAAAGCCAGTTCAAGGGCGTCGAGGCCATCGGCGTCTCCAGGGTCGACGTCACCTCGGCCGATCCGACGACTCAGGCGACACAGCTCTCCACGAAGACCAACTGGATGGCGCCCGCGCTGATCGGTCCAGGCGGCGCCGGCTTCGCGGACAAGGAGCAGATCTGGGCGGACAACGCGGCGAGCAGCGAGTTCTTCGGCAACGTCTACGTCTGCTTCGGAAACTTCGTGGGGGGGCCCAGCGCCGGCTCGAACGCCGTGCGGCTGACCGTGGCCCGGTCCACCGATGGGGGCGACACCTGGTCGAGGGTAGTCGTCGAGCAGAACACGAACTCGGCCTCGGGGAACTGGGCGCTGGCGGCCGGAGCGACTGGATGCACGATGCGGACCGACAGCGCAGGCACCGTCTACCTGTTCTGGCACGGGTTCAACCAGAGCACGAAGGAAGAGGCGATCTTCCTCTCCCGCTCCGTGGACGGTGGGGCGACGTTCGAGGCACGGCGGAAGCTGTTCACGGTCCACCCAACCGGGGTGTTCGACCCGGTGATCGGCCGCAACTCGATGGACGGGCTCGCGGGCGCGCGGAGCGACCTATCGACCTCCCCGAGCGTGGACATCGCCAACGGTGCCCCGACGGGAGCCGGCGCCACAAACCGAATCGTCATGAACTGGGTGGACGGACAGACGCTGAACGACGAGCACGTGATGTTCTCGACCTCCGCGAGCGGCGGAAGCACCTGGACCGCCCCCGTTAGCGTCGAGACGAACGCCTCGGACCGCGGGTACTACACGGCGACGGCGATCTCGCCCGACGGACAGGACGTGTGGCTCGTCTACAACGCGTTCACCGCCCCGTACCAGGAGACGACATCCACGCCTCGGCCACTCGTGGGCGTCGTGGCCCATGCGGATGTGAGCGGCGGGGTCGTCGGGTCGTTCACCGAGATGCATCGAAGCGCCCCCGGGGACGCCCGGGGATCCAGCCAGAACAACCCACCGGTGGCCGAGTTCCTTGGCGACTACGTGTACGCGTCGGCGACGAACGACTTCGGGGCGTTCGTTTGGAATGACGTGCGGGATGCAGCGGACTGCCCGGCCATCGACGCGTGGCGCGCAGGGCTCCGGACCAAAGACACGAGCGACGATGCGCCGAGGCCCGAGCCGAATAACGACTGCCCGGCGAACTTCGGGAACAGCGACATCTTCGGAGCCGCGATCCCCGACCCGACGTAGCTCCGGGGAAGACCGCAAGGGGCGCCCGGCGTTGCCGGGCGCCCCTCCGAGTCCGCGGTCCCGGCCCCCGACTGGACCATGTCGTGGATCTGTTCCACGACCTCGGCAGTCGCCAGCGTCGTCACGTCGCCCAGGGCGCGACCCCTGGCCACGTCGCGCAGGAGCCGGCGCATGATCTTGCCGGAGCGTGTCTTCGGCAGGTCGTTCGTGAAGATGAGGGCGTGGGGCCGCGCGATCTTCCCGATCTTCTTCGCCACGTGCTCCCGGAGCTCCGCGGCCACGACATCGTCGCCCTCATACCCCGACTTCAGCGTGACGAACGCCACGATGGCCTCGCCGACCACGTCGTCGGGCCGCGACACCACAGCGGCTTCGGCCACCTTCGGGTTGTCCACGAGGGCACTCTCGATCTCGTAGGTCGAGAGGCGATGGCCGGCGACGTTCATCACGTCGTCGATCCGCCCCAGCAGCCAGAAGTAGCCGTCCTCGTCGCGCTTGGCGCCGTCGCCGGCCACGTAGACCTCGGGCCCGTACTTGCTGAAGTAGGTCTGTACGTACCGGTCGGGATCGCCCCAGATGGTCCGGGCGATGGCCGGCCACGGACGCTTCAGCACGAGGTATCCACCGCCGCCGAGCGGGACGGAGTGCCCCTCCTCATCCACGACGTCCGCCTGGATCCCTGGGAACGGCAACGTGGCCGACCCCGGTTTCAGCGGGATGACGCCCGGGAGGGGCGTGATGAGGATGCATCCGGTCTCGGTCTGCCACCACGTGTCGACGATGGGGCACCGGCCACCGCCGATGTATGTCCAGTACCAGACCCAGGCCTCGGGATTGATGGGCTCGCCCACCGTCCCCAGCAGGCGGAGCGAAGACAGGTCGTGCTTCTCCGGATAGGCCGGTCCCCATCGCATGAAAGCCCGGATCGCCGTGGGCGCCGTGTACAGGATGCTCGCCTTGTTCCGTTCGGCGATCGACCACAGCCGATCCTTGTCCGGCCAGTCCGGCGCACCCTCGTACATGATGTTGGTGGTGTGGTTGGCGAGCGGCCCGTAGACGATGTAGGAGTGACCGGTCACCCACCCGATGTCGGCGGCGCACCAGTACACGTCGTCGTCGTGGATGTCGAAGATCAGCCGGTGAGTGGCCGTGACGGCGGTCATGTAGCCCCCGGTGGTGTGGACGATCCCCTTGGGCTTTCCCGTCGTGCCGCTCGTGTACAGGATGTACAGGGGATCCTCCGCATCCATCTCCTCGGCCGGGCAATCGGGCATCTGGCCGTCGATCAGCTCGTGGTACCAGTGGTCGCGCCCGGGGGTGAACGCGTGTTCGTTGCCGGCCCGCCTCACCGTGATCACGTGCTGGATCGACGGGCATTCGACCAGAGCTTCATCGGCGTTTGCCTTCAGCGGGACCAGGGCACCACGCCGATACCCGCCGTCCTGGGTGATCAGGACCTTGGCCTCAGCGTCGTTGATCCGGTCCCGGAGCGACTCGGCTGAGAACCCGCCGAAGACGACCGAATGCGGCGCCCCGATGCGCGCACACGCCAGCATGGCAACGGGGAGCTCGGGGACCATCCCCAGATAGATGGCGACCCGGTCACCCCTGCCCACCCCGAGAGCCTTCAACGCGTTGGCGAACCTGCAGACCTCGTCGAGCAGCTCCTTGTAGGTCAGGGTCCGCTGCTCGCCGGGCTCTCCCTCCCAGCGGTAGGCGACCTTGTCCCCACCCCCCGCCTCCACGTGCCGGTCCAGGCAGTTGTAGCAGGCATTGAGGGTCCCCCCGGAGAACCACTTCACCCAGGGCGGGGTCCATTCCATGACCGAGTCCCACGTGCGGAACCAGGTCAGGCGTTCGGCTTGCTCAGCCCAGAACCCCTGGTA
>DATDKZ010000176.1:0-2294 GCA_036519575.1 Actinomycetota bacterium | reverse complement strand
CCCGGAGGTCATGTCGGCACGGTTACGCGCAGGGAGCCCTCCGGTGTTCTGCCGGGTCGACGAGAAGGGTGTGGTGTTCGACGTTCGAACGGTGACTGACGAGGCGCTCCCGGACCTCACGCGTGCCATCCAGTACGCCCTGGAAGGCGACGACCTCACCGATGAGTGAAGGGTCGGCTCGACTTGAGCCGGCGGCCGAGGCGCCGCTGCACGTGGTTGCGACCGCCGGCCATGTCGACCACGGCAAGTCCTCCCTGATCATCCGGCTCACCGGCATCGACCCGGACCGGTGGGCGGAGGAGAAGCGACGTGGGCTCACCATCGACCTGGGGTTCGCCTGGTGCACGCTCCCCTCGGGTAGGGAGATCGGGTTCGTCGACGTTCCGGGCCATGAGCGGTTCGTCCGCAACATGCTGGCCGGTGTCGGACCGGTCCGGCTCGTGTTGTTCGTCGTGGCCGCCGACGAGGGCTGGAAGCCACAGTCCGAGGAGCACCTGGCGATCGTCGATGTCCTGGGCGCCGACGGCGGCGTCGTCGCGCTCACCAAATGCGACCTGGTGGACGAGGAGATCGTCGGGATGGCAATCGAGGACGTTCGCGACAGGCTCCGGGGAACCGTCCTGCGAGATGCAGCCATCGTCCCGTGCTCGTCGCACACGGGCGAGGGGTTGGACGGACTCGCCGAGGCCCTCGATGCCATGGTCGGCTCCGCCCCCGATCCGGCAGAGGACGAGCGGCAACGGCTGTTCGTGGACCGCATCTTCACGATCACCGGCGCCGGGACCATCGTGACCGGCACGTTGACCGGAGGACGGCTGGTCGTGGGCCAGGAGGTCGAACTGCTCCCAGCCGGAGGGACCGGCAGGATCCGCGGCCTGCAGACCCACAAGCGCTCGATCCAGGTGGCCCGTCCCGTCTCGCGGGTGGCGGCCAACCTGGTCGGGGTGGACCGGGAGGGGCTGGGCCGGGGGGACATCCTGGGCCTCCCAGGGGAGTGGCGGCCGACCCGGACGTTCGAGGTCCGCCTCAGGCCGGTACGCGGACTCGCCCATCCGCTTACCAGTCGCGGGGCCTACAAGGTGTATGCGGGCTCGGCCGAGCGAGGGGCCCGGATCCGGTTGTACGAAACGGGGGACCTCACGGACCCGGAGGGATGCTTCGCCCGCATCCGCGTGTCCGATCCGCTGGTTCTGGACGTGCATGACAGGTTCGTGGTCCGAGATGCGGGAAGGCGCGAGACGGTGGCCGGCGGCGTCGTGCTCGACGTGGACCCCCCCATCCGCCCCGGCCGTGCGGCCCCGCTCCGACTCGGCAGGCGCGAGCGCGCTGCGCGAGGAGATCTGCCCCCCCTCGTCGTCTCCGAGGCTGGAGCGGTCCGGGCCTCCGACCTGATCATCCTCACCGGGACCCGGCCCTCGGGGATCGACGGAGCCGAACGGGCGGGAGCCTGGTGGGTGGCGAAGGGTGTGGTCGACGAGGTGAGCGGGGCGCTCGAGGCTGCGCTGGCGGCGTTCCACCGGGACCACCCACTCGACGAGGGCCTCGAGCTCGCGCAGGTCCGCTCCCTCGTGGTTCGAAGCCTCGAGGAGACGGGGGCTCCCGGGAATGGTTCCCTGGCGGACGCCGTCCTGAGCGCCCTTTCCGAGTCCGGACGCGTCGTCCGGGAAGGCTCGACCGTTCGCCTGTCATCCCACTCCGCATCCCTGGCCGGACGCGAGGAGGAAGCCGGCCGGCTGGTCCGAGCCGTCGCCGACGCGGAACCGACGCCTCCGACCGTCCAGGAGCTTGCCTCCGCCGGGTTCGCGCCGGAAGTGATCGACGCGGCCGTCAGGGCCGGGATGCTCGTCCGGCTGTCCCGCGACCTGGTGATGACCCCCGGGCTCGTGGCTCGGGCCGAGGTCCTGGTCCGAGGTTCGGGGAAAGAGGGCATGACCGTGAGTGCGTTTCGAGAAGCCATGGGGACCTCGCGCAAGTACGCGTTGCCCCTCCTCGAGCACCTCGATCAGGCGAAGGTCACCGTTCGGCGTGGGGACCTCCGGTTCCCCCGGGACCCCGCTCCCCCGGCCTAGTCCACCTTCGCCAGGACGGCCACCTCGACGGGGGCTCCGAGCGGGAGCTCGGCCACTCCGACGGCGGCCCGGGCGTGCTTGCCGGTCTCGCCGAACACCTGGACCAGCAGGTCGCTCGCTCCGTTTGCAACTTTCGGCTGGTCGGTGAAACCCGGCGCCGATGCCACGAACACCATGACCTGAATGATTCCGCGCACCCGGTCGAGCGAACCCAAGGCCTCCTTC
>DATDKZ010000175.1:0-8742 GCA_036519575.1 Actinomycetota bacterium | reverse complement strand
AGATCGGGGGTGTGCCGAAGGTGTCTACCTCCGCACAGGTCTCCGGTTCGGTGGTCGTGAAGACGTCGCTCGGCGTCAAGCCGTGACTGGTCGTCGGCTCGCCGATACCGAGACCCGGCAAGGCAACGATAACAAGCACTGCAGCGACGGCGCCGACAACCGCCGCAGCAATGGGGTTGGTCCTTCGCATCTTCTCCACCTCCCTCGGGAGAGTGCGCTCCTTCCCGTGAGGGAGCGTGCGCCCTCCGACGCGATCGACGCAGACGCGGACGAGCTCGCCGAGCAGCTGAAGGCGGCAGGCGGTAGCTGAGGAAGCGTTACCCCGCAAGCAAGAGGGTCAGACCTGCCAGGAACGTCATCGCGCCCCCGGCAGGTCTGACCCATCGCCGTCGTCAGGCGCGCTCTAGCAGGTCTGAGTGATCTCCGACGTCAGGCCGGTCAGCGCGGTGCCCAGCTTCGCGAGCGCGTTGCCGACCTCGGTCGCAGCAGCACCGAGGCCGCCCGCCGACGAGACACCTTGGAGCGCCGTCTCCAGGTCGTCGAACGAGGTCTTCACCTCATCCACCGCCGGCTGGAGCTCGGCCCCCACCGCCGACACGGCCGCATCCAGGTCCGTCTTCACGTCGGAGACGGCCGATTCCAACGCGTCGGTGCCGTCGGACACCGGGTCGATCTGCGTGAGCGCCGTGAGCGAGCCCTTGAGCGCGTTCACCTCGTCGCATCCCGACGTCGCTCCGGTGGAGCTCCCGCTGTCACCGTCGCCACAGGCAGCGGTGGCGAGCGCGAGGACGATCGCCATCATTGGAACGACGATGGATCGAAGACGCGTCTTGTGCTGCAAGCTGACCCCTCCTCTCATCCAGGTGCGAGCTTTGCACTCGCTCGACAGTACATCGGTCAGGCATCCGAGACCGCGGTGACCGCATCGCGGACCGTCGGGTAGAAGCGATCCTTCCCTGTCTGGTCCGTCAACCCGGCCTACACGATTAGTGCGACGGGAAACAAAGCACACCGCTCCCAGACGGTGATTGGGCCTGTCCTGGTGACGGATTGCGCAGGAGATGGGCAGCCTTCGTAGACGGACGCCCATTGGGGAGGACCCCGAGCAAACGGCTAGGCGAGCGTCCACAACCCTGCACCGCCATGGTGGAGGCACACTCGGGCCTCCTGGGGGCAAAACGGACCCCGTCGAGGCGGGCCCGTAGAGCCGTTTTCAGGACCGGGACAAGGTGGGGTGAAGAGCCAGGGGAAACGGACGCCAAGCCCTGGCCCTCACCCCGCGGCAGACCGTCCCGCGAAACGCTCCACCGGGACCCCCGAGATCCCCTCGGCGCCCACGGTCCCGCCACACCTCTCATCGCCGTGCCCCGACGCTCTCGGCAAAGAACGGAACCTGCCAGCCGCACTCGCAAGAGCCGCACTCGACCCACCAGTAGCCATCGCGCTCCCTGACCTTCAGCAGAACCTTGAGCGTGGCGGGGTTCGTCTCGGAGGCGAACTCGCATTGCGGCGCGTGGCGAGCGGTCCGCGGATCGTGAGGGTCGAGCGGAGCCGGCCGGGTGCGGGGCTCGTGGTAGTGCTCGGTCCCGCAGACGCACTCCGCGACCCAATGCCCGCGCTCGATCTCGGACCATTGGCCGAAAACAGTCAAGCGGTGCCATCCACCAGCGGTTATGTGGTGGGCGCGGCAGGATTTGAACCTACGACCTCTTGCGTGTGAAGCAAGCGCTCTCCCGCTGAGCTACGCGCCCGGGACCAGTCACGATAGCACCGGCGCGGCGACTCTTCGCCCAGCGAAGACCGGCCAAAGGAGACGGCGGCGCGTGCCCGCGTCGCGCCGCCGTCATCGCCGAGCTTCACAGCTCGGACCGGCCAAGTTTGGCACTCACCACGGCGAGGCGCAAGACCCAAATCCGCCCCCTGACCAGGCCAGACCCATGCCCAAGGCCCTGGTTTCCTCACTCGTGATGGGGACCTGTACGCTTCGAACCACATCAGGAAGAGGAGGGTTATCGACGTGGGTGGAGGGGTTCGATTGATCCGTCCCCACGAACGCACCCAGGGGGCGCCGACGCCCGGGATGACGCGGGAAGAGGCTGTCGCGACCGACCGACAGTGGGCGGGCGTGGCCCGGACCGAGGCGGGGATGGCCTCAGGGTGGCACCATCACGGCGACTTCGAGTCCACGATCTACGTGCTCTCAGGGGTCCTTCGCATGGAGTTCGGCCCCGGCGGCGCGGAGGTCCTCGAGGCCGGCCCCGGGGATTTCCTTCATGTTGCCGTCGGCGCCATCCATCGAGAGAGCAATCCGAACGAGGAGGAGGCGAGGATCGTCGTGGTGCGCTCGGGATCCGGCGAGCCGGTGTTCAACGTGGACGGACCCGCGTAGGGGCGCCTGAAACGGTGCGGTGGATCGCGCTCCCCCTGGGCATCGTCTTGCTCGTCTGGACGCTGGTCGACGTGTTCCGGACCCTGGTCACGCCCCGGGCGGCGCGGGGGCGCTTCCGCTTGAGCAGGATGCTGTTCCAGCCGATGTGGCGCCCCTGGAGGTGGGTCGGCCTGAGGACCAAGACGGTCCAGGCTCGGGAGCGGGTCCTGGCTGCCGCGGCACCTTTCTTCTTCTTCGTCCTGCTGGTCGGCTGGGTGTTCATCGCCTTGGTGGCCTACGCATTGATCCTGTGGAGCCCAGCATTCGTCCACGGGATGAGGGCAGGCGGCGGCTCGTTCGGAAACGCCCTGTACTACAGCGGGGCCGACCTGTTCACACTCGGGGTGGGAGGCGGCGTTACCGGATGGACCCGGGCCGTCGCGGTCGCCGAGGGCGCGACCGGACTTGGGCTGTTCGCGGTGGTGATCGCTTATCTCCCAGTGTTGTACCAGGCCTTCAACCGCCGTGAGGTCGGCGTGCTGCTTCTCGACGCCCGGGCCGGGTCCCCTCCTTCTGGGCCCGAACTCCTCCACCGGATGGGGAGCGCCGGCGTGGCCTCGTCCTTGCCGCAGCTCTTCGCGGAGTGGGAGCGATGGGTAGCCGACGTGCTGGAGAGCCACATGTCCTATCCCATCCTCGCCTTGTTCCGTTCGCCGCACGACTACACGTCCTGGGTCACCTCACTCGGCTCCGTGCTCGACGCGGCCACGCTCATCCTCACCTCGGTCGATGACGAGTCCGACGAGCGCGCCAAACTCCTGTACGGGACGGGGGTCCACGCGGTCGAGGACCTCTTCTACTACTTCCGGCTGACGGAGCGGGAGTCGGTGATCCAGCGCAACGAATTCGAGGACGTTCTGAACGACATGAAGAACGACGGTTTCGCGATCCGGCCGGTGGATGAGGCGTTCGCCTCATTCACGGAGAAGCGTGCGAAGTATGCGCCGCGACTGGATGCGATCGTTGTGTTACTGGCCGCACCTCCCGGTCAGTGGATCGGCGATCGTTCCTTCCTTGGGCGCACGGCGCACTGATCACCGCCCACGTGTCGCACCCGATGCCGCAAATCTGGAGAGGTCCTCAGCGCCGGGCTACTGGACCGTTCAGCCCGTGGCGGTTCGGCGAGCCGCAACGGGAAGGACGTCGCCGGCCACGAGGAGATCGTCCCCCGCGACGTGGACCGATCGGTTTCCCACTCGCAGAGCATCGGCTACGCGAATGGAGCCGAGGTCGCCAACCGCCTCCCTCCCGGACCCGAGGATGGCCGGAGCGATCCCCACGATCACCCGATCGACGACGTCCGCGCCGAGCATGGATGTGATCACCCGGCTCCCACCTTCCACGAGCAGCGAGCGGATGCCCATGCCGCGGAGAACGCGCAGCCCAGACGCAAGATCGACCCCACCGGGCCCTTCGTCGACCTGGCGGACGGCCACCCCCCTGGCGAGGAGTGTGTGCCGGCGCTCGTCCGGGGCCAGGCTGGTAGTGAGGACGACGGTCGTGGCATCCCCCTCCAGGACCCGTGCGCCGATCGGGATCCGGAGCCTCGAATCCAGGACGACGCGGAGGGGTGACGAGCCCGGGACCAGGCGAACGGTCAGTTGAGGATCGTCGGTCAGGACCGTCCCCACTCCCACGAGCAAGGCGTCGCATGCTGCCCGAAGGGCATGGGAGATCGTTCGTTCCCTCTCGCCGCTGATCCACTTCGAATCGCCGGTTGACGTGGCGATCCTCCCGTCCAGCGTCTGGGCGAACTTCACGATCACATGAGGCCTCCAGCCATGGTCACCAACCGTGCCCAGCAATTCCGTGACGTCTGCGACGTCGGCGCGTGGAGGCTCGGGCAGCGACGCCGAGGCTTCCAGGTGACCGAGTCGTCGACGCTTCGCCTCGAGGTATCGCCGGTTTCGAGCGTGGCCCGCGACCGGAAGAGGGAGGATGGCCTCCACCGCGAGATCGGCCGCTTCCAACCCGCGTCGTTTCTGGGGGTTGTTCGTGATGAGCCGGACACTCCGAACCCCCAGAAGGGTCAGGACGCGGGCTGCGTCCTGGTAGTCGCGCACGTCAGCCAGGAACCCCAGCTTGTGGTTCGCCTCGACAGTGTCGGCTCCCTCGTCCTGCAGGACGTAGGCCCGAAGCTTGTTGAGCAGCCCGATGCCTCTGCCTTCGTGGCCCGTGACGTAGATCACGACGCCACGGCCCTCGGCGGCGATGGCCCGTAGCCCCATCCGCAGCTGGACGCCACAGTCGCACCGGAGGGAACCGAGAGCATCCCCCGTCAGGCACTCGGAATGGACACGGGTGAGAACGGAGTGGCCCTCGGCGATCCGCCCCTTGACGAGCGCGAGGTAGATGAAGCCGGTCTCCGACTCGAACGCCCGAAGGTCGAATTCGCCGAACGGGGTGGGAAGCAGCAACCGGGCGACCTCCCGAGGGAACGCGCCCGTTCTTCCGTTGGAAGCCCGCTGCTCGTCCTGGCGTGAGCTCTGGTCCGAGGAGCCGGCCTCGGTCGGAGGGGAGGGCACGGCTCCATCTTCCCACTCACTGTGGATGTCAAACGCGGAGGCCCTGTCGGTTCCAGTTTGCTCGGAATTGCGGCCGGGTATACGGCCCGAGTGACCGAGCTGAGCACGCACTACCTCTCGCAAGCAGCGGGCCGTTCCGAGCATTGGTCCGGACCTCCTGAGATGGTCGAGCGCATCGCCGCGTACGCCGCTACCGGGCCTGGCTGTCGGGTCATGGACGCCGGGTGCGGCATCGGTGGTCCAGCTCGCCGCTTGGCGAACCTGACCGGGTGCGAGGTCATCGCGGTGGATCTCCTTCCCAGACTGCTCTCCATCGCCCGCGACCGAGCAGGCGTCGGATGCGTTCGCGTCGTTGCCGCCGACGTGGCTGCTCTGCCATTCGCCGATGGCACGATCGACCAGGTCTGGTGTCTTGGTGTCGTCGGGCATCTTCCCGATCTCTTGGGGTTCGGCCGGGAGGCGGTTCGGGTCCTGCGTCCCGGTGGCGTGATCCTCGTAACGGAGGCCCTGTGGGACGGGATCCGTCCCCCTCGATTCGCCCGGTCGGCCCCTTCGCCCTGGCACGCCCTGACCCAGAAGGTCCTGCTGTCGTTCCTCGAAGCCTCGGGCCTTATCGAGGCCCGGATCCTGTCGTGGCCGGGGGCAGGGATCCCTGGTGCACTCGACGCAGACGATGCGTTGCTCCGGAGGGACCTGGCCGACCGCCGTCTGGTCCCAGTCTTGGTCGCGGCCCGTCGCCCATGAGGGCTCGAGCCTTGTATTTCGTGGCTCCGCGAAAGGTGGAGATCCGCGACGTCGACGTGGAGGCGCCCAGAGCGGATGAGGTCGTGATTCGAACGGAGTTCTCGGGAATCAGTGCGGGAACCGAGATGCTGGCATACCGGGGCGAGGTCGATCCGACCTGGGTCCTGGACGAAACCATCGGGACGCTCGGGGGCTCGTTCGCCTATCCGTTCCGGTACGGGTACAGCTGTGTGGGAGCGGTGGAGCGCTCGACCTCCTCCCTGGCGGAGGGCGCTCCCGTCTTCGTTTTCCATCCGCATCAAGACCATTTCGTTGCGCGGATAGAGGACCTCGTCCCCCTTCAGGGAGCCGATCCCCGCCTCGGGACACTTCTTCCGCTGGTCGAGACGGCCCTGCAGGTCGCGGTCGACGTGGGAGCGAGCTCGGGCGACGCGGTGATGGTCGTGGGGCTGGGGGTCGTCGGGACCCTGGCCGGAGCGCTGATCGAGCGGTCTGGGGCTCTGGTCATCGGGACGGATCCGCTGCCCTGGCGGCAGGCCGCCGCAGCGTCGTTCGGGATTCGGGTGGTGAATCCGGATGAGGTTGAGCCGGCAGTCACGGAGGCGACCGACGGCCGTGGCCTGGATTTCGTGGTCGAGGCCTCCGGGAACCCGAGCGCCCTGGGGCAGAGCCTTGACCTCCTGAGGACCGAGGGGACCTGTATCGTTGCCTCGTGGTACGGGACCAAGCCTGTCACGCTTCCCCTGGGTGGCTCCTTCCACCGACGACGCCTCACCGTGCGAAGTAGCCAGGTCTCCACGATCCCGGCCTCCCAGTCGAAGCGATGGGACCGGGAGGGGCGACGGCTCGCTGCTCGGGATCTCCTGACGGAGTTGCCGCTCTCAGCCCTCGCGTCCCACGCGTTCGACTTCGACGACGCACCCGCCGCCTACGAGGCCATCGACAGAGGTACACCCGGCCTCATCCACGCGGCCATTCGATACCCATGACCGGCGTGTTCGAGGTCGGGACGACTGTGGAGTTCGAGGCCTTCCACCTGATGCCCGATGCGGAGGGTCCGGAGGGGAACCGTCACTCGCACCGGTATCGCGTGGAAGCCGTGGCCGCCCGAACGGGCCTCGACGATCGCGGCATGGTCGTCGACCTCGACGTCCTGACGGAGGCCGTGCGCCGCGTGGCCCAGGGCCTCGCAGCCAAGGACCTCCAGGAAGTGGTCCGTCCGTCGTTTGAGGCGGGCGTCACCGTGGAGATCCTCGCCGGATGGTTGCACGAGCGGCTGTCCGCCGCCCTGACTCCGACCTTTTCGGACAGGATCGCCATCCGAGTGTGGGAGTCGTCTGATTCGTTCGGGGGCTACGCAGGCCCGCCCGGAGCACCACCTTTCACGTAGCCTCGCTTCGGCTGGCATCGCCCGCCCCACTCCTCTCCAGCCGGATCACGCCCTCCATGGTGTCGGCGAAGCGCTCGCCACACTCCTGCCACGTGAGCCAGCCCATCGCGCTCTCGCGAGCCGAGGCCCCGAGCGCTGCGGCCAGTGTTCGGTTCGAGAGCAGCGCAGCCACGGCGCGACCCAGGGCGGCGACGTCACCGGGCGCGACAAGCAGTCCGTCCGTTCCAGGCCGAACGAGCTCACGGAGCCCCGGGATGTCGAACCCGACCACAGGAACCCCGCTGGCCATGGCTTCGGCGACGGCGATCGGCCACCCCTCGTATCGGGAAGCGGTCACGAACACACGAGCCTTCGAGTACAGGTCGGCCAGCTCACCGGGCGAGAGGACGCCCGCGAGGCGAACCCGAGGGCCTGCGGCCGACGCGACCGCGTGAATCATCTGGGCCTCGCGAGGGTCGGCCTCCAGGTCGCCTACCACCACCATCGTGGATCCCGGCCGGCCCGCGACCCCGGCAGCCTCGATGGCCTGCGACACACCCTTCTCGGGTTCGGCGTTCCCGACGCAGAGGACCAAGCCGTCCTCAAGGGAGGACGGGGACGCCACGAAACAGCGGTCGCGCCCCGGCGAGATGACCTCGATGGGCGACCGGGTGATCGTCTCCAGGCGTCGACGCAGCCACTCGCTCACCGCGATCACGCGGTGACAGCCCTGCAGCGCGGATCGTTCAGCCTCCGCCCGACCCCCCCGGCCGTTCGCTTCGCCTGCGAGCTGATGGACCAGCGCCACGGACGGAGCGTTTGTTCGAGCGGGCCTATGCCGGAAGGCCAGGCTGTCCACGATGACGAGGTCGGAGGAGGAAGGGATCCGCCCGGGCTCGACGACCAGCGTTTCCCAGCCACGCGCTTGCAGGGCACCGAGAACGACCTCGTCGTACACGTTTCCACCGGTGATGCGGTAAAGGCTTCCGGGAACGACGAGCGAGATGACCCCCTTGCGTGCCATCCCTTGATCATCCCCTGTACCCGATCGTCGGCGATGGATCGGCGACCCGCGGTAGACGACGCCGCGAGCAAGTCCCTGCGGCTTGGAGGCCTCAGATCGAACCGCGGAACGTGTCACAGGCGCGCGGATCGCCGGACCGATAGCCGGTCTGGAACCACTGCTGCCGATCCGCCGACGAGCCGTGCGTCCATGTCTCGCGATTCACCTGCCCTTGAAACTCGCGCTGGATGCGGTCGTCGCCCACCGCGGCTGCAGCGCTCAGGGCGTCGGCGATGTCCTGATCGGTGATCCGTGCGATATAACCGGTCTCGACGGCATTCGCCGTCCAGACGCCGGCGAAGCAATCGGCCTGTAGCTCCGACCGGACGCCCGCGCTCTGCGGTCCCTCCCGATCGTTCCCGATCCGATCGAGGATGCCGAGCAAGTCCTGGACATGATGCCCGTACTCGTGCGCGAGCACGTACGCCTGCGCGAGGGGACCGCCGGCGGCCCCGAATCGGTCGACGAGCTCCTGGAAGAACCCGAGGTCGATGTACACGCTCGCGTCGGGGGGACAGTAGAACGGGCCGACCTCGGTGGTTGCCCTGCCGCACGCGGTTGTGGTCGCGCCCGTGAAGAACACGGTGGGTGACTCCCGGTACCCCCTGATCTG
>DATDKZ010000174.1:0-3587 GCA_036519575.1 Actinomycetota bacterium | reverse complement strand
GAGCCGACCGAGGAAGGGCTCCTCACCTACGGTGAGTACCTGAAGGTCCCGGAGCTCCTGTCGCTCCAACAGCTTCGATCCGATCCACCGGTACACGACGAGCACCTGTTCATCGTGGTGCACCAGGCGTACGAGCTGTGGTTCAAGCAACTGCTGTTCGAGCTGGGATCGATCCGGGACCGGATGGTCGGCGACGACCCGGAGCGCGCACGCCACCAGCTGACGAGGGTCCGCGCGATCGAGCGCGTCTTGATCGAGCACATCGAGGTGCTCCAGACGATGACGCCGCAGGACTTCCTGGCGTTCCGGTTCCACCTTGCCCCGGCGTCGGGCTTCCAGTCGGTGCAGTTCCGCGAGATCGAGTTCGTGTCGGGACTGAAGGACGCGCGATACATCGATGACGTCTCCTCTTCCCCGGAGGAACGGGCCAGACTGGAGCGGCGCCTCGAGGAGGCCACCCTGTGGGACGGCTTCCGGTCGCTGCTCGAGACGAACGGACTGCCCATGCCCGCCGACGAGGCGGACGCCCGTCGAACCAGCCTGGTCCGGATGGCCACGGAACCGGCGTTCGCCGGGTTGTTCGCGGTCTCCGAGGGACTGCTCGATCACGACGAGTCCTTCGCCATCTGGAGGAGCCATCACGTCCTGATGGTCGAACGGGAGATCGGGGCCAAGCGGGGCACCGGCGGTTCCAGCGGCGTCCCGTACCTGCGGACGACCCTTGGCAAGCGGTTCTTCCCCGAGCTGTGGGAGCTTCGGAGCTACCTGTAACCCGGTCACGGTCCCAGGGAGTACGTTTCGGCTGTCGCGGCTTCGCCAAGGAGGTCCGTCATGGTCTATCGAAGCCCACTGCCCGATGTCGACATCCCGGACGTCTCGCTCCCGGCGTTCGTCCTGGAGCGTGCCGGCGCTCTCGGCGACAAGCCGGCGCTGATCGACGGCCCGACCGGGCGCACCATCACCTATGCACAGCTCGGCGCAGGGGTTCGCCGTGTGGCGGCGGCATTCGCCGCCCGGGGCCTGGCAAAGGGTGACGTGGTCGCCCTCATGGCTCCCAACGTCCCCGAGTACGCCCTGGCCTTCCACGGCGTGGCGGCGGCCGGGGGCGTGAACACCACGATCAACTCGCTGGCCATCGAGCAGGACGTCGCGAACCAGCTGCACGACTCGGGGGCCCGGTTCATGATCTCCGTGCCGACGTTCCTGGACCGGGCCCTCCCCGCGGCCAAGAAGGTCGGGATCGAGGAGCTGTTCGTGTTCGGGGAGGCGGACGGAACCACGCCGTTCGCTGAGCTCCTGGGGACCGACGCCGTGGCTCCGGAGGTACCGAACGACCCGGCCGTTGACCTGGCGGTCCTGCCCTTTTCGAGCGGCACCACCGGGCTGCCGAAGGGCGTGATGCTCACGCACCGCAATCTCGTGGCGAACATCTGCCAGACCGCGACGCTGCAACGGGTGCGCCAGGACGAGACGCTGATCGGCGTCCTGCCCTTCTTCCACATCTACGGGATGACTGTGGTCATGAACCTCGCGCTGCGCCAGTGCGCGACCGTGGTGTCGATGCCGAAGTTCGAGCTGGAGCCGTTCCTCGGCATCCTGCGTGACTACCGGGTGACCCGCGCCTATCTCGTACCCCCGATCATCCTGGGCCTTGCCAAACACCCGGCCGTGGAGGGCTACGACCTCTCCGGGCTCGAGGTGATCCTGTCGGGCGCGGCGCCCCTCGATGCCGAACAGGCCGTGGCCTGCGCGAACCGCCTTGGGTGCGATGTCATTCAGGGGTACGGGCTCACGGAGACGAGCCCCGTGACCCACGTGAGCTCGGACCGGCCCGGTGAGGCCCGCCCCGGGTCGATCGGTCAAGTCCTCCCGAACACCGAATGCAAGGTGGTGGACTGGGCCACGGGTGAGGAGCTCGGGCCGGGTCGGGACGGCGAGATCTGCGTCCGGGGCCCTCAGGTCATGGTGGGATACCTGAACAACCCAACCGCAACCTCGAACACGATCGACGCCGACGGCTGGCTGCACACCGGTGACATCGGCCACGCCGACCAGGATGGGTTCTTCTTCGTGGTCGATCGTCTGAAGGAGCTGATCAAGTACAAGGGCTACCAGGTCCCGCCGGCCGAGCTGGAGGCCGTCCTGGTCGGCCACCCGTCGGTGGACGACGCCGCGGTCGTGCCCAGTCCCGACGAGGAAGGTGGGGAGGTTCCCAAGGCTTTCGTTGTGCTCAAGACCGACGCCTCCGCGACGCCGGACGAGCTGATGGCCTACGTGGCCGAGCGCGTGGCGCCGTATAAGAGGGTCCGCCGGGTCGAGTTCATCGAGGAGATCCCGAAGTCGCTCTCGGGGAAGATCCTCCGGAGGGTATTGGTGGAGCGAGAGAGGTCCGCACGCTCGCCCGGCGGTGGACAGGAGTCCCCGTCGTTGCGGGATTGACCGACCGGGGCGGAGAGGAGTACACCGCACCTACACGCGAAAGGGAGGTGGTCCATGGCCAAGGACCTCACGGTATCTCTGGAGGACCGTCCGGGGTCGCTCGCCGACCTCGGAGAGGCGCTGGGCAACGCCGGCGTCAACATCGAGGGCATCTGCGGGCTCGGCGTCGAGGGCCGCGGCATCATCCACGTCCTGGTGGAGGATGCCGCGGCGGCGCGGAAGGCCCTCGAGGGGGCGGGGATCAAGGTCGAGGGCGAGGCCGATCCGATGGTCGCCGAGGTGGCCGGGAGAGCGGACACGCCCGGAGAGCTCGGCAAGATGGCACGGGCGATCGCGAACGCTGGGGTCAACATCCAGGCGATGTACATGGCGACGCACGACCGCGGCGTGATCGTCACGACCGACAACGAGAAGGCTCGCAAAGCCCTCGGGAGGTAGCGATCCTGTAGCGCCGGACGCATCGGAGGCGGCTCCCACGGGGGCCGCCTCCGCCTCAATCGGGGGTGGATCCGCGATCGTCCGCGGCCGCATACGCGCGATCGAGCAGCTCGACGGGGTGCAGCACCTCGAGCCGCCGCCCCGCGTTCCGCAGGCCGGCGGCGATCTGCATCGTGCAACCGGGGTTGGCGGACGCCACGATGGTCGCCTCGGTCGCCCCGATCGACGCCGCTTTCTGCTCCATGAGCCGGTCCGACATCTCCGGCTGGAGCACGTTGTACAGGCCGGCCGCGCCGCAGCACCGATCGCCGTCCGGGATGTCGACGACCTCGATGCCGGGGATGCAGCGGAGCACCCGACGGGGCTGCTCCTTGATCCGCTGAGCTCGGAGCGCGTGGCACGCGTCGTGGTAGGCCACACGGATCGCGGTCGCGTCCCCCGGTCCATCGGCCGGAGGTTCGACGCCCTGTTCGTCGAGGAACTCCATGAGGTCGCGGACCCGACTTGAGAACGCCGTGGCCTCCTCTGAGCCCAGGAGGTCGCCGTACTCCTTCAGGTGGGCACCGCAACCGGCCGCGCCAACCACCACCCAGTCGGCGCCCTCGAGGGCCGCCAGGTTCCGCCGGGCCAGCTTCCGGGCCATCCTGAGCCCACCGTTGTGCGCCTGGATCGCGCCGCAGCACGCCTGACGGCGAGGGGCGATCACCCGC
>DATDKZ010000173.1:0-15875 GCA_036519575.1 Actinomycetota bacterium | reverse complement strand
GGCCTCGTCGGGCGGTCCCGGCGACTCCTGGAGCGCGGTCGCGTAGTGATAGGCGAGGAGCTCGACGAACTCGCGGGCGCGAGCGCCGGCCGTCTCCTCGATCCACCGGGCAACGGCCGCGTGAGCCGGCGCCCGCTCCCGCTTCGGCAGGCTCTCGTAGGCAACGTCTCGGGTGAGGATGTGCTTGAAGATGAACTCGGGCTCCCCCGCGATGGATGAGCCGAGCCGGGACAGCACCAGCTCGCGGGCCTCGAGCTCGGCGAGGGTCGCATCGACATCGACGGCTTCCCCCAGGCCGCGAAGGGATCCCGGCCAGAAGACCCGCCCGACGACGGCTGCGGACTGGAGAACCCGCTTGGCGTCAGGCTCGAGCAGGTCGATCCGTGCAGCCAGCACCCCCTGGACCGTATCGGGGATCTCGACGTCCTCGATGCCGGCTGCCGTCCGCCACCGGCCGTCCTCGTGCACCAGGAACCGCTCATCGATCAGGTGACGGATGATCTCCTCGAGGAAGAAAGGGTTGCCTTCCGCCCGCTCCAGGATCCGGCCGCGCACGGTCGCGGGCAGGTCGTCGATGGCCAGGAGGAACCCCACCAGGCGCTCGGATTCCTGCGAGGTGAGCGGATCGAGGGTCACCGACGTGTGGTTGCGACGTCCGCCGCCCCAACCCGGCCGGCGCGCTGTGAGCTCCGGACGGGAAGGGCAGATGAACAACAGCGGACCGATCGATCGTTCGGCAAGGTCCTCGAGCAGGTCGAGCAAGGCCGGGTCGGCCCAGTGGATGTCCTCCACGAGCACCACCACCGTCTGGGTCATGGCCATCGCGGAAAAGAATGAGCGCCATGCCGCGTGGACCTCGACCCGTACCTCCTTCGGGTCCATGCGCGAGAACGCGTAGGCCGGGTCTTCCACGCCGACGGTGAAAGCGAGTGCGGCCGTCGTGCGCCCCGGGTCGATCGTCACGTCCTCGGTCAGAAGGTCGAGGCCGGCCTTCTGGATCCGCTCGAGGGCGATGTCCGAGGGATCCGTGTCCAGGACGCCGGCGTGCGCCTTCAGGATCTCCGCGAGCGGCCAGAACGTCACGCCCTCGCCATACGGCAGGCAACGGCCATGGAGGACGAGCGCCTGATCCCCCAGGTGATCGAGGAACTCGCGCGTGAGCCGGCTCTTCCCAACGCCTGCGTCCCCGTACAGCGTGATCAGGTGCGGTCGGCCCTCGCTCGCCACTCGGCCGTAGATGCTTTCGAGCAGGTCGATCTCGTCGTCTCGACCGACGAGCGGTGCCCGCAGTCCCGGCACGCCTCGTTCGGGAAGCGTCGTGGTCTCGTCGAGGACCCGGAACGCGTGAACCCGCCTCGCCTTGCCCTTGAGATCGAGCGCCCCCATGTCCTCGACCCGGAAGCCGCGCACCGCCCTGACCGTTCGTTCGGAGGCGATCACCTGTCCGGGAGCGGCGGCGGCCTCCAGCCTCGATGCGGCGTTCACCGTATCGCCGGTCACCATCGATTCGCCGGGCCGTGGTTCCGTGGTCGCGAGCACCTCTCCGGTGTTCACGCCGATGCGGATCTCGAGCGTCACGTCGTGGTCCTTCGCCAGGTCCTGGTTCACCACCTCCAGCCGCTGGAGCATGTGGAGCGCAGCGCGCAGGGCGCGGGCCGGGTCATCCTCGTGCGCGTACGGGACGCCGAACGCCGCCATTACGGCATCGCCGATGAACTTCTCGACCGTCCCGCCTTCGGCCTCGATCTCTGCGCGCATCGCCGCGAAGAACGCGTCCATCACCTCCCGCATCCGTTCGGGATCCAGCCGCTCGCCAAGGGTCGTCGAGCCCGTGACGTCGGCGAACAGAACCGTCACGAGCTTGCGCTCGCGCCCCCCTCGCTGTGCCTCCGCCACCGCGGACCCGCAGTTCGGACAGAAGCGAGCGCGACGGGGGAGGTCGGTGCCGCATATCGCGCAGACCGCCATGGCGGAGAGTGTATTGCCGGTGCGCGGGCACGAGCGTCCCGTAGACTCCGCGCATGACCGTGCCGGAAAAGCCCACGATCGAAGGGCTGGAGCCCATCTGGGGCGAGCGGTGGGAGTCCGCGGGCACCTATCGGTTCGACCGGTCGAGGTCGCGCCGGGAGATCTACGCCGTCGACACGCCTCCCCCCACCGTCAGCGGGTACATCCACGTCGGTCACGTCATGTCCTACACGCATACCGACGTGATCGCCCGGTTCCAACGGATGGCGGGCAAGATGGTCTTCTACCCGATGGGGTGGGATGACAATGGCCTGCCGACCGAACGTCGGGTCCAGAACCACTTCGGCGTCCGGTGCGACCCCTCGCTTCCCTACGACCGGGACCTCGACCCGGACGCGCTCGAACGACCCAACGGCGAGCCGGTCGCGGTGTCGCGGCCGAACTTCGTCGAGCTGTGCGGCCTGCTGACGGCGGAGGACGAGCGGGCCTTCGAGGAGCTGTTCCGCCGCCTGGCGCTGTCGGTGGACTGGTCGATGACGTACGCGACGATCGACGAGCGCTCCCGCCGGGCATCCCAGCGAGCCTTCCTCCGCCTCCTGACCCGGGATCTCACGTACCAGGCCGACGCCCCCACGATGTGGGACGTGGACTTCCGGACCGCTGTGGCGCAGGCGGAGATCGAGGACCGTGAGGTGAGCGGGACGTACCACCGGGTGAACTTCGAGCTCGAGGCCGGCGGGTCGGTCGAGATCGAGACGTCGCGCCCCGAGCTCATCCCCGCATGCGTGGCACTCGTGGTGAATCCCGAGGACGAACGGTTCCGTGAACTGGTGGGCAAGCACGCGCTGACCCCGCTCTTCGGGGCGCGAGTGCCGATCGTGGCCCATCGGCTGGCCGACCCGGAGAAGGGGACCGGCATCGCCATGATCTGCACGTTCGGCGACATGACCGACGTGATCTGGTGGCGGGACCATTCGCTTCCCACCCGGGTCGTCGTGCAGCGCGACGGTACGATCGCGCCGCGGCGATGGGGTCAGCCGGGGTGGGAGTCGAAAGACGTTGTGGCCGCGATCGCAGCGCAGTCGGAGTTGGCCGGGCTCTCCACCACTCGAGCCCGCAAGCGGATCGCCGAGCTCCTGGCGCAGTCGGGCCACCTGGTCGGCGCGCCGACCCCCGTCCGCCACGCGGTGAAGTTCTACGAGCGTGGGGAACGGCCCCTGGAGATCATCTCCAGTCGGCAATGGTTCGTGAAGACCCTCGAGTTTCGGGAAGAACTGGTCAAGCGGGGCCGCGAGCTCCACTGGCACCCCGAGCACATGCGGGCCCGCTACGAGTCCTGGGTGGAGGGGCTGAACACGGACTGGTGCGTTAGCCGGCAGCGATTCTTCGGGGTCCCCTTCCCGGTGTGGTACGCGCTCGACGATCGTGGTGAGCCCGACCACGAGCATCCGCTACTTGCTGCGGAGGAGCGGTTGCCGGTGGATCCCTCCAGCGATGTGCCCGAGGGCTTCACGGCGGAGCAGCGCGGCGCGCCCGGCGGCTTCGTGGGCGATCCGGACGTGATGGACACCTGGGCCACCTCATCGCTCACGCCCCAGATCGCCGGACGGTGGTGCGAGGACGACGACTTGTGGGGGCGCGTCTTCCCCATGGACCTCCGGCCCCAGGGCCACGACATCATCCGGACCTGGCTGTTCTACACCGTGCTGAAGTCGCATCTGGAGCACGATTCGCTCCCGTGGACCAACGCAGCCATCTCGGGATGGGTCCTTGACCCCGAGCGCAAGAAGATGTCGAAGTCGAAGGGGAACGTGGTGACGCCCATGCCACTCCTGGAGCGATACGGGGCGGATGCCGCCCGGTACTGGGCGGCGAGTGCGCGCCTCGGCGCCGACACCGCGTTCGACGAGAGCCAGATCAAGGTGGGACGCCGGCTGACGATCAAGGTCCTGAACGCGTCGCGGTTCGCGCTCTCGATCGAAGCCGCGGACGGGGTCGTGACCGAGACGCTCGATCGATCGATGCTGCGTCAGCTCGCCGAGACCATCGGGGAGGCCACCCGCGCGTTCACCGCGTACGACCATGCTCGGGCCCTCGAGGTGACCGAGCGCTTTTTCTGGAGCTTCTGCGACGACTATCTGGAGCTGGTCAAGGGACGGGCGTATGGGGGGCGCGGCGCCGACGCGGCCGCATCGGCCGTGTCGGCGCTGCGCGCCGCCCTGTCCGTGCTCCTGCGGATGTTCGGGCCGTTCCTGCCCTACGTGACAGAGGAGGTCTGGTCGTGGTGGCGGGAGGGCTCGGTGCACCTCGCACCGTGGCCCACCGAAGCGGAGCTCGCCCAGGCGGCGGCGGGAGCGGATCCGGCGGTCCTGGACGTGACGGCCGCGGTCCTGGGAGAGGTTCGCAAGTTCAAGGCCCTGAACAAGCAGTCGCTGCGGGCCAGGGCCGAGCGCGTGGTGGTCCGCGACAAGCCCGACCATCTGGCCATCCTCGAGGCGGTGGCGGCCGATCTCCGCGAGGCCGGCAACATCGAGCGCCTGGAGACGATCGAGGGCGACGCGTTCGCCGTCGAGACGACGCTCGCGTCTGCCTGACACGGGCCATGCGATTCGAAGAGGCGCTGGCGGAGCTCGACGGCCGGCAACCGGAGCGCATGGTCCCCGACCTCGCCAGGATCTCCGCGGTGGCCGAGCTGCTGGACGACCCGCAGCTCACGTACCCGACGATCCACGTCACCGGGACGAACGGCAAGACCACCACGGCCCGCCTCGTGGCGGACCTAGCCTGTGAGCACGGTCTCATGGCAGGGCTCTACACATCGCCGCACCTGCACTCGGTGACCGAACGGATCGCCGTGTGCGACGAGGCTATCTCCGAGGAGGAGTTCGGCGAGGAGTATGAACGGCTGCTGCCGTACTTCCTGCTCGTGGACGCGAGGCGTGAGCGGGTCACGTACTTCGAGGCGCTCACGGCGCTCGCGTTCGTGTGGTTCTCGGACAAGCCGGTGTCGCTCGGAGTCTTCGAGGTGGGGATGGGCGGCTCATGGGACGCCACGAACCTCGTGGCCGGCGATGTCGCGGTGATCTGCCCCATCGCCATCGATCACCCCGAGCTCGGCTCCACATTGGACCAGATCGCTTCTGAGAAGGCCGGCATCGTGAAGCCCCGCAAGGTGGTGGTGTGTCGGGAACAGCCTCCGGAGGCCTTCAAGGTGATCCAGGACCGGTGCGAGGCGTTCGAGGCGCAACTACTGTACGAGGGACGCGATTTCGCCGTTTCGGACCGCCGCCGTTCCGTCGGGGGGCAGGTCATCGGAGTTCGCGGGCTCTTCGACCGGTACGAGGAGGTCCCGCTCGGGCTCTTCGGTGAGCATGCCGCCAAGAATGCTGCGGCGGCGATCGTTGCCGTGGAGTCGTTCCTGGAGAAGGCCCTGACACCCGACGCCGTTCGAACGGCACTGTCGGCCGCCAGCACTCCCGGGAGGTTGGAGGTGGTGGCTCGCCGGCCGACGATCGTTGTCGATGGCGCGCACAATCCCGCCGGGGCGGAGGCGCTGGTGTCGGCCCTCACCGAGGCGTTCGGGTGGAGCCGGCTCCACCTCGTCATCGCCATCTCGGCGAACAAGGACGTCGACGGCATCGTGGCCGCCCTCGCCCCTCTCGCCGACCGTGCGTACGCCGCGCGCAACGCCAGCACTCGATCTGCTGTGGGGGAGCGCGTTGCCCAGTCTCTGGCCAGCGCCAGGGTCCCCGTGGAGGCCTTCGGCTCGGTGGCCGAGGCGCTCCAGGCGGCGAGAGACAGCGCCGGGGCCGACGACCTCATCCTGGTGACCGGCTCTCTCTATACTGTCGCGGACGCGCGCCGCGCGCTCGGAAAGGCTCCCTGAACATGGCCGTGGAGTCGACGCTGCTCATCGTGAAGCCGGACGCCGTGCGGCGCGGGCTCATCGGTGAGGTCCTCCGGCGGGTCGAGGCCAAGGGGCTGCGCCTCGCCGAGTTGCGAATGATCACCATCGAGCGGGTCACGGCCGAGGAGCACTACGGGGAGCACAGGGAGAAGCCCTTCTTCGACGAGCTCGTGGAGTTCATCGGCTCCGGACCGGTGGTCGTGGCTCGGGTGGAGGGTGAGCGCGCCGTCCCGGTCCTCCGTTCGCTGATCGGTTCGACCGATCCCGCACTCGCCCCGCCGGGGACGATCCGCGGCGACTACGGCCTGATCATCACCGAGAACCTCGTCCACGGGAGTGACTCGAACGAGTCAGCCGAGCGCGAGCTGAAGCTGTTCTTCGGATAGCCCGCCATGGGGACGACGGCGGATCCCGTTGCCCACGTCCGCCGGTTCGTCGAACGCCATCTCCCGGCGATCCAGACGCCGGGGGTGGCCATCGGCCTCACGAGCCGTGACGGTGCGCTCGGTGTGGTGACCGCTGGAAGTGCGGACCTCCCCGCCGGCCAGCCGGTCCGGGCCGCGGACCGTTTCCAGATCGGCTCGATCAGCAAGTCGTTCACGGCCATCGCCGTTCTCCAGGAGCACGAGTTGGGCCGGCTCGATCTGCACGCGCCGGTCGCTGAATACCTGCCATGGTTCGATGTCCCATCGCCGTCGGTTCCGGTCACCCTTCACCACCTCCTGACGCACACCGCGGGATTGCCCACCGGCCAGGACTTCACCGGCGAGGGCGTGCACGAGCTGTGGGCCCTCCGCGAATCGGGGCTCAGCTTCGCCCCGGGGACCCGGTTCCACTACTCCAACGCCGGCTACAAGGCCCTGGGCATGGTCCTCGAAGCCGTTACGGGGTACCCGTGGTGGGAGCTCGTCCGAGCCAGGATCCTCGACCCGCTCCACATGGGGTCGACCGACCCGATCACCGCGCCGGAGGGCAGGGATCGGAGCGTCACCGGGCACGTTCCACCGTTCGACGACCGGCCCCGTCTCCCCAGCCATCGTCTGGTCTCCGCCCCGTGGATCGAGAGCGCGACCGCCGACGGGACGATCTGCTCCACGGCCGAGGACATGTGCGCGTACATCCGCATGCTGCTGTCGGGCGGCGACCCCCTGCTTTCGGGACCGAGCTTCGCACGTCTGATCGAGCCCACCGCTGAAGATCCCGAAGCGCCGGGCGAGGTCTACGGCTACGGGATGAAGACCACGATCGTGGACGGGCGCACGTCCATCGGGCACACCGGGTCCACCGTCGGGTTCTCGGCGTGGATGGAGATGGATCCAGACGAGGGCGTCGGCGTCATCGTCCTCGCGAACGCGGACGCCAACCGCGGACCGGCCGCGCGGTTCGCCCTCAGGACCCTGTCGGCGTGGTTCCGGGGCGAGCCGTTGCCCGATATACCCGATCCCATCCCTTTCGACCATGTGGAAGGGGCCGAGGAGTATGCCGGCACGTATCGCTCGGAGCATGGTGAGCTCACGCTGATGGCGGTGGATGGCCGGTTGCTCCTGGCGGAGAACGACGAACCGGTGGCGCTCGTGCGACAGAAGGGCGACGCGTTCGTCGTGGCCCACCCGGGATTCGAACGGTTCCCCCTGTCGTTCGAGCGAGAGGGGATCCACGTGACCCACGTGACGCACGGCGACCGGTGGTGGGGAAACGATCGGTACGCGGGAGCGGCAACGTTCGAGAGACCGAACGGTTGGGAAGCGGTGGCCGGCCACTGGCGCTCGCACAACCCCTGGTACTCGAACTTCCGGATCCTGCCCAGGCGCGGATCACTCCGGTTCCTGTGGGGATGGGGCGAGGAGGACTTGGAGCTCGTCCCGCTGCCCGACGGGCGGTTCCGGGTGGGGGCCGAGGACTGGTCGACCGGGCGGATCCTGTTCGACACCGTCATCGAGGGCACGGCCACCCGGGCCGTGCTCGACGGCGCGCCCTATTACCGGACGTTCACGCCCTGAGCGCGGAACGATCGGTCGTCAGGACGTGCTGCGGAAGGCGACGACGGCGTTCTGGCCGCCGAACCCGAACGAGTTGGAGATTGCCAGGCGAACGTCGGCGTCTCGCGCCTCGTTCGGCACGTAGTCCAGGTCACAATCCGGATCGGGCGTGCGGTAGTGAATCGTCGGGGGGATGACGCCATTCTGGATAGCCAGCGCGCACACCGCGCCCTCCACCGCTCCCGCCGCCCCCAGCATGTGTCCGGTCATCGACTTCGTGGAGGACACGGCCACCTCGTGCGCGACCTCGTCGCCGAGCGCAGCCTTGAGGGCCGCGGTCTCGGAGGCATCGTTCAGGGGCGTCGATGTGCCGTGCGCGTTGACGTAGTCCACCGCCGCGGGCTCAACGTCCGCGTCCTCCAACGCCAGACGGATGGCCAGTGCCGCCCCGGAACCCTTGGGGTCGGGTGCTGTGATGTGGAAGGCGTCGTCCGAGGCCCCGTAACCAACGACCTCCGCGTACACATTGGCTCCCCGGGCCCGTGCGGCGTCCTCCGGTTCAATGATCAGCGCGCATGCGCCCTCGGAGAGCACGAACCCGTCACGATCGGCGTCGAAGGGGCGGCTCGCGGTCTCCGGGTCCGGGTTCTTCGTGAGCGCCGTCATCTGCGCGAACGCGGCCACGGTCAGCGGCAGGGTGGCCGCCTCGGAGCCCCCCACGATGGCGAGGTCGAGCATCCCGTCCCGGATCATGCGATAGCCCTCACCGATCGCGTGCGCCCCGGACGCGCATGCGGACACGGTGCAGAAGTTCGGACCCATCAGCCCGAATGCCATCGCGATGTGGCCGGCGGCGGCGTTGGCCATGAGGGCGGGGACCATGAACGGGCTCACCCGGCCCGGGCCCTTTTCCAGCAACACCTTGTGCTGGTTCAACAGCCACTCGATCCCGCCGATGCCGGTGGCGAACACGACGCCGCCCCGGTCCGCCTTGATCTCCGGGTTCCCTGCGTCCTCCCATGCCAGCTTGGCCGACGCAATCGAGAAGTGGACGAACCGGTCGGTCCGCCGCGCCTCCTTCGCGTCCAGCCAGTTCGAGACGGCGAACCCATCGACTTCTCCCGCCAGCTTCACCGGCAGATCAGAGGGGTCGAACCTCGTGATCCTTCGGATCCCGCTCCTGCCCGAGATCGCACCGGCCCAGAAGTCATCGACGCCGATGCCGATCGGCGTGACCGGCCCGATGCCGGTGATCACGACCTTGCGTTCAGCTGACACCGAGCTTGGAGGCCACGAGCTGGACGGCCTGCCCCACGGTCTTCACGCCGTCCATCTCCTCCTCGGGGATCTCGATGTTCCACTCCTCCTCGAGGGCCAGGACGGCCTCCACGAGGTCGAGCGAGTCCGCGTTCAGGTCCTCGGCGAACCGGGCGTCGGGGGTCACCTGACCCTCGTCCACGGCCAGTTGCTCCGACAGGACCTTGCGGACCCGGGCCTCGATCTCTTCCTTGTCCATCCTTCCTCCTTGGCTCTCTCCTGCGCTCGGCAAACTCTAGAGGGACCGGGCCCTGGCGACTATGCCGTGAGCCCGCCGTCGACGGCGATGGCCACGCCGTTCACGTACGACGCGTCGTCCGACATCAGGAACCGGACCACCGCCGCCACTTCCCCGAGGTGGGCCGCGCGTCGAAGGGGAGTCTGGTCGAGGTAGTACGCCCGGGCCTGCTCGGTCAGATGCGAGGTCATCTCGGTATCGAGCAGGCCGGGGCAGACCGCGTTCACGGTGACGCCCTTGCCGCCCACCTCCCGGGCCAGTGACTTGGTGATGCCGACGAGCGCCGACTTCGACGCGGCGTACGCGGTTTGTCCGGCATTCCCGTGAATCGCCACGGCGGACGACATGTTCACGATGCGTCCCCATCGTGCTCGCAGCATGCTTCGCAGCGCCGCCTGGGTACACAGGAACGCGCCACGCACGTTGGTGTCCAGAGTCCGATCGAACTCTTCCATGGAGTACTTCAGCATCAGCCCGTCCCGCGAGTAGCCGGCGTTGTTGACCAGGCCCGTGACGGGACCGAGCGTTGCACCGACCTCGCGGAACGCCTCTGCCACCGAGCCCTCGTCGAGGGTGTCGAGCTTCACGATCCCGCCCGCGCCGCCGGCGACCTCGATCGCGTGCAGCGTCTCCTTGGCGTCGGTGTCGCTCGTCCGATAGCCCACGGCTACCGTCCATCCCGATCCGGCCAAGGCCTCGGCGCACGCTCGGCCGATGCCTCGGGACCCTCCGGTGACGATGGCGACCTTCACGATGCCGGCTCGGGCGCCGTCCATCGAAGGAGGTTCGCCCCCCACGCGAGGCCGGCGCCGAATGAGGTCAGAAGGACCAGCGCGTCCGGCGCGATCCGGCCGGCTCGCCATGCCCTGTCCAGGGCGATGGGGATCGACGCGGCCGACGTGTTGCCGATCTCCGCCACGTCGACGACGGCACGTTCCATACCGATCCCCAGTCGCTCGGCCACCGCGACCATGATCCGGGAGTTGGCCTGGTGGGGGATGAGGAGGTCGACCTGACCTGGTTCGAAACCGGACTTGTCGAGCAGCTCCCGACAGGCGCCGGCCATCTCCGTGACGGCCCGCTTGAACACCTCTCGGCCCGAGGGCATCCGGATCGTGTGGTCCCGGCGAACCACGGTCTCCGCCGTGGCCGGTCGAGCGGAGCCGCCCGCGGGGATGATCAGGATCTCCGCGGCCGTCCCGTCGGTTCCCAGGACCGAGCCGATCAGCCCGGGCGTGTCCGAGGGCCGAAGGACGACCGCGCCGGCGCCGTCGCCGAACAGCACGCAGGTGCTTCGATCGGTGAAGTCCAGGACCCGCGAGAGCACCTCTGCGCCGATCACGGCGACGGTCTCGGCCGCTCCGGACTCGATGAACGCCGCTCCGGTGGAGAGGCCGAACGAGAACCCGGCGCACGCCGCGTTGACGTCGAAAGCGGGGCATCCGATGCCCAGCTTGCGCTGCGTCCACACCGCGGTGGCGGGGATGGGCGTATCGGGCGTGAGGGTGGCGCAGATGATCAGGTCGAGCTGGTCGGGGGCGATGCCCGCGGCATCGAGGGCCGACCGGAGCGCCGCCGTTCCCAGATCGGATGTTGCCTGGCCGTCGGCTGCGAACCGCCGTTCACCGATGCCGGTCCGCTGGCGAATCCATTCGTCGCTCGTATCGAGGATCGACTCGAAGTACGCGTTCGGGACGACGCGATCGGGAAGCGCCGAACCGACGCCGGCGATCGCGGCGTGGCGACGCCCGCTCACCCGGAGGATTCCCCTCCGCGTTCGATCCAGGCGACCGGCTGGCCCGTCTTCACGGGCTGCCCCTCGTGTCCGAGCAGCCCTCCCATCCGACCGTGCATGGGAGCGAGGATATCGTCGGTCGACCCCCCATGCTCGACACGGGCCACGGGCTGGCCCGCTTCCACCCACTCGCGTCCGCCACGGAACCGGACCGGGGGAAGGACGCGCAGCCTCCCGTTGGCCGGTGACACGATGAGCGTGATCGGAAGGCCGGCGGATTCGCCGGAGCCCTCGTCCGGGTCCCGCCGCGACGCGCTCACGACACGACGTCCTGGGCAACGGAGCGTGCGAAGTCCTCCGCCTCCCGCGGGGAGCCGACCGCGGTCATGCGCACGCTCGGCACCTCCCGCTTCGCCAGCTTGGAGAGCACCTGGCCGGGTCCGGCTTCGACGAACACGTCGAAGCCGGCCCCTTCGAGCACATGCATCGAGCGCTCCCAGCGCACCGGGGAGATCACGTGCCGGGACAAGCCATCACGGAGCGCGGCTGGATCGCCGACGAACCGTCCGGAGACGTTGGCCACGATGGGGAACCGGGGCTCTCGGAACTCCAGCGCCGCCAGGGCGGCACGGATCGGTTCCACCGCCGGTTGCATGAGCGGGGAGTGGAAAGCCCCGGCTACCTTCAGTCGGATCGCTTTGACGCCCCGACTCCTGGCGGCCTGCTCGGCCCGCTCGATGGCGCGCACCGATCCCGACAGGACGACCTGGTTCGCGGCGTTCTCATTTGCGACGGCGAGGACGTCGCCCCGGCCGGCCGCCTCACAGATCTCTGTGGCCTCGGTCGGTCCCACCCCGATCAGCGCGGTCATCGTTCCGGGCTGCTGCTCGGCCGCCGTCTGCATGGCCCGTCCCCGCATGACCACCGCCTCCAGTGCCGTCGGGAGGTCGAGGGCGCCGGCGGCGACCAACGCGGCGAATTCGCCGAGCGAGTGCCCGGCCGCTGCTCCGAACGTCACGCCGTCGGCCTCCAGGACCTTGCTCGCCGCGACATCGCACGCGAGGAGAGCCGGCTGCACGAACTCCGTCGTCGACAGGGCCTGATCGTCGCGGCAGCCGGCGATCACGTCGCGCCCGATGGCTTCTGATGCTTCCTGAAGCACCGACTCGCCGGCCGGATGCTGGGTCCACGCGTCGGCCATGCCGGGAAACTGAGATCCCTGTCCGGGAAACAGGATGGCTATCGCCATCGCGCCGCTTCCCCCGCGCGAGCGATGATCATCGGCACCTGTGACCCTACTCCCAGGTCGGGGGTTACGGCACCCCGGCGTCGCGTTGCGCCCCGTGCCTGGGTTGCCACCTCAGGGTTCCTCCTGTAGAACAGGGCGCGAATCCCATGGCCGAGAGGGTTCAGCAAAGACTTCACACGTCAGAGCGCCGGCGAGGCCTTGGCGCCGAAGGCGTTTTCGGGTTCCTAGGACAGGACATGGCTGTCGACCTGGGGACGGCGAACACGCTCGTCTACGTTCGGCGGAACGGGATCGTGTTGAACGAGCCCTCCGTGGTCGCCGTGAACACACTCACGGGGGCGATCGTCGCGGTCGGCAACGAGGCCAAGCGGATGATCGGCCGAACGCCGAGCCACATCCAGGCCGTGCGCCCATTGAAGGACGGCGTGATCGCCGATTTCGACGTCACGGAGAAGATGCTTCGGTACTTCATCCAGCGAGTCCACAAGCGCCGTCTCCTGGCCAAACCGCGAGTGGTCGTGTGCGTTCCCTCCGGATGTACCGGTGTCGAGCAGCGCGCCGTCGAGGAGGCGACGATGGCCGCCGGCGCACGACGCGCCTACATCATCGAGGAGCCCATGGCCGCTGCCATCGGCTCGGGCCTCCCCATCCACGAGCCCAGCGGCAACATGATCGTGGACATCGGCGGCGGGACAACCGAGGTGGCGGTGATCTCGCTCGGCGGGATCGTCACCAGTACCAGCCTTCGGATCGGCGGCGACGAGCTGGACGAGGCGATCATCACCTACGCCAAGAAGGAGTACTCACTGCTGCTGGGGGAGCGGACATCCGAAGCGATCAAGCTCGCCGTGGCGTCGGTGTATCCGATGCAGGAGGAGCTGATCGCGGAGATCCCCGGCCGCGACCTGGTGAGCGGCCTGCCCAAGACCATCCAGATCTCCGACAGCGAGATCCGCCAGGCCATCGACGAGCCGGTGACGGCGATCATCGATGCCATCAAGGCCACGCTGGACCGGACGCCGCCCGAGCTCGCGGGCGACATCATGCACAAGGGCATCATGCTCACCGGCGGGGGCGCCCTGCTGAGGGGCCTGGACAAGCGACTCCGGCACGAGACAGGGATGCCCGTCCGCATCGACGAGAACCCACTGTCTTCCGTGGCCATCGGGTCAGGCCGGTGCCTGGAGGAGTTCGAGGTGCTCCAGCGGGTCCTGGTGAGCCCGTCCCGCGGGTAGCGGGATGGCCCTCCCGACCAGAGCGCGAAGCGCGAGGCTCGTGGTGGTGGCGCTCGTCTCCGTGTCGCTCCTCACGATCACCGTCGACTACCGGGAGGGAAGCAGCGGTCCGCTGGCCAGCCTGGGACGGACCGCGCTCATGGTGATCAGCCCGCTGCAGGAGGTCGTGTCCAAGGTCACGCATCCGATAGGAAACTTCTTCTCCACCCTGGTCCGACTGCCCGCCATCAGGGAGGAGAACGAGGATCTGAAGGATCGCCTCGCCGAGTTCGAGTCGCAGACGGCCACGCAAACCAGCCTCGAGGCGCGCCTTCACGAGCTGGAAGGACTGCTCGAGGTGACCCAGAGCCTCGGCCCGAACGTGCGGACCACGGCGGCCCAGGTGATCGCCAGCGGCGTCTCGAACTTCGAGTGGACGATCATCATCAATAAGGGTTCGAACCAGGGGATCAAGCTCGACCTGCCGGTTGTCGCGAGCGGCAAGCGCCTGGTGGGCCATGTCGTCCGTGTCGCGCCCGACTCCTCGATCGTGCAGCTGATGGTGGATCCTGATTCCGCGGTCGCGGGGCGGTTGGAGGTCTCCAAGACCACCGGCCTGCTCACCGGTCAGGGCGACCAGGACATGAGGATGGGGCTGGTGGACGCGAACACGGATGTCCTGGCGGGAGAACAGGTGGTCACGGCCGGGTATCGGATCCCGGGCGGGGAACAGAGCCTGTATCCGCCCGGCATCCTGATCGGAACGGTCTCGCACGTGGTTCCCGACGTCGCCGCCCTCGAGAAGTTCATCACGGTCGCGCCGGCCGTGGACTTCTCGAGCCTGGACATCGTCTTGGTGGTCCTTTCGGGTGGGTCGAGGTAGCCTGGCTCGTGCGCCGGTCCCTCACGCTTGCCGTGGTGATCGTGACGGCGTTGCTGCTCCAGACGACGGTATTCGCGGACATCCGACTGCTCGGCGCTCGCCCGGAGCTGATGTACCTCCTGACGATCGTGTTCGCCATGCTGGAGGGACCGTCGTCGGGCGCGATCACCGGCTTCGTCGGGGGGATGGCTCAGGACTTCTTGTTGAACGAGCCCAAAGGCATCACCGCGCTCACGCTCACCCTGGTCGGCTACGCGGTGGGCCTGCTTCGCCAATACGTCGTCAGCCCATCGCCGGTTCTTCCGGTCGTCGTCGTGGCATGTGGGACCTTCTGCGGGGTCCTGTTCTACGGGCTCGTGTCCTTCCTACTCGGACAGTTCGACAGCACCGCCCTGTACCTGTTCCGGGTGGCCGGGCTCTCGGCCGTGTACAACGCCATCCTGACTCCGCTCGTCTACCCCGTCCTTCGACGGGCGGCCGAGGCTTCGCGGTCACGTCGGGTGGTGCGATGGTGACGCGGTGACTGAGGGGCGTACCGGGCTGCGACTGAAGGTACTCGCCGCGCTGGTGGCGTTCATGTTCGCGGCGCTCACCACGCGGCTATGGTTCCTCCAGGTGCTGGCGGCGGACCAGTTCCGCGATCAGGCGAAACAGAACGCCGTGCGTCTCCTGGACATCCCGGCGCAGCGAGGACGGATCCTCGATGACAAGGGCAACCTCCTCGTGACGAACCGGGTGAGCCTGGTCGTTACGGTGAACAAGCAAGAGGCCGGGTCGCGCCTGGAAGACGAGCTCTACCGGCTGTCCAAGCTGCTCGGCGTGCCGGCCAAGGAGCTCGCCGCCCGGGTCGAGGATCCCCGGTACTACGTGTTCCAGCCGGTCCCGGTCGAGGCCGACGTCGGCAAGCGCATCGACTTCTATATCAGCGAGCACGAGTCCAAGTTCCCCGGCGTGAAGGTCGTCGCGGAGCCCGTCCGGGTCTACCCCGAAGGGAGTCTCGCCGCCCATGTCCTCGGGTATCTCGGACAGATCAGCCCCAAGCAACTAGACGATCCGGCGTTCGCTGGATACCGACCGGGCGACGAGGTCGGCGTCACCGGGGTGGAGGCCCAGTACGAGCGCTTCCTGCGAGGGACGGAAGGCGTCGTCAAGTACCGGGTCAACTCGGCCGGTCAGAACCTGGCCGAGATCGGCGAACAACAGCCCGTCCCGGGCCAGGACGTCGTCCTCACCATCGACACCGAGGCCCAGAAGATCGCTGAGGAGAGCTTGAATCTCGGCCTGCAGTACGCCCACGGCATCTACGACTCGGACACGGGGCGCGACCTTGCGGCGAACGGTGGCGCCGTCGTGGTCATGGATCCGGCGACCGGCGCCATCAAGGC
>DATDKZ010000172.1:0-2854 GCA_036519575.1 Actinomycetota bacterium | reverse complement strand
CCCGCTGATCGAGACGAGCCTGAAGTTCCCGTCGAACGTCTCACCCACCGACACCGTGAAGACCGTGCCGTCCACCTCCACCTGGACCTTGGTGCCACCCTGGAAGATGTCGAGGAGCACGACCGTGTGGCCGCCCATCGTCGTGCTCTGCCCACCTCCCGGGGTCGTCGGAGGCGGCGACGTCCCGGTTCCCCCCGGCGGAGGCGGAGGAGGTACCGTGCCCGTTCCTCCCGGTGGAGGGGGGCTGACGCTGCCGCTCGGTGGCGGCGATCCCGTCTGCAGGGACGGTGGGATGGAGAACGGGTCACGGGACCCGGCCAGGACCACCGGCGGCAGCGTCTCGCGGGGCGTCGGGGTAGGGCTGACGGTCGGAGTTGGCGTCGGGCCGCCGGTCGAGATCGGCGGCGGCGGCGGCGCCGCCTCCTCCCCCCCACCACCTCGCAGCACGTTGAGGAAGACGAAGGCAAGCAGCGCGACACCCGCCGCGGCGCCGAGCAGCATCAGCGCGCGCCGGTCACGGGGGGAGAGGGCCATGGTCCTAGGCTCCCTCGGATGGCCCTGGCACGGAACCCGGCCCAGCGCTCGTGTCGGTCGTATAGAACTCCACGCTCAGCTGCATGCTCAATGAGCTCACCGTCGAACCTGCTGGCGCGGTTCCTCCCGGGGTGATCGAGACGCTGGTCACCTTGGCCGCTCGCGGGAGCGATTCGAGCCGGAACAGGAACTGATCCAGCGCGAAGTAGCCGCCGGTCACGGAGATCGAGGTCGGGATGGTCGAGAACGCCCCCGAGGGATCGAGCACGGGATTTCCCGGCGCCACGGTGAAGAAGTCCACGCCCGCGCCGTCGGCCGCCGCCGTCAGCAGCCTGATGAGGGCGGGGAGGTCCGCCGTGGGGGGCACCTGGTTGCTGAGCTCCGCGATCTGGGCCTTCACCTGAGGGGCGTTCGCCTGAGCCTCCTTCAGGCTGGCGAGCTGAGCGCGGAGGGCCGTCTCCTGGGCCTCAGCCGCTGCGACGTCTTCCTGCGTCTTGCTCACCTCGTTCATCTTGGGGAGCACCAGGAAGAAGATGGCCAGCACCGCGACCACCGCGATGATGGCGCCCGCGATGATCGGTCCCCGGCGGCTCACGAGAGCCCCCTCCCTCGTCTGGTGGCCGCATCGAGCGACAGGTCGAGCCCACTGTTGAAGGTGTAGACCCGAGAGAAGGGCTGCTGCTCCGTTGCGGAGGTCATCCAGGCGTTTTCCCACCCGTCCACCTGCTCCAGCCTGGTCAGCCAAGTGGCAAGCGGGTCGGTCTCCCTGACCACGCCGGTGAAGGCCATGTTCCCGATCAGGGTGCCCCCTGCGGTGGTTGGAGTCTGAGTCGTTGGGGCCACAGATCCCGTCAGGCTGGTGAGATACGCGTCCGACGGGATGACCTGGGAGACGTCAACCAGCACGGTCGACCAGGACACCTCGCCGATGAAGACCGAATCGACCAGGCCCTGTTTGGCCTCGAGCTGGTTCTGGAGCTCCTGGAACCGCTGGAGGTCGTTGACCTGCGCCTGGAGCTGCCTGTTCACCCCCTCTTGGGCTGCGAGGTCGTCCCGGGCCCGTGAGAGGTTCATGACCTGGAAGAAATAGAACAGCCCGACCAGCGCGAGCACGAGCACCCCGACGATCACGACCACGCTCGTGAGGCGACGCGTCGCCTCCCGCGCGCGGAGCTCGGAGGGAAGGAGGTTGACTTGGGTCATCGTCACCTTCCGGGGATGGCCAGGCCGACGGCGACGGCGAGGACCGGCTCTGCGTCCTCCATCGCCTCAGGGGAAAGATCGAGCTCGGACTTCACCCGCTCGAACACTCGGCCCCGGTCCACCTTCACCGGGATGCGCTCCTGGACGAGCTCGAGGAAGCCGCGAAGCTTCGAGCCCCCGCCCGTGACCAACACGCGCCCGATCCTGGCCCCGGGCACTTGGGCCGTGTAGAACTCCAGCGAGGATCGGATCTCGTCCACGAGGGTCCCGGCCCGGGACAGGGACACCCGCTCGACCTCCTCGGCAGCCGGACCCGCCTCCACATCCTCTCCGCGCTTCAGCCGCTCGGCGACCTCGTCCTCCACGCCCAGGCCCCGAGCGATCGCGAGGGTGATGTCACGGCCTCCGGTCGGCAGGATCCGGACGAACCGGGCGACGCCGCGGTCGTGGACGGAGATGTTGGTCACGTGGGCCCCCACGTCCACGATGGCCTCGTCTCCGGGGGTCTCGAGGTTCAGCCCCTCAACGGTCCCCACCGCCCTCACCAGGGCGAAGGGGTTGAGGTCGATGCCCACCGGCTCCAGCCGAGCGGCCTGGACGGCCGCCACGGCCTCGCCGATCATCAGCTTCTGGGCCGCGACCAGGAGGATGCGAAGCATCCGGCGGCCCTCCAGCTCGAACTCGCCGAGCGGATCGAAGTCCAGCACGGCCTCGTCCACGGAGATGGGGATGAACTCCTGCACCTGGAACCCCAGGGACGCGCGGAGCTCCTTGTCCGGGAGCCACGGGAGGGCGATCTCCCGGACCACGACCCGCTGGTTGCCGACCCCTATCCGGACCTGCCGGCCGCGGATCTTGCTGCGGCCCCACAGCTCCTTCAAGGCCTCGCCCACCACCTGGGGTTGACGGACCTCCCCGTTCTCCACCGCGCCCGAGGGCAGCGGGACCTGGGCCGCCCGGGTCAGCACCGGGACGTCACCCGTGGCCACCTCGGCCGCTCGCACTGCCGTCGAACCCATGTCCAGACCGACGAGCGTCTTGGCCATCTACTCGGCCTCCACCATGACCAGCAAGCCCGAGAGGTACCGCTCGACCTCGGACTCGAGCACGCGGTAGG
>DATDKZ010000171.1:0-2430 GCA_036519575.1 Actinomycetota bacterium | reverse complement strand
CGACTGCAGGAGGTCGTGGAAACGCTCCCGCCCGAGGACCGCGAGCTAGTCGGTCGGGGCCTCCACGTGGGCCGTGTCATCGACGAGTACAAGGCCGAGCTGGAGCGCGGGGACTTCCTGATCCGGGGAGTCATGGGGGTGGACCCGCAGAGCGGGGCGCTCGCGGTAGGGGACAGGATCGAGGCCGGGGAGACCATCCAGTTCCACGTTCGGGATGCGGCTACCGCGGACGAGGATCTGCGCACCCTCCTCGAGCGGGAGGCGGAGCCGGCAGCCGGGGCGCTGCTGTTCACCTGCAACGGGAGAGGGACACGCCTGTTCTCGGTCCCGGATCACGACGCGTCGCTTGTTTCGGAGAAGCTCGGGGGCCTTCCCCTTGCCGGATTCAACTGCGCGGGGGAGATCGGGCCGGTCGGCGGGAAGAACTTCCTGCACGGCTTCACCGCGTCGATAGCCCTGTTCGTCGACCCCTGATGCGACCAGGGCTCATTGGACCCAGGGTGATCACTCCTGTGCGCTGATCACGATCTCCAAGTGGCCATGCGCGGTGCGGAGCGCCTGCTCGACCCCCTCGGGACCGTCGGCCCGAGCGAAGAGGAAGCCGAGGTATCGGTCGCCCTCAGGCAGGGGCTTCACGTGCCGCCCCGGTCCGATGGTGAGTTCGAGCCCCGCGATCCCCGGAACGGCGCGGGCCCGGTCCTGGCCCCGCACCTCCTCGAGGATCCCGGCCCGAGGAATGGGGATCATCATCACCCCCGAGGCCGCCGACTCGCGTCGCAGGTCATCGATGGGAAGTCCGAGTGCGTGGCGCAAGATCACCTCCTCCAGCGTGACGCCTACCCCGAAGCGCAGCGCGCGTGAACACAGGCCGCCGATGGAGCGCGCGGCCAGCTCGAGAACCCAGGCCCGCCCTCCATCGGTCCGAAGCTCGGCGTGGATCGGCCCCTCCACGAGCTCGAGCGCCGCGGCCGCGTCGGCCGTCATTCGGACGATCGCGCCCAGCGTCTCCGGAGGTAGGCGGGAGGGGGTGACGTAGATCGTCTCCTCGAAGTAGGGGCCCTCCAGCGGGTCGGGCTTGTCGAACACCGCGAGGGGCTCGAGGGTCCCGCCCCGAAGCAGGCCCTCGACGGCGACTTCATCACCGGGGATGTATCGCTCGACGAGCAACGGGGCTTCCGGATCCTCGCCCGCGTCGGCCAGGATCGCCCGAACCCGTTTCGCGGCCACGACCGCCGCCTCCCGATCGTCGGCCCGGATGACGCCCTGACTGCCCGAGAGCGAGACCGGCTTGACCACGCAGGGAAGGCCCACCTCGGCGGCAAGCCCGGCGACATCCGCATCCGGGCCAGCCATCCGGAACTCGGGCTGGGGCACCGCCGCGTCCTCCAGGGCTCGGCGCATGGCGGCCTTGTCCCGGCTCCGTGCAGCCGCATCGGGTGGGTTGTGGGCCAGTCCCAACCGCTGCCCTGCCAGCGCGGCGACCAGCACGCCCTCGTCGTCGACGGCCACTACCGCGTCGAGCGGCTTTCGGGTCGCCAGCCGGGCGATGCTGTCCGCGGCCTCATCGGGGTTCTTGCAATTCACCGTGAGGGCCCGATGGCCCATCACCCCGGCCAATGCCTGCCTGCGCTCGGAGGCCACCACGACCTCTGCCCCAAGTGCCCGGGCCGCCTGAAGGAAATCACCGGCTCGGTAGGTGGAGGTGGGCAGGAGCAGGAGGAGACGAGCCACCAACGTATCCTAGCTACGAGCCGCCGTCTCAAACGGTGGATTCGACTGCTCGCGCGGAGCGGGGTGAACAATGACCGCCGAGGACCAAGCCTCCCTGGAGCCGATCCTCAGGATCTCGCCGACCGCACGCGAGAAGCTGCTCGAGTTCAGAGCAGAGGATCCGCAGCCCGAGCGCCTTGTGCTTCGGCTGGAGGTGACCGGCGTCGTGGACGGCGAGTACACCCACAACATGTATTTCCAGCTCCGGGAGTCCGTAACGCCCTCGGATACAGTGCTCGGTGACGACGACCTGGCGATCGCCATCCCACCGGACAGCGTGGAGAAGCTGCGCGGAGCGAGCGTCGACTGGGTGGTCGAATTCGACCAAGCGGGCTGGGCCATCACCAACCCCAACCGCCCGAGGCCGACCATCGGGAGTCCGCTCCCCATCATGCCGGTCGGGCCGAGCAGCCCTGCGGTGGGCAGCCGTCCGCCGGCCGATCTGAAGGCCGATCTCTCCGGCGCCGTGGTCCAGCGGGTCATGATGGTCCTGGACCGGCAGATCAACCCGAGCATCGCGGCCCACGGGGGCCACGCCGAGTTGGTGGCGGTAGAGGACGACACGGCCTACCTCCGACTGAGCGGAGGATGCCAGGGTTGCAGCATGGCAACCGTCACGCTTGGCCAGGGGATCGAGGTTGCCATCAAGGAGCTCGTCCC
>DATDKZ010000170.1:0-6984 GCA_036519575.1 Actinomycetota bacterium | reverse complement strand
TGCCGAACACGCGTTTTCCGTCGAGGCGCACGCCGATGGATGCGACGTCGGCGACGTTGCGCACGATCAGTCGCGCCCGACCGGGCGGCACCCGGGTCAGGGTGTTCCTGAACACGTTGAGCTGGGGATCCCCATCCACCGTGAGCCCGGCGATGATCGAGAGGTTCTCCCCGGACTTCAGCGTGACCGCCCCGGCGAGCGCCGGCTCGGATGCAGGGTCCGCCCCGACATCACGGATTGCGATCCTGTACCGACCCGGAGGCAGCTCGAGAGGGCCGGCGGCCGTCTCGGGCTTGAAGCCGGACAGCGTCAGCTTTCCATTCACATACACGTCTGCCGTGAACCCGGGCAAAGCGTGAAGGACCGTCACGGTCGCTGTTGCTGGTGCTGCCTGGGCCTCGAAAGCCGCCCAAACAGGGGCCATCGCGACCACGACGACGAGCACGAGAAATGTCCTTGAAGGCCGGACCTTCTTCACCGAGGCGCCTCCGTTCATCGTAGGGCTTTCGTTCTACAGCAACTGCGGCTAGAGTGACAAGATGGCGCGGGGTGACAATCCTGCGGGGCACCCGCTTGGCAAGGATCGCCGATACCGACTCCTGGGTCAGATCAGCGAGGATCCAATTGGGTCCTTGTGGCAGGCCGAGGACGCCTTCCTGAAGTGGCCGGTGACGATCCGCGTCCTCCGTGAGGAGCTGGGCGCCAACGAGCGCTTCAGGCGGGTGCTCCGTGCTGAGCTCCGCGCGGTGTGGCCGCGCCTGGAGCACCCGAACATCGCGAACACCATCTATTACAGCGAACTCCAGGAACGGCAATGCTTCGTCGTCATGCAGGCCCTTGACGGAGAGACGCTGGCCCAGCGGCTCAGGCGGACCGGGACGCTGGAGGGCTGGGAGGCCTTGCGCATCACCTCGCAGGTGGAGGAGGCGCTGGCGGCCGCCCATGAGATCGGCCTGGTCCATGGCGGCCTGTCACCCCACAGCGTTGTGCTGACCCAGGGTGGCGCCGTCAAGGTCATCGATATCGGGATCCCGACCGCCCTGTGGGTGGTCGCACGTGAAGCGTGGACGACGCTCCCTGAGGACTCAAGCGCTCATCTGAAGGAGCCAGCCGCTCGCGCCCCCGACCGATCGATCGACGCCCGAGGCCTCGAGCTCTTGAGGCAGCAGATGATCTCGGCTCCACTGGTCGCCGCCGAGGACGATCCCTCGAGGCTGGTCGACGTGGCCCTCGCCACTTCCTCCCAGACCGCACATGCAATTGTGCGACCTCCCCAGCAACCACCGTGGCGAGGTCGGCACGTGCTCGCCCGCATCGCTCCCTTGGCGAAGGAGCCGCGGAGAGCCCCGGAACGCCGGGGCCGTTGGACCGGTCGCTCCGCCGTGGGGGCGATTCGAGCGGTGATCTCGGCAGCGGCCCGGGGGGCACGAGCCGTTGGTCGGATTCCTCGACAGGCCAGGGTCTCGACGATCGCTGTGAGTGTGTTATCGGTCGCCCTCACCGTAACCGCGGTCGTGGTCTTGACGAGCGGGCCGTCACCGAGGGGGCCCATGCAGCGGCCGTTGGCTGCGCGGACGATGCCCTCCTCGCCGACCACGCAGACGGTCGGCGTTACGGTGCCCGAGGTCGAGGGCCTCTCGGCGATGGAGGCGGGGGTGGTGCTGGAACGGGCGGGGCTGCTCGTCGCCGATGCACAGCCGACCCTCGGCCCACCGGGCAAAGTCGTCGATACGGATCCCGCCGTCAGTGCGATCGTCGAGCGGGGATCGGCGATCGTCCTCTATGTGGGCGCATCGGCCGACCGTTTGAGAGATGAGTCCTGAGTCCAAGCATCATTCCAGCGAAGCTCGTCTGGACTGGCCACGCGTGACCTCGTAAAAAGCGGATCTGCTTCCTACTCAGTGCGCTTTGCCTGTGAGAGAGCGCTGGAGGCCGGCCCCCCGAGCCGAGGGCTATCATCCGAGACGTAAGGGAGGTGGAGGCGAACGGACATTCAACCTGAACTCGCCGACCCCCCCGTCCTGCAGCGAGCCGCCGAGCGGTTCGGGGCCGCGAGGGTCCTCCTTCCCACCTTCGCCGAGCTGGCGAACCCCGCGAAGATCCCTGAGCGGATCCGTTCCGCCCTCGCTTCCGTTGATCCCGATGCGGCCCACCCGCTCAACCTGTTCCGCGTGCACTGGTACAACGGCGCAGACCGGAGGCAGCTGGTGACCGCCCCGGAGCATGTCGTGCTCCCGCGGGAACTGACGGGCGTGGACGCGCGGATCGCCGTTGCGCTGGGCGACCGGTTCCCCATGATCGGGGCTCACAAGGTCCTGGCTGCCTACGGGTGCCTGGCTCCGCGCATCGTCGCCGGCGGGTTCGATCCGGCCCGCCATCGAGCGGTGTGGCCTTCCACCGGCAACTACTGTCGTGGCGGCGTGGCCATCTCCCGGATCATGGGCTGCCGGGGCGTCGCCGTCCTCCCGGAGGGCATGAGCCGCGAACGCTTCGACTGGCTGGAGCGGTGGGTGGCCGACCCGGAGGACATCGTGCGGACACCGGGCACCGAGAGCAACGTGAAGGAGATCTACGACGCGTGCAGGGAGCTGGCGAAGGACCCGGAGAACGTGATCCTGAACCAGTTCTCCGAGTTCGGGAACCACCTCGCGCACTACGCGTGCACGGGTCCGGCGCTGGAGCGCGTGTACGAGTCCCTGCGCGAGCGCGACGGCTCGTTGCGGCTCGCGGCGTTCGTCTCGGCGAGCGGCTCGGCAGGAACGCTCGGCGCCGGCGACTACCTGAAGGAGCGGCACGGATCGAAGATCGTGGCGGTCGAGGCCCTGGAGTGCCCGACCATGCTGTACAACGGGTTCGGCGAACACAACATCCAGGGGATCGGGGACAAGCACATCCCGTTCATCCACAACGTGATGAACACCGACGCGGTCACGGCGGTCTCGGATCGGGACACCGACGCGCTGAACGCCCTGTTCAACACCGACGTCGGCCGAGGATCGTTGGCCCGACGGGGGGTGGATGACGCCGTCGTCGATGCGCTCTCCTCGTTCGGCCTGTCCAGCATCTGCAACATGGTGGCGGCGATCAAGGCGGCGCGGGCCCTCGGCCTGGGGCCGGACGATGTGGTCGTCACCGTGGCCACCGACGGCGCCTCGATGTACGGGACCGAGAAGGACAAGGTGCTGGCGCGGGACTTCCCGGGCGGCTTCGACGACGCCGCCGCAGCCGAGACGTTCGGCCGCTCGATCGAGGGCGCCGGAACCGATCACTTCCTGGAGCTCGGCGAGCGGGACCGGGAGCGGGTCTTCAACCTCGGGTACTTCACGTGGGTCGAGCAGCAGGGGGTGTCCTTGAAAGACTTCACCGCGCGCCGATCTCAGCACTTCTGGCGAGCATTACGGGACCAGCTGCCCCTGTGGGATTCGATGATCGAGGAGCTCAATGCCCGCACCGGCCTCGGCGAGGAGGCGTGAGGCCGTGACCGGGAACGTCACCTCCATCGTGTGCGCGGGGTGCGGGTTCGTCGTGCCCCCCGACGAGCCTTACCCCTTCCGTTGCCCGAACGCCAGGCCGGACGACGACGTCGATCACGTCCTCGTTCGAGAGCTCGATCCCACCCACGTCGGGTTCCCTCGGGGCGACGAGGCCAACCCGTACGTCCGGTACCGCGAGCTTCTCCACGCTTACCACCTCGGGCTGGGTCACGGAATGACCGACGGAGGCTTCGTCGACCTGGTGGAGTCGCTGGACAAGGCGGTGGCCGAGGTCGATGGCCGGAGCTTCCTGTCCACCCCGTTCGTTCGCGCGGACGAGCTCTCGGCACGGCTCCGGTTCTCCTCCGAGGGGGGGATCTGGGTGAAGGACGAGACCGGCAACGTCGCGGGCTCGCACAAGGCCCGGCACCTCATGGGGGTGATGCTCCTCCTGCTCGTGACCGAGCAGGTTGGGCTGGCTCCCGACGGGGAGCGGCCGTTGGCCATCGCCTCGTGCGGGAACGCGGCCCTGGCGGCCGCCGTCATGGCCCGAGCCGCGGACCGGGACCTCAGGGTGTTCGTCCCCACGTGGGCCGACACGGACATCCGAGCGCGACTGGAGGCCCTGGGGGCGGAGGTCGTTCCGTGTCCCCGCATCGACGGAGCAGCCGGCGACCCGGCGTACCTCGCGTTGCGCGGCGCGTTGGAGGGAGGCGCGATCCCGTTCACCGTGCAGGGCTCGGACAACGGCATGGCCATCGAGGGCGGGGAGACGATCGGTTACGAGATGATCGCGGAGCTGGCCCGGACCGACGTCGGCCTGGACCGCCTGGTCGTGCAGGTGGGCGGCGGCGCGCTGGCCAGCTCGTGCATCCGCGCGTTCGAGGACGCGGCCCTGCTCGAAGCCCGGGTGAAGCTGCCCAGGATCCACGCGGTCCAGACCCTCGGCGGGTACCCGCTGCGGCGAGCATACGACCGAGTTGTGGCGAGGATGGAGGATCCAGCATCCCCAGGTGACATCGTGGATGCGCTGACGTACGCGCGCACGCACCGTTCGAGCTTCATGTGGCCGTGGGAAGAGGAGCCGAGGAGCATCGCTACAGGCATCCTCGACGACGAGACCTACGATTGGGCGGCCGTGGTTGCCGGGATGCTGGCCACCGACGGATCTCCGGTGCTCGTCTCGGACGAGACCGTCGTGGAGGCCCAGGCCATGGCCCACGTCACCACGGGGATCCCGGTCGATCCCACGGGGGCGGCGGGGATGGCCGGCGTCCTGGAGCTGGTGCGGGGGGGCGAGGTGGGACCCCACGAGCGGGTGGCGGTGCTGTTCACGGGGAGCAAGCGCTGAGCCGACGAGGAGGAGCGCGACGATGAGGAGCTTCCTGGGCCGGGACATCCTGTCGCTCAAGGAGTTCGAGCGGGAGGAGTACTTCCACGTCTTCGAGGTGGCCGATCGCCTCGCGCCCCACGCCCGAGACCGGCGGAACGGGGACCTGCTGCGGGAGAAGACCCTGGTCACCGCGTTCTACCAGCCGAGCACGCGAACCCGCCTTGCCACCGAGGGGGCCATGCATCGCCTCGGCGGCCACGTGTGCGGGTTCTCCGACGCCAAGATGACCCGGGCCGGCGACTTCTACCAGGAGTCCATCAAGGACACGGTTCACATGCTGGAGTTCTACGGCGACGTCATCGCCATGCGGCACTTCCAGCAGGGCGCGCCGGCCGAGGCGGCCCAGTGGGCCTCGGTGCCGGTGATCAACTGCGGCGACGGCTGGGGCGAGCACCCCACGCAGGTCCTGACCGACATGTACACCATCTGGCACGAGAAGGGGACGCTCGACGGGCTCACGGTGCTGTGTGTCGGCGACATGCGGATGCGAACCATGCACTCCATCCTGTACGCGATGTCCCAGTTCGACATGGAGGCGCTGATCGTGTGCCCACCCGAGATGTCGCTGCTGCCGGAGTTCAAATCCGAGCTCGACGAGCGAAGCGTGGCCTACCGCGAGGTCGAGTCGGTGGCCAAGTGCATCGCCGAGGCCGACGTGATCTACATGGAGCCGGTGGTCCAGGCCGATTACACGAAGGGACGGGACGAGCGGGGGGGAGAGCTGGCGACGACGCCGGAGGCGTATCGCGTGACCCGACAGCTGCTCCGGGACCAGGCCAAGAGCGACTCGATCGTCCTCCACTCGCTGCCCCGGATGGACGAGCTGTCGATCGACGTGGACGACACCCACCATGCGCGATACTGGATCGAGGCCTACAACGGCGTGGTGATGCGGATGGCCTTGCTGGCGCTGGTGCTGGGCGGGGTGGAATGACCTCATGAGGTGGGGGCCGTGCGGTTCACGCTGAACGGAGTTCCGGTCGAGGCCGAGGGCCGGCCGGGCATGAGCCTGCTCGAGCTGCTCCGGGAGGAGTGCGGACTCACCTCGGTCAAGGACGGCTGCGCTCCCGAGGGCTCCTGCGGGGCCTGTACCGTGCTGGTCGGGGGCAAGGCGGTCGTGTCGTGCGCTCAGAAGGCCGGACACGCGGAGGGGCGCAGCGTGGTGACCCAGGAGGGGCTGTCTGACGCCGAGCGTGAGCTGTGGGCGGACTGCTTCGTCGCCTCCGGCGCGTCGCAGTGCGGGTTCTGCTCCCCGGGGATCGTCATGAAGGCCGAGGGGCTGCTGGCCAAGAACCCCGAGCCGTCGCGCGCCGAGATCACGCGCGCGCTCGCCGGGAACCTGTGCCGGTGCACCGGCTACGTGAAGATCGTCGACGCCATCGAGCTCGCAGCGGGTGCCAAGCGCGGCGAGCCCGTGCCCGAACCCGACTGGAGCGGCAAGGTCGGGTCCCGCACCGGCCGATATCAGGGCCGGGAGCTGGCCCTCGGTGACAAGCCGTACGTGAACGACCTGAAGGCCGAGGGGATGCTGCACGGGGCCATCCGGTTCTCCGATCACCCCCGAGCCCGGGTGATCCGGATCGACACGACGAAGGCGGCGGGCCATCCCGGTGTGGTCGCGGTGGCCACGGCGGCAGATGTCCCCGGTGAACGGACCCAGGGCCTGATCACCAGGGACTGGCGCCAGCTCGTCGCCGAGGGCGAGGTCACGAGCTACGTCGGGGACGTGCTGGCGGTGGTGGCCGCCGACACTCGGCAGGCCGCCCGCCAGGCCGCGGCGTTGGTCGAGGTGGAGTACGACGTGCTGGAGCCGGTGACGGACCCGTTCCGTGCGCTCGATCCCGACGCACCGAGCCTGCACGAGGGCGGGAACCTGCTGTCGACCTCGATCGTGAAGCGGGGCGACATCGACGCGGCGCTTGAGAGCTCGGCACACGTGCTGACCGAGACGTTCCGGACCCAGGTGGTGGAGCACGCGTTCCTGGAGCCCGAGTCGTCGTTCGCCGTCCCGGAGGACGGGGGTTTCCACGTGTCTTCGCAGGGCCAGGGGGTGTGGGAGGACCGGCGACAGGTGGCCTCGTTCCTGGGGCTGCCCGAGGAGAAGGTGCGCGTGACGCT
>DATDKZ010000169.1:0-2606 GCA_036519575.1 Actinomycetota bacterium | reverse complement strand
TCTACCGGAGCCGGTCCAGATCGGAAGGCCGGTCGACGTCGGCCGGCGCGTCCGAGTCCACCACGACCTCCCGCACCCATCCAGGATGGGCCGCGATGATCTCGCGGGCTCCCGTGTCGCCGGTCAAGCTGCGCGCCTCGTCCCAGACCTCGCGTGAGAGCAGCGCCGGTCCGGGACCGTCACGGAACCGGAGCCGGACGACGAGGTGTCGATCGGCCTCGAACGTATCCACGAGGGCCCGGAGGTGCTCGGCGGTGATGCCCGGCTGATCGGCCAGCAGCACCACGGCGGCGTCGCTCTCGAGGTCCGCGGCGTCCAGGCCTGCGACGAGCGAGGTCGACTGCCCCGTTTCATAGTTGGGGTTCAGCACGGTCCTTCCGCTCGGCGGGAGATGGAGGCAGGCGCCCACTCGTCCCGCGTCGTGGCCGAGGACCACCACCACCTCGTCGAGTCCGGCCGCTGCCGCGGCGTCGACCGCGTGCTGGACGAGGGGTTTGCCCTCCAGCTCGAGCAGCTGCTTCGTCCGCCCGAACCTGGAGGAGGTCCCGGCGGCCAGGACGATCCCGGTGATCACGAAGAGGCGCGGCCGAACAGGCGGCCGAAGAACCGGCCGATCGCCCTGACGATGGCGTACAGGCCCAGCCGGATCCCACCGATCGCCTCCGGGGGCTGGGGAGAAGCGGAGGACGCCGCAGCCGGTACACCCTGTGTGGCCGTCAGGTGGTCGCGGAGGCAGTCCGCGAACTGATTCGTCAGCCTGGCGGAGACGTCGGGCAGGAGACCGCGCGAGAGTTGTGCGACCGTTCCGGTCAGCGTGATGTCGGCCTGCATCTTCACCCTCGTCGCGCCAGCCGCTCCTGCCGGTTCCAGCCAGGACGTGACGGTCGCGTTGGCTGCGCCTTTCCCCTTCTGCTCCTGGCCCTGCGCCTTCAGCACGACCCGATGGTTCGATTCATCTCGCTCCGCGACGGTCACCGTGCCGGCGAACGACAGCGCGATCGGCCCAAGCTTCAGGTTGATCCTGCCTTTCCACGTGTCGTCGTCGACGACTTCCGTCAGCTCGGCACCGGGCGCGCAGGGGGCGATCGCCTCCACGTCGAGCAGGTACGCCCACGCCCGGTCGATCGTCGCCGGCACCTGGAACTCGTTCTCGATCAGCACGATCCCCTCCGGATCTTCCGAGCGTTCGAGCCTACCTAGCGTCGCTCGCTTACGCCATCTGAAAGGTCCGAGCTATGCACTCGCCGCTGTGGCGGTGGCGCCGGGCTGGATACAGACGGGCTCGTCAATGCCGGAGGAGCTGATGTCTGGCGCGCACACGCCGAGGGGTGCCCGGGGCGTCCGGACGAGGTTGCCGAGGTCATCGCCTTCCTCGCCGGACGCCTAGGGCTCGTCGCCCGGAGCGCCGGGATGTGAACCGACCGCCCGCTTGGGACCGAAGCGAACACGTACGCCGGGCGAGAAGTGCGCGACGCACTCTCGGCCGAACCCCGGCAGACCTGCGGCCGAAAGCAATCCTTCGCGGAGCTCGAGGACGTTCGCCCGCAGGAGTGGCCACGACGGATGCTCGACCTGGGTGGCCAGGAACCGGATGCGGGTGGCCGGCAAGTCGAGCGGTGCCGGGCTGTACAGCCGCCAACGGCAGGTGAGGAACCGCTCGAGCTCCGTGACGTTCGATGGGGCGATGGGCTCGGCGGGGGCGATCGTGAGCCGGAGATCTGCGCCGAGTGATCCCGGCCAACGACGACGGCTCTCATAGCGCACCGCGCCGGGAATCTCGAAGAGGTGGGTCGCGCCCCACACGTATGGGATGCGGTACCAGCGTCGCGCGACCGTGACGGCGGCCAGCCTGTCCGCGTCGAGCGAGAGGAACCAGATCCCGCGCCGTCCGTCAGGCCCTCGCACATAGGTGCGGACGTTCACCTCCGCGAACCGAGAGATCCAGGGAAGTGCGGGCAAGCCGGGTGCCCGCACGGTAAGCCGGAACGCGATGAGCCCGATCCACGCGGCTCCGTCGATGGTGTCGATCTCCAGGCCCCGCGGGAGCCCGCGCCGAACGACCTCCGGATCGCAGGGCCGGTGGAGGAAGCTCAGGCGGTCCCAACGCTGCACCATGACCGCGCGGTCGATCCGTTCGGGGGCCGATGTGGCCAGGTCGTCAAGCGAAACGGAAGGAGCGCGCATCTCACTCGCTGCCTCTGCCTCGTGCCGGAGGGGTGCCGGTCAGCAGGCCGGCCATCGCGCCCAGCTGTGACCCAAGCTCGAACAGCCGGTCGGACCGAGTGCCGTCGCCCTCCAGGTGGGTCAGGAGCTCGATGCCCAGAAATAGAGCCACGATGCCGAAGGCCGCCTCCTCCGGCGGCACCGGCACGGGAAATGGAAACGTCGATGAGACCCGGGCAACGGCATCCCGCGCGAAATCGATCCACGGTTCGATCCGCCGAACGATCTCGGGGCCGAGCTCGGGTTTCGAGGACGCTCCGGCGATCATCTCAGCCAGCACCTTGATGTGCCCCGAGGCCAGATCCTCCCGGTAGACCTCCGAGGCCGCAGCGATGAGTTCCTGGAAGGTTTCCGCGTCGTCCACGACCTCCCGGTATCGGGCC
>DATDKZ010000168.1:0-3592 GCA_036519575.1 Actinomycetota bacterium | reverse complement strand
GCGACATGGCGAAGAAGAAGGCGAAGAAGAAGGCTGCGAAGAAGGCCGCCAAGGCCGAGGCCAAGGTGGCGAGAAAGGCCGAAAAGGAGAGCAAGGCGATGAAGAAGGTCGCCACGGGAGCCCAAGCGGAGGCCACACCGTCGCCGCCAAAACGCAGTTCCAGGCGTGAGGCTGGCCAAGCGGCCGCGAAGCAGCCGGCGGCCGCGACCGAGCCGGCGCCGGCGACATCGCCGGCCCCGCAGTAGTCGTCAGCGGGGGTTCCCTCTAGCCCAGCCGCCTCGGGACCGCGAAGTCGACCAGTTCCCCGCTCTCCGTATCGAGGTCCTTCCACGCCAGGCGACCGAAGGCCAGCGTGGCCAGGCCTGCGGTTGGGAACTTGTCCTCCAGCGTCGTTCGAAGCGGTCCCTCTCTCGCCAGCAGGAGCGCGAGGTCCTGCACCCCGGGGTTGTGCCCGATCATCATCACCGAGTCGGCCTCGTCGGGCAGCGCGTGCAGCCGCTCCAACAGTCGATCCTCCGTTGCGCCGTACAGAGACCGCTCGATGTGGATCTCAGCGTCCCGGCCAAGGCTCGGAGCGATTCGTTCGAGCGTCTGCCGCGCCCGCTTCGCCGAGGAGCAGAGGATCAGGTCGGGTCGGATCGCTCTCTTCGTCAGATAGTCGGCGATCCTGGCCGCGGCCCGCAGCCCCCTCGGCGCGAGCGGTCGATCGTGATCGTCGATCGAGGGTTCGTCCCAACTCGATTTGGCGTGGCGGAGGAGGAACAGATGGCGGGTCTCGACCACGATGGGCAGGGTACTCGAGACGTCGAGCCCTCGACGTTCGAGGCGTAGCATGGTGGCCCGCCGAAGGGGAAGCCATGACCGACAGGTCGGATGCATCCGGAAGGATGAAGGAGGCTCACACGAAGTCGAAGCTCGGGAACAAGGAATATGCCCGGGAGCTGAGGAAACTCCAGGTCGAGCTGGTGAAGCTCCAGGAGTGGATCAAGTCCCAGGGCCTCAAGGTCGTCGTGATCTTCGAGGGCCGAGATGCCGCGGGCAAGGGCGGGGCGATCAAGCGGATCACGGAAGGCCTGAACCCTCGGGTGTGCCGTGTCGTGGCGCTGCCCGCGCCGACCGAGCGCGAGAGGAGCCAGTGGTACTTCCAGCGCTACATCGGCCACCTTCCCGCGGCCGGCGAGATGGTGCTGTTCGACCGCAGCTGGTACAACCGGGCCGGCGTCGAGCGGGTCATGGGCTTCTGCACCGAGGACGAGTATCAGGAGTTCCTTCGCTCGTGCCCGGAGTTCGAGCGGATGCTCGTTCGGGCCGGGATCATCCTCATCAAGTATTGGTTCTCGGTGAGCGATGACGAACAGGAACGGCGCTTCCAGCAGCGGATCACGAACCCCACGAAACGCTGGAAGCTGAGCCCCATCGACCTGCAATCACGGGCGCGGTGGGTCGAGTACTCCAGGGCCAAGGACGAGATGTTCAAGTACACCGATATCAAGCAGGCGCCGTGGTACGTCGTCGCCTCGGACGACAAGGAGCGGGCCCGCCTCAACGTCATCAGCCACCTGTTGAGCCTGATCCCTTACCAGGACCTGACACCCGAGCCCATCAAGCTGCCGCCGGAGCACAGGGACGAGGGGTACGTTCGCCCGCCCATCGCCGATCAAACGTTCGTGCCGGACCGCTTCTGACGCTCAGCGAGGTCCATCCGGCGCAGTCGGCTCCGTCACCGCCCGATCGGGAGGTGCCGCAAAAGCTCGTGGTCTCGGTCGTTGGTGAGCACTCGCTCAGCCTCTGCCAGCGGGACCCACCGAAGCCGGTCGACCTCGTCGGTGGGATCGAACCTTCCCTCCAACCATTCCATCAGCCAGTACGTGACCTCCTTCGAGCGTGCCCGGCTGTCCTGGTATCGGTGGACGCCGATCACCTCTCCGATCCGGCATCGGAAGCCCGTTTCCTCCCCCACCTCGCGGACGGCCGCCTCCGCCAGGCTCTCGCCGGGGAGCAGCTTTCCCTTTGGGAAGCTCCAGTCGTCGTACCTGGGTCGGTGGATCAGGGCCACCTCGATGGCACCGTCCGGACCGGCCCGCCAGACCACCGCCCCAGCGGCTTTGACCTCAGGGGTGATCCCATCGGCCTCGGCCTCAGGCCGTGACTCGAACGGCAGGGAAGGGTTCATGTCCCAACACGGTATCCGAGGCGGTACGAGCAGGCCACCGGCGCACCTGGGTCAGAAGGTGAACCCCCAGGTGATCGGGCCTCCCACGGGCGCGGCCCAACCATTATCCTTCCGGGATGCCGATGTGCACTCTTCCCTTCGGTTTCCCTACCCCCGGCCCCTGAAGCCGATGGAGTCCGCTCCGGGCCGGGCCGCCGATGAACGGGAGATCGAGTGGCAGTTCGATGCCATCGACACACGTCCGGTAGAGCGATGGCTGAACGCGGCCGGGGAAGTCGTCACCCGGGGTGAAGCGAAGCGGTACGTCGATACCTATGCCGACACCGACGATTGGCGCCTCTACCGCGCCGGATACTCGCTCCGTCTGCGTGTGGGCCAAGGCGGCACCGAGGCCACCATGAAGTCCCTGTCTGCTGGGACAAACGGCCTTCGCGATCGAACGGAGATCGTCGAGCCGCTGCCGGCGGGAAGCTTGGAGACCTTACCCGCCAGCGATGGGCCGGTGGGGAAGCGAGTCCATGCGGTCGTCGGACCCCATGCCATCAAGCCCAAGTTTCAAGTCCGAACCCGTCGCCGAACGTACCTCGTCTCGACGAACGGCTCGGAGGCAGCCGAGGTGGCCCTCGACACGACCACGATCCCCGTCGAGGGCCGCGAGCCCGCCCGGCTCCTCAGGGTGGAGGTGGAAACCAGCAGAGGGACAACACCAGACCTCACCGACTTCGTGGGCAAGATGCGAGATGCGTGCGGATTGACCCCGGCATCCGTGTCGAAGTTCGAGGCTGGGGTGCTCGCATGCGACCTGAAGCCACAGCGCACCCTCGACATGGGGTCAGTGGAGATCTCGTCCGAGTCCTCCGTCGAGGAGCTGGCCTTCGCGGTGCTCCGCAAGCACTTCGCCGCCCTCCTCCGCAAGGAGGGCGGGACGCGTCTCGGCGAGGATCCGGAGCAGCTGCACGACATGCGGGTGGCGACGCGTTGCATGCGCGCGGCCATCGCCCTGTTCGAGGCCGCCCTTCCGGCCGAGGTGGTCGGACTTCGGGAGGAGCTGGGATGGGTGGCCTCCGCTCTGGGAGCCGTCCGCGACCTCGACGTGCTGATCCAACAGCTCGAGGCGTGGGGGAGGGAGCCCGATGGTCTCGACGACCGCGCGCTGGCCGTGGTGGCCGACGTACTCTCCGCCGACCGCGACCAGGCGAGGGCGAACCTGGTCCAGACCCTCGACTCCCCCCGGTACGAGCGTCTGCTTGCCCAATGCACGGCCGTGCTCCGGCGCGGGCCGGTGGGCGCATCTCCGTCCTCGCGCGTGCTGGCCGTTGACGCCGCCCCGTCGCTCATCGAGGAGCGGTACGGCAAGGTGCGAAAGGGCGGCCGTCGGATCGATCGGACCTCCAAACCCGCCGATTACCACCGGCTGCG
>DATDKZ010000167.1:0-9131 GCA_036519575.1 Actinomycetota bacterium | reverse complement strand
CCAACTCGCCGAGACGATCGAGCGCGAGCCCGCGCTCGCACGTCTGGGTGGACGCGAGCAAGAGGTATCGGTCCTGTTCGCCGACCTCGAGAACTACTCGACCTTCAGCGAGCGACGGCCCGCCGCGCAAACGATCGAGATGCTGAACGCGTATTGGGCCGCGATCGTGCCCGCCGTCCTTGAGGGGGAAGCCGGCATGATCGAGCGATTCGCCGGCGACGCCGTCATGGTCGTGTTCAATGCGTTCGGTGACCAGTCCGACCACGCGATGAACGCGGCGCGAGCTGCGCTCACGCTCCGGGATGCCGCCGAGACCGTCGTGGGGGCTCGACCCGACTGGCCGCGTTTCCGCGTGGGCGTGAACTCCGGCGCCGCGATGGTGGGCAACGTCGGGACCGGGCAACAGCGGAGCTTCGCGGCGATCGGGGACACCGTGAATGTGGCCGCCCGGCTCCAGACGAGCGCGCACGCCGGTCACGTGCTCGTTAGCTCGGCCACGGAGCGGCTCCTCGCTGGTCGTGCGGAGCTCGTCCGCGCGGGAGCCCTAACGCTCAAGGGCAAGGTCGAGCCCGTTGAGGCGTGGGAGCTGATCGATGTCCGGGGCGACGTGGACGGACCTCCGCGGTGGACAGCGGGTGGGTGACCTCACGGCCGACCCTGTCTATCCGATTGAGCTATCTGCGGCTCCTCGGGGCCTTTTCCGGTTTCGAGGCCGATCTGTCTCGCCCAATCCTCCCTGACCAGCGCGTTCTTCCACCACGCTGCTCGCTGAAGGGTTAACGCACTCGAAAAAATCGTACCTGCAGAAACCCGATTCGTGCCTGGCTATTCGGCCTGATCCGCCCCCTTCGGGACAGTCGTCTTGACACTGACCTTGACAGTGAACAGTGCGTGCACACGTTCCCGGGCCGAACCGAACAGATCGGTTCAGACGGGAGGATAGCCGTGGATGCCTTGCTCAGTGTGAAGGAAGCCGCTCGCCTGCTAGGCGTGTCGAGCGACCTCGTCTACCTCCTTGCCAAAGGCGGGGAGTTGCCGTCAGTACGGATCGGGACCGGAGCCCGCAAGGCCCGAGTCCTATTCCGACCAGCCGACCTCGAAGCCTTCGTCTCGGAGCGTGCCGCATGAGTGACAGCACCGCAGACGGCAGGTTGGTCCAGAACATTCTCGATGTGGTCTTCGCCCCCCTCCACGAGGACGAGAAGGCGCCCCACGATTGGCTAGTCCGAATGAAGACCGGCATCGACAGGCACCTTCGAAAGCACGCTTTCGAGAGAGAGGGCTTATTGACCAAAGGGTCCGACAGAGAATGGCAAGGAACAGGCGTCAGGAGACCGACGACGGCCAGCGATGGCTGCGCCAGTCGTCCCACGTCGCGAATCCAGCCGGTGGGTCATCAATAGGCTCACTGCCGTCGAGTTCACCTGGCGTTGGGATGTCGATGTTGTCAGCCCACTCGGCGAGTTCCTCGTCGACCATAGGCCAAGTTGTGTGTGGCGCTTCGGCTTGGCGCTGATCAAGTCGTCTTCGTTGCTCGGCTGGGGTGAGTTCGAAGTAGCGCAACTCCACCATCGCGCCCAGGTCTGCTGCCGCCTGCCGTAGAGCGGAGCGCTCGTCTCGACCCCAGAGGCCGTAGTCGATCACGACGTTCTTGCCGAGCTCGAGGACCCGCAGCCCGATCTGGATGAGCCGTCCTTCGATCACGTCCTGGGCCGATGGCGGATTCTCGTGCCCGTAGAGGGCTTTCACCCATTCGTCCTTCGTGAGACGAAGTGCTTTCTGCTCGATCTCTATGCGCCGCGCGGCAGTGGTCTTCCCGGTGGATGGGAGTCCCACAGTCAGGAACAGTGTTGGTCGCATCATCATCCCCCGTATCCGAGCGGACGCCCAGCATCGACAGGACTCCCCCACTCCGCGATCCTACGGTCCAATCCTTTGGGGCAGCGACAGTACCCCGGAGCAAGCGAGGGCTAAATGACCGGGACCGAACGCAAGCGCCGTTGGCGGGAGCGGAACTACATTCGTCCACATGGAACCGGGAACTTGACGCAGACCACCCCCAGGAATACGTTCCAGAAGAGGTGCCTGTATCGGTTGAGATGTCGAGGGAGGGGATCATGGCACGAGCCGGGAAGGGATCGCTGCCAACGCTTAGGGTGCTTGCATTCGTCTGCTCACTTGCACTTGTTCTTATGGCCCAAACCGCTGGTGCGGATGAGCTGAACCGGACTATCTCAACCAACGACGGCACCGTAACAATGAGGGTAAGGGTTGTTTACAGCAGGAGCAGTTGCACAGGCGGGACCACAACGTACAAGATCACGGGGGTCTTTACAAAGTTCACTCGCCAAGCGATGTCCGGTCGCAAGGTGCCTACGAGTCATACGCGTGCCCAACAGGATGGGCACAAATGCAATGGCGTCTATCTTGAGCAGCACAAAGAGGGTACGTGGAGCCCGGTCTTTGGATGTGGGACTCGCTGCGGCAACAACGAGACCGCGGAGGGCGGTGTCTCAACTAGTTTCAAGTACATCCGAGTTGAGACGGGATGTATGATCTGTGCGGCGGGAGGATCGGGCGACGGTCACGCCAAGACCGCGAGTGGAGCCGCTCTAAATCCGGACCCATTGTGCCTCGTGCTTGACCTAACTCAAACTGGACAGCTTTTCTGCCCGGACTCCAACCCATAGGTTCAAGAGGTTCGGAGTGCTTGGCCCTCAGTGTCCTCTTGATCGTCGTCCTCGGCGGGGGGTGTTCCTCAAAAGCCACGCGGTCGACGTGTGACGTGCCAAGAGGTGGCATTGAGGACGGGTCTGTGCGACGTGCTCAGTTGACCGTCCCCAGACATGACCAGGGAGGAGGGCTTCTTCCTGGAACTGCCTTTCGAGACCGGAGCGTCACGGTAGTTGTCCTTTGCTTGCACAACGGACCGGAGTTGGTCGCGGCTGAGCTGGTTCAAGGTTCATCCCGACTAGAGTCGAGTGGAGGCACGTTTGAGCAGACGGGGGAGGGCGGCTGGTACAACTACCTCTTCTTTCCGCCGACCATTGGCAAAAGCTGGAACTTGAAGATCGAAGGCCGTCAAGTCGGTACGTTCACATTCCCTCCCCTACCTGTCGATACCTGCGACCTGCGCGCAAGACCACCGTTTCACCTGGTCGCATGCGGAATGATGATTGTGCTCGACTGGACGAGTGACCTCTCCATTAGACCCGAGCGGGTTGTATCTGTTGACGCTGAGGTCAAGGATGGTGCGCTAGGCGAAGACCTAGGCTACTTCTTCCTTGGTACAAGCCTCGCGGAACGCGGATTGAAGGTCCGGTTCGCCTTCTTTCGACGAGCCCGAACCTCTCCGGAGTTTCGGCTCATCGAGGTGCTTCTTTCAGGCAACGTCTATGCCCGTATTCCCTCTGCGCTGAGAGCGAGACTCCCTATTGAACTCAGCGTCGCTCGGCCAGGCTGAACTTGCCGCGCTCCAGGTTCCAGGTCGTCACGCATCGAGCAACGAGGCAGGGAGCCTAACGCTGTGCACTCGCGATGAGCCGACCTTGCACATATCCGGGCCCTAACCCCACCCTTTGCCCTCAGATCGCGGACGAAGGGCCTAGAACGGGGCCTGCTGTGTTCCTGACTACGGAACGCGGAGACGACCATGCGCGTCCAAGCGGCCTTGCAACCCCCCAAAGGGGGAATCACAGGCCGGTAATAACGCGGAAGGGCCTGAATGACTCGTTTCCAGGGATACAACGCGAGGCCTATAACCGTGCCTGTAGCTTGGCACTGTCAACTAGGTGTCAACCCGTCACAATGTGTCCGCCCTGGTAGATGCATTGATCTCAGGTAGCCAAGCTACCCCACCCCACCTGGTCTGGCAGATCGAGGACCACCCCCACCCGTCTAGGCGGGGTGCATCTATCTAGAAACGCCCTATCCAGCGTTAACGCACTCGAAACACGTCGGATATTGCGGCGAAACAGCCTTCGCCTATAAACGCGAGGAACCGATCGGGGGAGGTGTCCGTGCCGAAGGTCGTTCCTGGCGATACCGCGTGGTTGTTGGCAGCCGCGGCGTTGGTGATGTTCATGACACCGGGACTCGCGCTCTTCTACGGCGGCCTGGTCCGGGCCAAGAACGTGCTGGGCATCGTGATGCAGTCGTTCGTGGCCCTGGCCGTGGTCTCCGTGCTCTGGGTCCTGGTGGGCTACACGCTGGCCTTCGGGCCGGACCGCGGGCACGTCGTCGGTGGACTGGACTTCCTGGGACTGAATGGCGTTGGCGCCGCTCCGAGCCCCCTCGCGCCCACCGTGCCCGCCAGCGCGTTCATGGCCTTCCAACTGATGTTCGCCATCATTACGCCGGCCCTCATCACGGGAGCGTTCGCGGAACGCATGAAGTTCTCCGGGTACCTGCTGTTCCTGGGGTTGTGGTCGGTGCTGGTGTACGCGCCGCTCGCGCACTGGGTGTGGGGAGGTGGGTTCCTCGGAGCGAATGGGGTTGGAGCGATCGACTTCGCCGGTGGGACGGTTGTGCACATCAACGCGGGTGTCGCCGCACTGACGGTCATCCTGTACCTAGGGAAGCGACAGGGCTACGGATCGAGGGCATTCGTCCCCCACAACGTGCCGATGGTGATCCTGGGCGCCGGCATCCTGTGGTTCGGGTGGTTCGGGTTCAACGCGGGCAGTGCCCTCGCCGCCGGCGGCCTGGCCAGCAGCGCGTTCGTGGCCACACAGCTCGGCGCCGCGTCGGCGATGCTCGGGTGGCTGATCCCCGAATGGCTCCAGCACGGCAAGGCCACCACGATCGGCGCGGCTACCGGTGCCGTGGCCGGCCTCGTGGCCATCACCCCAGCGTCCGGTTACGTCGGCCCGCTCCCCGCCATCGCCATCGGCCTGGCGGGAGGGGCGGTGTGCTACTTCGCGGTGGGCCTGAAATCACGGTTCGGCTACGACGACTCGCTCGACGTGGTCGGCGTGCACATGGTCGGAGGGATCGTCGGAGCGTTGCTGACCGGGGTGTTCGCCAGCCTGGCCGTCAACCCGGCGGGTGCGGCAGGCGGCATCGAACAGCTCGGAAGGCAGGCCGCGGCCGTCGGCGTGACCTTGATCTTCTCGTTCGCCGCCACGTGGGTGATCCTCAAGGCAACCGACCTGCTGGTCGGCCTCCGCGCGAGCGAGGACGACGAGGAGGTCGGGCTCGATGTCTCCCAGCACGGCGAGGCCGCGTACGCATGGACCGAGCGAGCGGCCACGCCGGTGGGCGGCGCCGGCGATGGCATGTACGTGATCCGCGACGGCGACCGAGAGATCGAGATCCCCGAGGTCATCCTCTTGGAGACGGCCAGACGCGTCCTGGACCTCTCCCGGGCCGGGAACGGAGAGGTCGCCCGGACGGGAAGCGAGTAGGGTCGCGGCCCAGCGTGGTCGGTAGCATCCGGCCGTGCCGGGGCCCGGGTCGGAGCTGAACGGTTGGTGGCGGGCTGGTCTCGCCCTGGTCGGCCCGGTGCTCCGGCTGTTGTTCGATCTCCGGTGGGCCGGGATCGAACGGATCCCTCGCGCCGGTCACGCCCTCCTGACAGCGAACCACGTGAGCTCGCTCGACGGCGTCGTCCTCGCGTACCTGGTGGCGCGGCGGCGAAACCGCCCCACCAGGTACCTGGTCGCTGCGGAGTTCTTCGACCGGCGGTTCCACGGCTTCTGGCTCCGGACCTTCAAGCAGATCCCGATCCGGCGCGGCATGGGCGACTCCGGGGCTCTGGACGAGGCGATCGCTACCGTCCGCTCCGGCGCCGTCGCCGGGATCTTCCCAGAGGGGACGGTCAACCCGGATCCGGACGGCGCCATGCTCAGGGGTCGGACCGGTGTGGCTCGCATCGCGCTCGCCGCCCGTGCGCCGGTGATCCCAGTGGGCATCTGGGGGACGCAGATGCGATGGCCTCGAACCGGACTCAGGTTCCGCCGACCGCTCCGTCCCACCGTCGCCCTGGCCTTCGGCCCGCCCGTCGAGCCCCTCGGGGACCCCTCATCCCCCGACGACGTTCAGGCCTTCACTGAGCTGATCATGACGCGGATCGTCGAGCAGACCGCCGCCGCCCGAGACCTTGCGGGTCGGGGTCGCCCACCTCCTACCTAGAAGTGTCGGAGGAACCAATCGGCAGCCAGCCCGGCGACGCGTTCCAGGGCTCCCGGCTCCTCGAACAGGTGCCCCGCGCCGGGGATCACCTCCAGGCGCTTCTCGCCGCGGAGTGACCCGAACGCCTCCCGATTCACCTCCACGACCACGGGGTCCTCGCTCCCGACGATGAGGAGCGTGGGAGCGGTGACCTCCTCCAGCACAGTGCCCGCCAGGTCGGGGCGTCCCCCTCGGGAGACCACGGCCCCGATGCCCGGGAGTCGCGCCGCGACGACCAGGGCGGCTGCCGTGCCGGTGCTAGCGCCGAACAGACCGACGGAGAGCCCTGCCGGTCCCCTCTCCGAGGTCATGGCCCATCGGGCGGCGGTCTCGAGCCGGTCGGACAGCAGATCGATATTGAACACGTTCCCTCGGTCGTCCGCCTCGGCCGGTGTGAGCAGGTCAAACAGCAGGGTGGCGATCCCCCGTCCGTTCAGCGCGCGGGCAACCGCGACGTTCCGAGGGGACAGCCGGCTGCTCCCGCTCCCGTGCGCGAACACGGCGATCCCGGCGGCATCTGAGGGGACCGTGAACTCGCCGGGCAGCGAAGATCGGCCGGACGCGATCTGGATCTCGTCCATCTCGATGACCTTCCAAGCGAACCACAAACGCACGCCGGCGGGAACCCAACATGGGCGGAGGTGGTCAGGCGGTACAGTCAGACCGTTGAGGACAGCCGCCGGGAGGGAAAGCAGGCTTCGCGCGGTTTTCGCCGCGTCACTGGTGGTGGTGGCGGGCTGCACGTCCTCGACCGGTGCGCCACACAGCGGAGGGCCCGGTCCAGGGAACCAGACGCCCGGCATCCGGACGCTCCTCGCGTCGGGCGATCCACTCCCCCATACCTGCTCAGATCGGCACGCCGAGCCCTCCCAGACGGTGGCGTTCGCGGCCCAGGGGCGGGCGTGGGCACTCGATCCCTCGAGTGGCGCGCTGACGTGCTTGTTCGAGGTCACGGACCCTGGGCCGTTCAGCTGGGGCCCTCTCGGGGACCGGGTCCTCCTCGGCGGGCTGCACATGGAGGCGATCGGCGGCCAGACCCTCCAGCCTCCCCTCGATGTCCAGCCCGGCCCCTCGGCGTGGGGACATCCAGTGGGGACGGCCGTGGCGTTCGTCTCAGACGACGGCACCCAGCTCGACAAGCGGTACCTCGACCAGAAAGGGATCGTCGACATCTCGCCGTTGCGTGGGGTCTCGTACCTGAGCGTGACGTATCACCCCTCCGGCCTCGCGCTGGCCTTCGTGGCCGAGCGGGAAGGACGCCAGTCGATCTGGCTCTCCTCGAATCTCGGCGAGGATCCAAAGCGCCTCGTGTTCAGTAAGGTGGGGACGGAGTTCGGGGCGCTCGAGTTTTCTGCCGACGGACGGACCCTCGTCTACGCGGCCCAGCACGCAGACGGGCGCCCGGAGGTGCTCGCTCTCGACCTGGCGAATCGCAGCTTCATCCGCTGGCTGTGGAGGGGCCAGGCGGGCCAGCACGTCCTGTCGGTCTTCCAGCCGCCCAGCCGGAGTGGAAGACTCCTTGGACTCACGTTGGGGACGTCGTGCGACGACGGCGTGGCCGTGGTCCGTGGGCCCGACCGGAAGCTGATCCCGATCCTCCCCGATGTATCCGAGCCCAATCGGGTGCTCGGCTGGCTCGACCGCACGCACGTGCTGGTGGGCGCAGGGGGATGCGGGGAGCCGCTCGATCTCTCGGCCTTCGACGTTCGCGATGAGGCCACCGTGCCGCTCGTCTCGGGCGTGACGGCGGCGGCGAGCCGGTCGCCCGCTCCGCCGGCCCCGACCTCGCTACCGCAAGAGGTGGAGGGCGAGGTCGGCTCCGGCGTCGGCTGATAGGCGAACCCCCGGCGGCCGGTCGGCCGCCTCAAGGACAACGAAAGGGGCCGGTCCGCCACCGCGGACCGGCCCCCTAGAAAACTGCGTGCCGCCTGACAGCGCTACGGTCGAGATCAGGTTCGAGTCGCGCAGCTTCCGAAGGGCCTCGCGCTCGATCAGGCGCACCCGCTCACCCGAGAGGCCGAGCACCTTGCCGGTCTCCCGAAGCGACAGGGGTTGCCCGTTCTCCAGGCCGTAGCGAAGCGCGACGACATGTCGCTCGCGCTCGTCGAGCACGCGCTCCACGGCGTCGCCGATCTCCTCGCGGAGCAAGGCGTCCTCGACCTCGTTGAACGCGGCGTCGGAGTCGACCTCCTCGATCAGGTCGCCGAGCTCGGTGTCCTCGCCCACGGGAGACTGCAGGGACAGCGGCTCCCGGCGACCCATCTCCGAGAGGTCGTCGATCTCCTCGACCGTGGTGTCGAGGGCCTTCGCCAGCTCGTCGCGCGAGGGCTCCCGGCCCATGGTCTGAGCGAACTGGAACCGGGTTCGGTTCAGCTTGCGTAGCCGGTCGTGGATGTGCACCGGCAGACGGATCGAGCGCGATCGGTCGGCGATGGCCCGGGTGATGCCCTGGCGGATCCACCACGTGGCGTACGTGGAGAACTTGAACCCTCGGCGCCAATCGAACAGCTCCACGGCTCGCATCAGGCCGATGTTGCCCTCCTGGATCAGGTCGAGGAGCGGCAGCCCTTGACCCTGATACTTCCGGGCCACCGAAACCACCAGCCGAAGGTTGGCCATGATGAATCGCTGCCGCGCCGCCTCGGCCTTCTTCACGGCCTGGCGCGCCTTGAGGATGCTCTTCTCCGAGCGCAGGCGGCCGGCACGGAGCTTGTCCTCCGATTCCTTCCCGTGCTCGATGATGATGGCGAGCTCGACCTCCTCCTCTTTGGTGAGGAGGGGCTCCCGCGCCGCGGCCTCTAGGTACAGTCGGAGGTCGTCGGCGTCGTCGGTGCCCAGAGGGCGAGCGGGTTCAGCCATGTTGGTTTCGGGTTTCCTTCCTTTCAATCTGCACCTGGTGCAACAGCGCCGGTCGTGCCGGAATTCCGGCGAGAGGCGCCTCAGCTCCCCTATGGGCAGAC
>DATDKZ010000166.1:0-4714 GCA_036519575.1 Actinomycetota bacterium | reverse complement strand
CGAAGGCCGGAGAGGACGCGGGGACCGGCCCGGGCACTGTGATGGAGTAGGTCCCCGGCGCGGTGATGGATCCAAAGTCGAGCCCGTACACGAACGGGAAGGTGCGGCTCCACGAGCCGAGCAGCGGACCGATCGGCCCTGAGAAGACGACGGCGCCCGTCCCGTTCCTGACCTCGAATGTGGCGCCCGCCTCCGCATCGGTCGACATCAGGTAGGCACGTTTGGCCGACGCCGCTGGGTAGCCGAGCTGGTTGACACGAACGAACGCGGAACCAGGGGCGGCATGTGCCGGGGGGGTAAGGACGATGAACGTCGTTGCGAGTGCAATGGCAGACACGAGCAGGCGCCGCCAGATGGGTGGGGTACGTGACATGCCGCTCTCTCCTTGAGTTTGGGGTTCGTGGAGGGCCTCGGGTGCCGCTCACCTCCTCAATGATTAGGAAAGTTTCCTAACCGGATCGAGCGGTCATTCTAGGCACGGGCCGCGACACGGGTCAAGGTCGCTGTCACGGCCGACTCACGTTACGGCGAGGGCTTGATGACCATCAGGTACAGGATCGCAGCGATTGGCACCATGGTGATGATTCCCGTCACCGTCGTCCGCCTCGCCGCCGCAGCATAGACGGATGGTTCAGCGCCACTCGTTGCGATCTCGACCTGACGCCTCAGCGAGGGGCTGAAGAGAATTCCCGCGATCACGGCCATGGCGACGTACAGGATGATCGCTGTGATGATCCAGAACGTCGTGAATTCGAGGTCGGCGTCAAGCACCATGAGGATCCCCGTGACCGGCAATACGACGTAGGCGGGATTGGCCAGCCGCGCATCGAGTGCCTTGATCCCGGGAAGCACGTACGCGCCCTGTTCGGGTTGCCTCCTGGTCCGTGAGAGCCAGACGAAGTACGTCACGTTCGTACCCACCGCAACGATTGCTGCGAGCACGTGGATCAGCTTCAACGCCAAGTACGTGGACATCGGCTCTCCTTATGTGTGGGTGGCTATCGCATGGTGTATTAGCACGGCAGTGCCGGCTGGCGCCACGGGACAGCGCGCACTCTCATGGAGACCCCATTGGAGGCTATCCTCCCCGCATGAGCGCCCCTTGGTCGGAGGGCCCGTTTCGCGATGGCATGCGTACCGTCGTGCCGATCGCCTTCGGGACCGAGATGCCTCCGGGATGATCCAGGATCAGACGGCGCCACTTCGCCGGGTCTTCGTTCGAAACCCACGTCGAGACGATCTTGCGAGCTGGCGCACCTATGGGTGGCTCGAGCCCCCCGATCCTTTCCGCGCCGAGAAAGAGCATGCCGCGTTCCGGGCCGAGCTCGAGAGGGCCGGCGGGGAGGTCGTGGTGGGAGAGGTCGAGGTCCCTGGCGACCCGGACGCGATCTACACGTACGACCCGGCACTCATGACGGACGACGGCGCTGTCCTGCTGCGGCCGGGAAAGCCCGGGCGGCGGAGCGAGCCGGCGGCTGCCCGGGCGGATTTGGCCGCGGTCGGGGTGGGGATCGTCGCCGAGCTCGTCGAGCCCGCGACCGCCGAGGGTGGGGATCTGTTCTGGCTCGACCCATCAACGCTGCTCGCCGGCCGGGGATACCGGACCAACGATGAGGGGATCGCACAGCTCAGGACGCATCTGGCTCCTCGCGGCGTCGACGTGGTGCCGTTCGATCTGCCGCATGTTCGCGGACCGGGAGAGTGTCTGCACCTCCTCTCCCTCGTGTCGCTCCTCGCGCCGGATCTCGCCGTCGCCTATCTACCACTCCTGCCGGTCCGCCTCGTCGAGCTGCTTCGGGACCGGGGCATCCGGCTCATCGAGGTACCGGACGAGGAGTTCGAGTCCATGGGGCCCAACGTCCTCGCGCTCGCGCCTCGGATGGCACTCGCCCTGGACGGGAACCCGGAGACCCGACGGCGGATGGAGGCGGCCGGCGTCGACGTGCGGTGCTATCGGGGGAACGAGATCAGCCGGAAGGGGGGCGGCGGGCCGACCTGTCTGACGCGCCCGCTGTCCCGGGGCTGACCCTCCGATGGCGCCGGCGACCGGATGGTTCGCAACCCGTGAGCTGGAGCGGGGGGTGTGGCTCGTGGCCGAACCCGTCCACGTGAATTGCTTCCTCGTGGCCGGACGGGAGCGAGCGGTGCTGATCGACTCGGGCCTTGGGATCGCCGACATTCGCCCGATCGTCGAGTCGCTCACCGACCTCGACGTGATGGTCGCGAACACGCACTATCACTGGGACCACGTGGGTGGAAACGATCGGTTCTCCGAGGTCGCGATCCACGAGCTCGGTGAGGAGCACCTGCGGGTCGGCGACGACCTTGCGTTCGCCGGGAAGTACGTGACCTTCACGAAAGAGCTGCTCGAGCGCTTCGCCGAGTTCAAGGCGCTCGACCACCTCTTCTACGAGCTCCTGGCCGACGAGACAACGCCCCGGCCGCTGCCCGAAGGGTTTGACCCGGCGAACTGGCGGGTCGCTCCGTGCGTGCCGACCAGGCTGCTCCGCGATGGTGACGAGATCGACCTCGGCGGGCGGACCCTCCGGGTGCTCCACACACCGGGGCACACGCCGGATTCGGTCTGCTTCCTGGACGAGGCGAATGGGCTCCTGTTCGGGGGTGACACGTACAACACCGGCCCGATCTATGCGCACATGCAGGACTCCGAGCTCGAGGCGTTCGCGCGCTCGACCCAGCGAATCGCGGCGATGGCCGACGGGATCCGACGGGTCTACATGGCGCACGTCACCCGATACGCGGAGAACGCGCCCTTCGTTCACGAGGTCGCCGACGGCTTCGCGGCGATCCAGGCCGGCGATGTGCAGTGGGAGGAGGCCCACGACGACGCCGGCGAGCCCGTCAGGGCCTGCTGGTTCGCTCGCTTCGGCGTCTTCGCCCGGCCCAGCGCCGTTTGAGCCTCAGTGGTTGCAGCGAGGAACTTGTGAAGGCCAACCTCATGAGTAGCAGTCGGTGCGAAGCGGGAGCGGGTCGGGCCTGTGCGGTCGCCTCGTGAAGTCGAAGTCGTAGGAGAGATTGGTCGCGTCGCGGTCGCGGTCCGTCAGCTGCGTGAGTCCCCAGTTGTCTTCGATGAACCTGAGGACGCTCGAGAATTCGCCGACCTGATGGTCGATGAAGCCCTTCCTCGAGTAGGGGGAGATGACGAGCAACGGGACGCGGATCCCGAGGCCAAAGCCGTCCACCACCGGCGGGGGCGCGTGATCGTAGAAGCCACCGTAGTCGTCCCACGTGACGAAGATCGCTGTGTTCTTCCACATGGGGCTGCGCATGATGGCATCGATCACTTGCGTCGACCAGTTCTCACCGAGACAGAAGTTGTATTGGGGATGCTCGGACATCTCGTACCGTGGGGTGATCCACGTGACGGGAGGTAACCGGTCGGCCCGGATGTCGCCGATGACGCGATCCACCGGGAACACGTGGTGGGACCACTGCTTCGTCTCACGGATGTGGCGGACGGCCGAGTACGCAGACCAGATGTAGCCGAGCTGGTCCGGTTCGGCCGCGTAGTAGGCCCAGTCGATCCCCGCCCTCGTGAGGAGGTCCCCTTCGGTCAGGAAGTCGAAGCACGGCTGAACCTGTTTCTCGTGACCTTCCGAGTCGACGATCGTGACGGTCTGCCCGATCGGCGCATCGCAGCCGAACGTGTTGCTCGAGCGGAACGGGCCGGTGCGCCTGGGGTTGTCGTGAGCACCACCGGATTGCGCGGCGATCGAATAGAGATGGTTCGGGAACGAGGGCCCCTGGGCTGATGAGAAGAAGTTGTCGGCGAGCACGAACTCGCGGGCCCAATGCCAGTAGTTGGGAAGCTGGGATCGATGGAGCTGTGTGTAGGCCCAACGGTCCGATACCGGACCTTGGTTGAACCCGTCCATCCTCCCGTGGTTCCACGCCTCGCGCGAGCACGTGTAGCAATGCGGGATGTCCTCGGAGCCGATGCTCTTGTCGGTCCCCCGCGTGAGCGGCCGCCGCACGCCTCGGTCGTAGCCGAACGAAACGCCGTCGGCGCCCGGGAACGTGCCGAACAGGTTGTCGAACGTGCGGTTCTCCTTGATCAGGAAGACGACGTGCTCGATCGGCCACCGTCTCGCGTCCCGCTCGTCCGCCCTTCCTGCCGGCACCGGAGACTGGGGGGTCGGAGCGGCGCTCGTCAGTGCGGGGGTCCCCGAAGGCGACGCGTCCCCTTCGGCCGAGGGGGCCGAGCCGCATGCCGCGGCGATCAGCGCGAGGACGATCCCTCCGGCAAGCAATGGCCGGCGGATCCTCGGTGCCGCCCAGGACGCGGAGCGCGCACACACCATCACATTGCAGACTCGGTCTATCCCAGCGACGTTCCCTATCTCGATTCCCCCTTGCCCGTTCCGCTCCTCCGTTCGATACTGGTGCAAGATGCGCTGACCCTGAACGCCTCACTCACCCCTTCAAGGGGTTGGGCCGTCTGGCTTCTCCTGCGACGGGCGGTTTGTCGCTGCCGTTCGTCGACGGCGAGCGGACCGTGGACCTGCAGCCGCACGAGCGCCGCCCCTCTTCGGGGGCTTCCGCCCCCGCTTCATGAATCACCGACGACCAAATGAGAGGATCCGATGTCGAACGAGAACGTGGAATTGATCCGCCGGGCGTACGAGGCGTATTCCAATGGCGACGTGGCGACGATGCTCCAGTTCGTCGATCCGGATCTGGAGTGGACCTACCT
>DATDKZ010000165.1:0-6190 GCA_036519575.1 Actinomycetota bacterium | reverse complement strand
CGGCCGTGGAGCTCGACGAGCACGGGTGTGCGCGTACGCTCGTGCCGCTGCTTCCCCGCGACCGGGCCGAGCGGCTCTGTGCTGCCTGCCCGGTCGGTGCGATCTCGATCAGGCGAGCGGCGTAGAAGCGGCGCAGATGTTCGTCACGAGGCGTCGCCTCCCAGGGCCCGCAGCGCGTTCAGGATGACGGCCACGTCGATCGCCTCCTGGAACAGTGCCCCGCCCACCACCGGCAGCAGACCGATCGCTCCAAGGATCATGCCGCCGAACGACAGGCCCATCCCGATCAGCACGCTCTGGACCGCGATCCCCCGGGACCGCTTGGCCACTCGGATCGCCTCGGCCAGACGGTCGAGCCGGTCCACCACCAGCACCACGTCGGCCGCTTCCGAGGACGCCGTGGCACCGCGAGCACCCATGGCCACGCCGACGTCGGCGGCCGCCAGGGCCGGCGCGTCGTTCACACCGTCGCCGACCATGATGGTGACGCCGCCGTCGCCCTCCGCCTTCACCGCGTCGACCTTGTCCGTGGGGTCCCGCTCGGACAAGATGCGGTCGACGCCGATCGAGATGCCGACCGACTCCGCCACATCGGCGTGGTCGCCGGTCACCATCACCACGCGTTTGATCCCGGCCCGGCGGAGGGTGCGGATGACGCGTGGCGTATCCGGCCTGATGGGATCGTCCAGGATGAGCCCACCGGCCACCTCCCCGTCGATGGCCACGAACACGGCGGAGGAGCCCTCCATCGCAGAACGGCGACGGACGTCACGGGCCCGGGCGGGCAACCCCCGGCCGCCCGACACCCACGACGCCTTGCCCAGCGACACCCGCCGTCCATCGACCGTGCCCTCGATGCCAGAACCCGGCTCCTCTCGGACTTCGATGGGGAACGAGAGTGGGAGGCCACGCTGCCGCGCCGCCCGAACGATGGCCGCCCCGAGGACGTGGGGAGAGACCTGGTCGAGCGAGGCAGCCAGGCGCAGCAGCTCCTCGGGATCGATGTCGGCGAACACCTCGACGTCGGCCACCTCCGGCACGCCGGACGTCAGGGTGCCGGTCTTGTCGAACAACAGCACCGAGCCGCGGGCCAGCGTCTCCAGCGCTCCCCCGCCCTTCACGATGATGCCTCGGCGGGCCGCACGGGAGATCCCGGCAACGATGGCGATGGGGACTGCCAAGATGAGCGGGCAGGGCGTGGCCACGACGAGGACGGCCAGGGCTCTGACGGGATCGCCGGTTAGGATCCATGCGCCGGCCGCGATGACCAGGCTCACCGGAACGAACACGAGCGCGTAGCGGTCGGCCAGGCGGACGAAGGGTGCCTTCTGCTTCTCGGCCTCCTCGATGAGCCGGACGATCCCGGCGTAGGTGCTCTCCTCGGCGGTGGCGGTTGCCCGCAGGGCGAGCGACGCGCCGGCGTTCACCGCGCCGCTTCGCAGCGCCTCGCCCTTGCTCCGCTCGACCGGGCGGGACTCCCCGGTGAGGGCCGACTCGTCGAGCACGCAGTTCTCCGAGACGAGGAAGCCGTCCACCGGTACCACCTCGCCCTGCTTCACCAGCAGCACGTCCGCCGGCCGGACCTCGCCGATGGGGATCGACTCGAGCTCGCTCCCGGCATACCGATGCACCGTGCGCGGGGCGCGTTCCAGGAGGGACGAGAGCTCCCGGTGCGCGCGGGCGTCGGCGAACGCCTCGAGCGATCGCCCGCTCGACAGCATCAGCGCGATGACCGCGCCGGCCAGATACTCACCAAGGGCCAGGGCGCCGGCCATGGCCAGGAGGGCGATGACGTCGACCCCAGTCTCCCGGTGCAGCAGGTCGATCGCCACCGAGTAGGCCGAGGGAAGGATGCCCACGATCGTCGTGGCCGCCCACGCCACGTTGGCCGCGTCGTGCTCGCCCGCGACCCACAGCACGCCGCCGACGGCCAAACCGACCACGGCGAGGGCCAGGAACGCTCGGCTGGTATCGCGCCGTCTCATCGTGGTCATCGTTGTTCCGCGGCGGGCGTCGCCCGCCTCAGCTCTCCTTTCAGGTGCCGGGTGAGCGGCACGTCGCGCATGGCCATCTCGAGCTCGTAGCGAAGGACGTTGCCCTCCAGCTCGAACCGCCGGCGGAGCTCGGTGACCGGCGAACCGGTCCCGGTGATGGCCACGGTCGTAGAGGCCACGTCGATCGTGTTCGCCGACACGGACCCCTCCGACACCTCAACGATACCCAAGGGATGCGCCAGCACGAGCTCGACCCGGCCGGCGCCCGTCGGGCGGACGAACCCTCGCTCGAAGTGGAGAGGCTCACCACCGTCGGCCCAGCTACGTTGGGTGTACAGGAGGAACGGCTCGCCCACCTGCTCGAAGGACATCTCCTCGGCGTAGCGGAAGGGCCCCGAAGAGGGCCAGTCGCCCTCTCCCTCGCCTACCCATGTCCCTAGAAGAAACGCGATGGGCTTCAGGTCCGGATGAAGCGCCGGCGCGTCCATCGTGGCGACGGTACCACGGGCGAGCGTGGGCCCTGCCTTGCTGGGCCCACCGAGGCCGTGTACCCGGCATCCTCAGGACGGGTTGAGCCGTCGCGGATGGTAGCGTGGGCCGCATGCCGACCGTCGCCCGCTTGAACGTCACGCCGGTGAAGTCCACGGCCCTGCACAACCCCGAACGCATTATGCTCGAGAGCTACGGCGCGGTTGGCAACCGAGAGTTCTTTTTCGTAGGCGAAGATGGACGCCGGTTCTCGGGCGCGCGAAAGACGCCGCTCATCCCTATCCGAGCCGAGTACGACGCGGCACGGGACCACCTGTCGTTGCGGATGCCCGAGGGCATCGTGGTCAGTGGACCCGCCGCACCGAACGGCGAGTCGCTCACGGTCGACTTCTACGGGCGCCCAGTCCCCGCACATCTCGTGGAGGGCGACTGGGAAGAAGCCCTGTCCCGATATGTCGGACACAGCATCCGGTTGGCGCGGGTGGACAGGCCAGGAGACGCGACCGACGAGCGGCCGGTCACGCTCGTATCGCTGGCCTCGGTCGCGGAACTCAGCCGGCAGGGCGGCCGAGACCGTGCGATCGACCCCGGGCGATTCCGCATGCTCGTGGAGATCGAGGGCTGCGAGCCACATGAGGAGGATGGCTGGTCTGGCCGGCGGGTTCGCATCGGCGAGGCCGAGGTCCGCGTGGGCGAGCCGGTCCCCCGCTGCGTGATCACGACACTCGACCCCAAAACCGGCCTGCGGGACTTCCCCACCCTGTCCGTGATTCGGAACTATCGCGGGGTCTCCAAGGAGAAGGAGCTCCAGTTCGGCGTGTACGGCGACGTCGTCCGGCCCGGGACGATCGTGGTCGGCGATCGGGTCGAGTCACTCGACTGAGCCTCGGCCGTCCATTCTCCCGTCAACGGGCGAAGAAGTGCATGCCGAGCCAGGCCCAACCGGCCACCACACCGATCCGTCCCGACCGCGTGCGCATCAGTCGGCTGAGCACCTGCTCGAACGCCGGGATCCTCGACTGCGACCGATGGCTGAGCAGCTCGAGCGCCATCCCGGATGAGGCAATGGCCAGGTACCCGGCAACGGTGATGTCGTGGCTGTTCATCGTTCCAACAGCAGCCAGCCGAACGCCAGCCACAGGCTCAGGGTGATCGACCGCCCGAGGTGCGAGGCCAACACCGGGTCGGTCAACATGCTGATCGTCGGGTGGGCAGCCGACGGGGTGGTCAGCGATGGCTGGAGGAGCAGCGCCGCGAGCTCCCACAGCGCGAGCGCCAGGAACACAGTGACCCATGACACCGTCCCCCACGGATCCAAGCCGAGCGGTTCCGTGGCCTGCCGGGTGGGCCTGCGCCACGCCACCGCAACGCCGGCGGCACCCGGTCCCACGACCGAGACCGTCGCCGGCCACGTGTACCGCCCGAACGTTCCCACCAGGGCTGCGTAGGCCAACCCGACGGACACGATCAACGGCGTGACCCTTGGCCGAAGCATCGGCTCGACCGACGGTTCGGCCGGTGACGGATCCGGTTCCTGGTGACGGCGGTGCACCGCGTCCCAGCTCAGCAACCCACCCACAGCGAAAAGCACGGCGCCGTGGGCGACAGGGTCTCCGGATAGCACCTCGAAGATCCCGGCGAGCACGAAGATGGCCACGATGATGGGCTCCCGGGCCGCTGCAACGAACGAACGATCCGGCGTGCCGGCCGACCCGTCCTTGCGGGCACCCGGATCGTCCCGGCTCGTCGAGCCCATGGGCCCAGCCTATCGCCTGCTCCGACTAGAACCCCTCGCCGTAGTCCTGGTCGGTCACGGGATCGCCCCATTCGGGCGCGCCGCCCCCGTTCACCGCGACATGCACCACCGGGCTGTCGGGAGCTCCCCCGTGGAAGTGCCACTCCCCCGCCGGCACGTGAACGATGTCGCCCGGTTCCAGCACGTGCCCGGGCCCGCCCCGGGATCGCACGCGTCCCCGGCCGGTCAGCCCATACAGGAACTGCCCGCCCGGATGAGCGTGCCAGCGCGTCCGGGCCCCGGGCGAGAAGTGGACGATCCCCACGTTTGTGCCATCAGCCGCCGAGGGCCCTGACCAAAGCCACACGTCGCCGGTGAACCTCCCGGCGTCTCCCTTCTCGAACACGGCACCCCATGCACTCGTCGCCTCCATCCTCGTCCTCCCACTGGTCGGGCCTGCGACCGCGAGCATCCTCAACCATCGAGGTGACCGCGTCGTGGTCCCGATCATCGTTCCTGGCTCTGCATCAGCGCCAATCCGAACATGAACAGGGGCAGGCCGATGAACGAGAGGAACACGGTCAGGATCAGCATCCAACCGGTGATGGCTATTCCGAACCCCATCGCGACAACGACCAACCGCCACAGGAGGCCGGGTTGGCCAGAGGCGGGCTCGGATCGCGGCCCCCGATCGCGGAGCAACCTTTCCAGCTCGATCCCACGTGGGGCGGCTATAGGGTGGAGTTCTCGGGTCGTTTGCGCCATCGCTGGCCTCCTTCGTCTCGTTGAACACGGAGACGAAGGACCGCCCGGCCCTGTGACACCACCCCCGCATATGGGGGCTGTCACAGACGCCCCGGCTGTCTCGTCTCCAGGGCAGAATGGGAGCGCGCGAGACTCGGGAGGTGCGGGTGGCAGACCTGTACGAGGAGCTTCGGCCATACATGTTCGCTATCGCCTACCGGATGGTGGGCGGCGTGAGCGATGCCGAGGACATCGTCCAGGAGGCATTCCTTCGGTTCCATCGTGCAACCAGCGAGGGCGAGGCCGTGGAGTCGCCGAAGGCCTACCTCTCCGCCGTCACGACCCGGCTCGGGATCGATCACCTTCGTTCGGCGCGCGTGCGCCGAGAGAGCTATGTCGGGCAGTGGCTGCCCGAGCCATTGCTCACCGACGAGGATTCGGACGTCACACGACACGCCGAGACTGCGGACTCGCTCTCCCTCGCGTTCCTCGTCCTCCTCGAGAGCTTGTCGCCCGTCGAGCGGGCGGTCTTTCTCCTTCGTGAGGTGTTCGGCTACGGCTACGACGAGATCGCGCGTGTCGTCGGCAAGTCCGAGGACAACTGTCGCCAGATCGCCGTGCGCGCCCGACGGCAGGTCGATGCGAAGAAGCCGAGGTTCGAGGCTTCGCGACAGAGGAAAGAGGATCTGGCCCAGCGGTTCTTCGCCGCCGCCACGGAGGGCGACGCCGAAGGACTGCTCGGCCTGCTCGCGGCCGATGTCGTCGCGTACGGCGACGGTGGCGGCAAGGGGCCCGCGCTCCCGCGGCCCGTCTTCGGCCGAGATCGGGTGGCCAGGCTGTTCGCCGGCTTCCGGGCTCAGGCCGAACAGTTCCGCGTGACCAGCCTTCAGCCGGCGACGATCAACGGGCAGCCGGGGTCGGTCTTCTTCGATCCGGAGGGCCATCCGATCGTGGTGGTCTCCCTCGACATCGCCGACGACCAGGTGCAGGCGGTGCGCGCGGTCAGCAATCCCGACAAGTTGGGCCACCTCCGCCACATCTCGGTCGATCGCACCGACACCTGATTCAATTGTCCTCGCACACACGCGGAGGCGGCATGATCAGGTTCGGACTGCAACTGCCGAGCTTCACCTTCCCCGGTCTCCCAGACGAGACGTTGTTCGACCGGATCAGCGAGATCGCCTCGGCCGCCGAGGACTCGGGGTTCGACTCGTTGTTCGTGATGGAC
>DATDKZ010000164.1:0-2698 GCA_036519575.1 Actinomycetota bacterium | reverse complement strand
GCATACCGCCACCCGCTCTGGCACTCATCGACCCCGCGGTGAGGATCGGAGCCTAGCCCGCCCTCACCCTCGGCGGCTCGGCGGCGAGGTGCGCGTAGGCCTCTGCGAGGTGCAGGATGACCTGCGCTTCCGACTGCTGTTCGGCCGCCGGTGCGAGCTTCGCGATCCTCTTCGCGAGCGCCTGGCGAGCCTTCGCCGCCAATTCTGCCGCCTCCGCCTGGACGTCGACCGGTTCTGCCATGAGATGACCACCCCCCGCGCCGATTCTATGGACCGGCGCCGAGGAGTCGAGTCCGAGACCGATGAAGCCGACGGTAGAGAACCGTTAGCCGAAGCGCCCCTGGGCCTTGCCGACGGCCCGATTCATCTTCCCCTTGGCCCGATTCGTCCGGCTGGACATGGTCCTTCGATGGGCCCGCCACCAGGCGAACACGGCGACGGCCAGCAGGACGACGAGGGCCCCTTCCCGATCGTCGAGCGGCCGAAACAGGTGTTTGAAGCCCGGCGCGGCGCCTGTAGTCTCCGGCTCCACATGGCGAGCCCGGGGCGCGTGGGGTTGTGAGCCGGCGGAAGGCCGGCTGGCTCGGCATCGGCGCGATCGGGGTGGTCCTTTCACTCGTGGTCGGCGTGCTGTGGGCCCTCCGATCGCCGAGCCCACGTGCCGGATCTCCCGGCGCACCGGGGGGATCGGCCGCCTCGCCCCGGTACGACCTTGCGGTGAACCTTCGCGCCATTCAGGGCAAGGGGCCCGCCGGCATCGTCGCGAAGCCCGCCGCACTGGCCGGGCCGGCCGCCGCCGTCGAGCGGACGATCGCTCAGCTGTACGACATCGGCTTCGTGGATCCCCTCCTGTGGGCCGACGGGCGGTTCCCCTCGCTCGCCGCTCCGTTCGCCCCCGAAGTGAGGAAACGGATTCGGGCCCACGTCGCAGACCTCTCCTTGGGAAAGGCCGCAGGGAGGCTCGAGGCGGTGCGGCCCACTCGAGCCCGGCTCGACGTGCGGTTCATGCTCGACCGAGGGCGGCATCCGATCATGGCCTTCGCCCACATGGACTTCGCCGGGGTCGGCCGGGCCGAAGACGCAGAGCTTCCCATCCGCCACCAGGGCGACTACGCGCTTCGCCGCACCGACGCCGGATGGAGGATCGTGTCGTTCCGGGTGAGGAGCCGAGTACCCTCACCGCGGCAGATAGATGCGAAGGTACGCGAGGCCTCGATGTCGCCCGAGCTCACCTCGAGTGGCCTCCTGTTCGTTCTGGTGATCGGGAGCGATGCCCGTCCCAGGCAATCGATCACCTCAGGGACCCGCGGGGACGCGATCCACATCGTGGCGGTGAACCCGAGGCGGGGGATCGTCTCGATCTTGGGGATTCCGCGGGACTCGTACGTGTCCATCCCCGGGGCCGGGACGGACAAGATCAACGCTACCCTCGCCTTGGGCGGGCCGGAGCTCATGGTACGGACGGTGGAGAAACTCACTGAGATCCACATCGACGCCTACGTCCTCACCGGGTTCGTCGGATTCGAGCACATGGTGAAGGCCGTCGGCGGGTTCTCCATCGACATCCCGTACGCGATGGACGATTCGTCCTCGGGAGCCCATTTCCGTCGTGGGCCGACGCATCTGTCGGGCCGTCAGGCGCTGGCCCTGGCCCGCGATCGCCACGATGCTCCGGGCGGAGACTTCGGGCGGTCGATGAACCAGGGTCGGATCATCGTCGCGGCCATGCGGGACTTCCAGTCGGATCTTCGGAAGGACCCCCTCACCGCGCTCCGGTGGGGCCTGGCCGCGGCTCGGTTCATGAAGACCGACCTCAGCCTGACCGAGATGATGGAGCTCCTGCTGGCCGTCCCGTCGTTCGCTCGCAACCCGGTTCGCAACGCGGTCGTCTACGGGAGCGGGGCGATGGTGGGGAGTTCGAGCGTGATCCGCCTCGGGTCATTCGCGCGCGCGAAGTTCCGAGATCTGCGAAGGGACGGCGTCCTGCGGAGCTAGCCGCGCTGCCTCGGAGCTGGCGATACGGGTTTAGCCGCTCTCGGCGGCGGCATCGCGGGAAGGAGCGGGCTTCTCGGCGACCGGGCGGGGGGCCCGACCGTCGCGGGACGTAACCGGTGGAAGTCCCGCCGTCTTGCTGATGTACTCCTCGTCCGCCAGCCATTCGTTGGGCCCGGCCGTGGGGTCGTTCTTGCGGGCCTTGCGGTCGTCGCGCCGCTCCTCCCTGGCCTGGCGCTTCTTCGCCTTCACCTCGCGGCGTTGTCTCTTTCCAGGGGTGTCAGGCATGAACACATGCTAGCGGAACGAGCCAGAGCGCGACTCGATGAACTGGGGGAACGGAACGACCGCGACCGGTGACCCCCAGGAAACGAGGATCACCGATCGGGGAGCGAGGGGATGAGACATCGTTACCCCCCGCATTCTCGGTGTGACTCGGCCTGTTAGGAAACGGGCTTCACGCTCGCGGCCTGCGGGCCCTTCTGGCCCTGCGTGACCTCGAACTCGACCTTCTGTCCTTCGTCGAGGTTCTTGTATCCCTCGCCGGCGATGGCGCTGAAGTGCACGAACACATCGGCGCTGCCGTCGTCGGGAGTGATGAAGCCGTAGCCCTTCTCGGGGCTGAACCACTTCACGGTCCCAGTCGCCATACGCAATCCCCTCCTTTCCTCGCCTCGGGCCGTTACGTCTGCCCGTCAGGCACCCG
>DATDKZ010000163.1:0-4036 GCA_036519575.1 Actinomycetota bacterium | reverse complement strand
GAAGGTGGCGTGGCTGCGCGAGGTCGACGACGTGGCCCGGGCGTTCAGCCCCCACGTCCGACAGGTCAGCGCGTCCTACGGCGATTCGACTCAGAGGGTCGTGATCGCCACGTCGGACGGCCGGTGGGTGGAGGAATCGCGACCTCGGGTCCGGCTGGGCGTGCAGGTGGTCGCGGGGCGCGACGGGAATATCCAGACGGGGTTCCACGGACCGGCCGGCCTGGCCGGGCTCGAGTTCTTCCAGGAGCACCCGCCGAGGACGACGGCCGAAGTCGCGGCGAAGCGCGCCGTCACGATGCTCGACGCCGGACCGGCGCCTGCCGGCGAGATGCCTGTGGTCCTCGCGCCGGGCATGGGAGGCGTGCTGTTCCACGAGGCGTGCGGTCACCCGCTCGAGGCGGACATCGTGGACAAGGAGGCGTCGGTGTACCGCGGTCGCATCGGCCAGGTGCTGGCGTCGTCGCTCGTGACCGGGGTGGACGACGCGACCGTCCGAAACGCGTGGGGGTCGTTCTCCTTCGATGACGAGGGCGCGCCGGCGGAGCGCACGGTCCTGTTCCGGGAGGGTGAGCTACAGGGCCTGATGTACGACCGGCTTCGCGCCGAGAAGGACGGCGTGGCCTCGACCGGGAACGGGCGGCGCCAGTCCTACGCTCATCCGCCCATCCCGCGGATGACGAATTCCTACATCCTCAACGGACCGTCGAAGGCCGACGACGTTCTGGCGTCGACCGAACGTGGGGTGTACGTGACAGCCCTGGGCGGCGGGCAGACCAACCCCGCCTCGGGCGACTTCGTGTTCGGCGTGTCCGAGGGATACCTCATCGAAGGGGGCAAGGTCACCTCGCCGGTTCGCGGCGCCAACCTCACCGGCAGGGCCATCGAGGTGATGTCGGCGGTCGACGCCGTGGCCGACGACTTCGACACGTGGGAGGGCATGTGCGGCAAGGACGGTCAGGGCGTTCCCGTGGGCAGCGGATCGCCCAGCCTTCGCATCGCCCGGATCACCGTGGGAGGGACGGGTGGCTGACCTTGGCGAGCTGGCCGGCGCGGCTGTCGAGGCTGCCCGGGACCGGGAGGCCGTGGAGGCCTACGCGGAAGAGGCCAGACGCACCGAGGTCACCGCGTATAAGGCCGAGGTGGAGGGGCTGACCTTCGCCGAGTCGCGGGGAGTCGGGGTCCGCCTGATCGCGGCGGATCGGCTCGGCTACGCCTACGCGGCCGATCCGTCCATCGACGAGGTCCGGGAGGCTGTCGCCCGGGCCCGAGAGAACGCCGAACTCGCCACAGAGGACGAATTCAACGTGCTCCCCCCCGCCATGCCGATCGAGTCGATCCCCGCCCTGTTCCGTCAGGATCAGGCCGCGATCGCAACCGAGCGCAAGGTGAGCGTGGCGCTGGATCTCGAGCACCTCGCGGTCTCGGTCGACCCGCGGGTCGCGAAGGTCGATCAGGCGGGCTACGGGGACGCCGTGTCGCGGGTGGCCATCGCCTCCACGGCCGGCGTCACCGCTGAGTACGGGCGGACCGACTGCTGGGCCGTCGTCTCCGCGCTCGCGGAGCAGGATGGCGAGACCCAGTCCGGATGGTCGTTCCGGGTAGCTCGGGAGCTGGGCGAGCTTGATTGGGGATCGGTGGCGGAGGAGGCCGTCGAGCGATCGGCCCGGCTGCTGGGCGCAATCAAACCGGCGTCCGGGCGCGTGCCGGTCGTCTTGGACCCGTTCGCGGGGTCGTCGTTCCTCGGGATCCTGGCGGGCGCCCTGTCGGCGGAGTCGGTGCAGAAGCAGCGGTCCCTGTTCGCCGGCCTTCTCGGAGAGGAGGTGGGCTCATCACTGATGACGTTGGTGGATGACGGGCGGACCCTCGATGGACCGGCCGCAGCGCCGTTCGACGACGAGGGAGTGCCCACGGGTCGAACCGAGCTGATCGCCCACGGCAGGCTGATGGCCTTCCTCCACAACGCCTACACGGCTAGGCGAGGGGGAACCGACTCGACGGGAAACGCCAGCCGCGGCGGCTACCGGACCCCGCCGGGCGTGGGGACGACGAACTTCTTCGTGCAGCCGGGCGCGACTCCCGTGTCCGACATCCTTCTCCGGGCCCAGGGAGGAGTCCTGATCCAGGACGTCTCGGGGGTGCACTCGGGAGCCAATCCGATCAGCGGGGAGTTCTCGGTGGGTGCCACCGGCCTTCGGATCGTGGATGGGGAGCTCGGCGAACCGCTCCGGGAGATGACCGTCGCGAGCACCGTCCCGGAGATGCTGACGGGCATCGCAGCGGTCGGTGACGACCTCCGGTTCTTCACCGCGGTGGGCGTCCCCACGATCTTGATCGGGGAGATGACGGTGGCCGGGGTCTAGGTCGCCGACCCGGCGGAGCGGAGGGGGCTCGCTCCGCCGGTGGCGATGACGCTACGAACCCTCGACCTGGCCGTGGCCGCCGCCGGTGGCGCCCGCGAGGTCGTGGGGGTTGCCGTGCACCTTGGGCTTGCCGTGCACCTTGTCCGCCTTGCCGGGCTTGCCGTCGGGCCACTTGTCGGCGAACTTCTGCTGGAGCCACTGCTCGTGCTCGTAGTGACGCACCCAGTTCAGGCCGTGGTGGTACAGCGCGTTCATCAAGCCGTCGTTGGGGTGGTCTGCGCAGTTGGCCATGAGCACGCGGACCGACTGGACCATATGGTCCTTCTGTCCCGAATCCAAGGCGGTCACGAGCGAGTCGAAGGCCTTTGCGGTGTCCGCGCTCGACAGATCGGCTTCGCCGACGACCGCGGTACCACACTTGTTGTCGACCGCCTGGAAGTAGTCCTCGACCTTCCTCTGGACTTGCGATCGGTCGAACTCCACGCAGTCCGCAGTTCCACCGACGTCGGTGGCGACGGCCGTGTCGGTGACGACTGCCGTCGTGTCGCCGGTCGCTTCTGCGCAGTAGGGACTCTCCTGGGCCCACGGAGGACCCGAGGATGTTCGCGCCAGCGCCACACCGGCACCGGCGACGACCAGCGTCGCCCCCAAGACCGTGACCAGGTGGCGGGGTGTGCGGAACTTCCGTGACAAACTCATGCAGCCGAGTATCGGCGAGTGGGCTGCCGCCCCAGTACCGCTTTCCGGCCATTTCCGGCCTTCGGAGGGGGACTGCGGACGGCCATCAGGTAGGGGTGCCCGGGGGAGGCCGGGAGACCTACCTGGCGTGGGCCCCGCTCAGAGGCCGCTTGCTGGCCGCACGTTCGTGGCGATCACCGCGAACACGACGATGGCCACGGCGACCCGATAGATGAGGAAGATGACGAACGAATGGCGCCTCAGGTATGCGAGCAAGAAGGCGATCACCAGGAACCCGCTCACGGCCGATGCCACGATTCCCCACACGAACGGCCACGCCAGCCCGGGCGGCAGGCCGGAACCCGCGACCTCGATGCCCTTGAGGATCCCGGCCCCGGCGATGATGGGCAGCGCGAGGAGAAACGAGAACCTCGCCGCTGATTCCCGATCGAGCCCCAGGGCCCGTCCCGCTGTGATGGTCACGCCGGAGCGGGATACCCCAGGCTGAAGCGCCGCCGCCTGGGCCAGACCCAGCACCAGCCCGTCCCGCACCGACAGGTCAGCGATGCCACGACGGATGGGGGCGACCCGATCCACCCAGACCAGGATGATCCCGAAGGCGATCAACATCACCGCGATCAGCCAGGGCTGGCCCAGCGTGTCCTCGATCACGCTCTCGAACAGTGCCCCAGCGAGAGCGCCGGGGATGGTCCCAACGACCAATGCCCAGGCAAGCCGTTCGTCGGCGGAGGTGATGGAACGACGCCGGATCGACCGAAGCCAGGCCGCAAGGTACCGGGCCACGTCGTGGCGGAAATACACGAGCGCGCCGATCAGCGTCCCGATGTGCAGCGCGACGTCGAAGGTCTTGTTGAGCTCCGGGTTCTGCAGGATGGTCCAGCCGAAGAGCCAGGGGACGATGATCAGGTGCCCGGAGCTCGAGACTGGGGCGAACTCAGTGACGCCCTGGGTGATCCCGAGCACGATGGCCTGAAGGA
>DATDKZ010000162.1:0-65640 GCA_036519575.1 Actinomycetota bacterium | reverse complement strand
GGATGCCGCCGTCGCTCGTGATGCGCAGCACCTTCCCGAGCAGGACGTTCAGATCGCGCGCTGCTGCGTTGTCCCCCGCGCAGCCGCTGTCCCCGTCGTAGTCGCAGCCGCCGTCGCCGACGCTCACATACAGATACCCGTCATGGCCGAACTGAATGTCGCCGCCGTTATGGTTGCCTGCGGGCGAGGGGATGTTGTCGAGCAGGGCAATCTCACTCGTCGGATCGACGATATTGGCATCCGAGAGGACGAAGCGGGAAACCCGATTCACGCAGCCCGTCGCAATGGCGGCCGTGTAGTAGAGATAGATGAAGTGATTCGTCGCGAACGCCGGGTCAGTCGCGATGCCAAGCAGGCCTCGCTCGTCGTCCGAACAGATCCTTGGCCCCAAATTGAGCGCCGGCGTGGCAAGAAGTGTGCCGTCTTGCACGACCTGAAGCGCCCCCGATTGGCTCGTCACGAGCAGGCGCCCGTCCGGCGTGAAAGCCAGTGCCGTGGGCGCCGCCACAGATGCGACGAGAGAATCGGTGAAGCCGGACGGCGCGCTCGCCGTCGCTGCTAACGGCACGCTGAGAGCGACCGCCACGATCAGCACGACGATCAGTCTGATAGAAAGAATCTTCCGAAGCATGTCAACCCCCTTGTCAACGGGCCCGCGCGGGCCTCCCTTGAATTGCTCCTCTGCTAACCGTACGGGGATGCGATGGGTATTTGCAAGGCGGCGTCATCACCGTCCCCCCGCCGCATACCCCAAACGGACCAGGTCGAACCGGGAAGCCATCCGCCGCTCCAGCTGGACAAGCACAATTCGGCGGGACGGTGCGGTAACCTTCAGGACGCGGGTGGAGGCCCTGTCAAGGCGGTAATCGCGGGTTCAAATCCCGTCACCCGCGCTGGGAGTGCCGGCGCTCGCGCCGGCGTGACCGTGTCCGGCCAGGTAGCTCAGTTGGCAGAGCACGCGGCTGAAAACCGCGGTGTCGGCAGTTCGATTCTGCCCCTGGCCACGAGGTCGCGGCGTGGGCGAGGCCCGTCAGTTCAAGGCCTCGTGGCCCCGGACCTCGGCCCACCGGCTGATGACCGACTGGTACAGCTCGGCCGAGCGCGGGAACTCCTCAGACGAGAGAGCCTTCAGCGCCGTCTGGATGTCGCGGGCAGAATGATCGTCGTCGAGCTCGTCCCATGTCATGAGGTCGCTCAGGCCACCGTAATCCAGCTCGAGCAGCGATCGGCGGTCGAAGGCACCGAGCCACTCATAGAGCTCGACGATCATGTCGGCCACCGGCCCCAGGTCCGTCCGCCGGAGCCCGGGGATGGCCCGCTCAGCCCGACGCGCCGCTTTGCGCACGGTGGTCAGGTACCGGAGCCGATGGCGGCCCCCGTGCTCCTCGAGCCGCCGATCGCCCTCCCCGAACAGCACGAACCACCTGACGGGGACGTGCCAGGGGCTCTGCATGATGAACGAGACGGCCTTCGGATCCCGCCGCCGGATCCTGGCCAGCTCCCTGGAAGCCCGGCGGGCCTCCCGGTCGCTCACGAACGCTTCGCTCCCCTCGAACTGTGCAGCCTCGCGGAAGGACAACAGGCTGGCCAGCACCCGGAGCCTGGTCCGCCATGGGCACACGAAGTAGGCGCCCTTCTCGAGTCGGATATCGGCGCCGTCGGATTCCGAAGCGGCCAGGACGCCGAGGCGCCGGCCGCTCATCCACTGCCGGTAGGTGGGCCGCGGCCGGCGGAGCATCCCTCCTCCGACGATGTAGCGCTCCCACCGGGCCTGCTCATCGAGCGGGAACGCCTCCAGAGGCTGGAACGCGCGGAGGTAGGCGCAAGGGACCACGTCGCGGAGCAGCATATATGCTCTCGCACACCCGCCGCCGTCCGAGGTCGGTGACCATGGCCATGCACGAGGACCTGCACGACGCCGCCCCGGTGCGGCTGGTCGCGCCCGACGGAACGGCGGTCGGCGACACCGACGTTGGTCTGAAGGCCGATGAGCTTCGCGACCTGTTGCGGCTGATGATCCTGTCCCGCCGCCTGGATCGCGAGTGCATGGCGCTCCAGCGTCAGGGCGAGCTCACCGTGTACCCGCCATTCGAGGGCCAGGAGGCGGCCCAGGTGGGAAGCGCCTTCGCCCTGGAGCCCGACGACTTCGTGTTCCCGTCCTTCCGCGAGCTCGCCGCGGCCGTGGCCAGAGGCGTCGACGTCGTCGAGTACCTCCAATATCATCGAGGAGTCTGGCACGGGGGTCCGTACGACCCCATCGCCAGCCGGTTCGCGCCGATCTGCGTCCCGGTCGCCACCCAGATCGTGCACGCCGTTGGGTGGGCCATGGGCGCAAGGTTCGACGATCTACCCGTGTGCGCCCTGGCGTACTTCGGCGATGGAGCCACGTCGGAAGGCGACTTCCACGAGGCGGCCAACATGGCCGCAGTGTTCGGCGCCCCCGCCATCCTGTTCTGTCAGAACAACGGGTGGGCCATCTCGGTCCCGCTCCGGGAGCAGGCGGCGGGGCCGATCCACGCTCGGGCCGAAGGGTACGGCATGCCCGGCGTGCTCGTCGACGGGAACGACGTCCTGGCCGTGTACTCGGTCACGAGGGCGGCGGCCGAACGGGCCCGGGCCGGCGACGGTCCCACGCTGATCGAGGCGTTGACCTATCGGATGGGGCCGCATTCCACCGCCGACGACGCGACGAGGTACCGGAGCGCGGACGAGGTCGGGCTGTGGCGCGAGCGCGATCCCATCGACCGGTACCTGAAGCACTTGCTGGCCTCGGGGATTGCCGACGAGTCGTTCGTGGCCGATTGCGAGGACGAGGCGAAGGAGTGGGTGGCCGACGTTCGGGCCGGGATCACCTCCCTCGGGCCGCCGCCGCCCGAGGAGCTTTTCGCCTTCGCCTATGCGGAGCCGCCCGAAAGCCTGGAGCGCGACCGGCGATCGGTGACCGAGGGGCCGGATGGCTGAGTACACGATGGTCGCCGCGCTGAACGCCGCGCTCCGCGATGCCCTGAACAACGACCCCCGGACGCTGGTGTTCGGTGAGGACGTCGGTGAGCTCGGCGGAGTGTATCGCGTCACCGAGGGCCTGCAGCGCGCATTCGGCCCGGAACGGGTGTTCAACACGCCGATCGCGGAGGCCGGAATCGCCGGGATCTGCGTCGGCCTCTCGCTGGCCGGCTGGCGGCCCGTCGCCGAGATGCAGTTCGATGGGTTCTCCTATCCGGCGCTTGACCAGATCGTCAGCCATATCGCCAAGTACCGGACGCGCACGCGGGGCCGGACCTCGATGCCGATCGTCATACGGATCCCCTCGTTCGGCGGTATCCGGGGCAAGGAGCACCACGGCGAGAGCCCGGAGACCTATTACGCGCATACAGCCGGGCTGAAGGTGGTGGTCCCATCAGGCGCGCTGGACGCCTACCGATTGCTGGCGCTCGCGATCGCCGACCCCGACCCGGTGATCTTTCTCGAGCCGAAGAGCCGGTACTGGGCCAAGGAACATGGCGAGCTCGCGGTGGATGGGCCGCCCATCGGCAGGGCGTGGATCCGGCGGGAGGGCGACGCCTGCACACTCGTCACCTATGGGGCCATGGTCACGCGATGTCTCGAGGCGGCCGAGGTCCTTGCGCGTGAACGCCTCTCCTGCCGCGTGCTCGACCTCCGCTCGCTCGTTCCCCTCGACCTCCAGACGCTCGCCGAGTCCGTGCGGAGGACCGGCCGCGTCGTCGTGGTACACGAGGCACCTCGGACGTTGGGGATGGGCGCCGAGATCGCCGCCCGGGTCATGGAGGAGGGGTTCGACTACCTGGAGGCGCCGGTTCTTCGGGTGACGGGCTACGACGTACCGTATCCGCCGGCGGCCCTCGAACAGCGGTACCTGCCCAGCATCGAGCGGATCACGGCCGCCGTGCGCACGGTGGTGAGCCACTGATGGCCGAGCGAGTCTTCGCCTTGCCGGACCTGGGCGAGGGCCTCGAGGAGGCCACGATCACTGCCTGGTTGGTGAAGGAGGGCGACCCGGTCTCGCTGAACCAGCCGATCGTCGAGGTGGAGACGGCCAAGGCAACCGTGGAGATCCCCTCACCCTTCGCCGGGACGATCGACCAACTGCACGGGAAGGTGGGAGAGACCGTCAAGGTGGGAGCGCCCCTAGTCACCTTCGAGGTCGAGGAGGACGGGGAGGCGGCGGCGGAAGAGGATGCAGGGCCGGCCACAGTGCCGGCCACCCCGGCCGTTCGCCGGCGAGCCAAGGAGCTCGGGGTGGAGCTGGGCGTGATCGCCGGATCCGGTCCGGGTGGAAGGGTCACTCACGAGGACGTGGATCGAGCCGCTCGGTCGGGCACGCCGGTGGCGGCGGAGGTCCGCGCGCCCGCCGAGGAAGGGCAGGCATCGCCCGGCGTGGGGATGGCTCCGGCCCTCGAGCAGGGGCAGCGGGCCGGAGCCCGCGCCCTGTGGACGATGATGATGCCCACCGACGCCGAGGTCAGACCCATCTCGATGATCCGGAGAACGATCGCCGAGAACCTCACTCGGGTCGTTCGGGAAGTGCCACAGGTCACCACGTTTCGGACGCTCGACTCCACGGCTCTGGAGGCGTTCCGTCGAGAAGCCGGCCTGTCGCCACTGCCGATCGTCGTCCGGGCCCTAGCCGACGTGTGCAAGGACCATCGAAGCCTCAACGCGTCGTATATGGCCGAGCAGGGCCAGATCTGGCTGCACCGGCGGGTCCACGTCGGCATCGCCACCGACACCGAACGAGGGCTCCTGGTGCCGGTGGTTCGAGACGTCGGGGACCTGACGCTGGGCGAGGTCGCGGCCGAGATCCAGCGACTGGCCTCGGCGGCGCGCGACGGCTCCATCCGGATCGAGGAGATGACCGGCGGAACGATCACGGTGACGAACACCGGGAGCTACGGCTCAGAGTTCGGCACGCCCATCATCAATCGGGCCCAGGCCGCGATCCTCGGCCTGGGCGCCATCGCCCCCCGGGCGCTGATCGTCGATGGGCAGGTGGTGGCCCGGCCCGCGTGCACGCTCTCGCTGACCTTCGATCACCGACTGCTGGACGGTGCGACCGCCGGCCGGGCGTTCGGCGACCTGGTCGCGGCCCTCTCCTCCCCCGACCGGCTGGAGGCACTCCCCCGATGAGGATCGTGTCGCTCCTGCCCTCCGCCACGGAGATCGTGTACGCGCTGGGCCTGGGCGACGATCTCGTCGGGGTGACGTACGAATGCGACTACCCGCCCGAGGCCACTTCCAAGCCCGTGGTGGTGAAGAGCGCGCTCCCTCAGGGACGGCCGCTCTCCTCCCGCGAGATCGACGAGGAGGTCCGAGACCGGATGGACCGCCAGGAGCCGATCTACGTCCTGGAGAAGGAGCTGATCCAACAGCTCGAGCCGGACGTGATCCTGACGCAAGACCTCTGCCGCGTGTGCGCCGTCCCCAGCGGACAGGTGCAGGAGGCGCTCGAGGAGATCGGCGTTCGCGATGCGAAGGTCCTCTCGCTCGATCCGCACACGTTCGACGAGGTGCTGGAAGGTATCCGGGCGGTGGGCACAACGCTTGGAAGGGCGGAGCGCGCCGACGAGATCGTCGGCGCGCTCCGCGCTCGTGTCGAAGCGGTACGGGCCAAGGCGGTCCGACTCCCCTCGATCCGGGTCCTGTGCCAGGAGTGGCTCGATCCGCCGTTCGCCGCGGGCCATTGGGTCCCCGACATGGTGGAGACGGTCGGCGGGGTGAACCTGCTGACCGAGAAGGAACACCCCTCCCGGGTGGTGACCTGGCGGGAGATCCGGGATGCCAACCCCGAGGTCGTGGTGTTCATGCCCTGCGGCTACTACCTGGAGGAGGCGGAGGGGGAGGCCGCCCAGCTCTACCGCAACGCCGAATTCGTCGAGACCCCGGCGGCTCGTGAGGGGACGGTGTTCGCGGTCGACGCGACCTCGTTCTTCTCCCGCCCCGGGCCGCGGATCGTCGATGGCCTGGAGATCCTGGCCTGGGCCGTGCACCCGCAGGCCTTCCCCGAGCCGCCGGACGGATCGATCACCCGCGTCGAGCCGTAAGCGAGGTCCGGTATCCTCCCGGCGATGAAGGCCCCGAACCAGGTGTCGCCGGATGACATCGGTACTCGCGTCTCGTTCCAGTTCGAGCTCCCCAACGGCTATGTGGGCGAGGTCGTGGGGATCCTCGTGGCCTACGATGAGGCCGCCGAGACGTACCTGGTTCGGAGGAAGGACGGCGAGCTGGCCCGGGTGCCGAGGCGCGGCGTGCGCTTCGGCAAGGTCGTCTCTCGCTAGGTGGGGAGGTCACAGCCGATGGCCGAAGAGCTTCCCACCGCCTTCATCCGCCGCCGACTGGGAAACGAGGACTCGCACTACGGTGGCAACCTGGTGGCCGGGGCCAAGCAGCTCGAGGTGATCGGCGACCTCATCACCGAGCTGGCCATGCGCTACGACGGCGACGAGGGCCTGTTCCGCGCCTATGAGTCGGTCGAGTTCCTCCATCCGCTGTTCGCGGGAGACTGGATCGAGGCGAATGGCCGGATCGTGTCGGTGGGAACCACATCGCGACGGTGCGAGTTCGAGGTGTGGAAGATCGGTGGGCCCCGGTCCGACGTGTCCGAGTCCGCCGCGGAGTTCCTGCAAGAACCCATCCTAACGTGCAGGGCCGTGGGGACGACGGTCGTGCCGAAGGACCACCAGCGCTTCCCGCGCTGAGCCGTACGCGCGAACGACCTAGCTGGCCTTCTTCAGTCGGTTGAGGACGCCCAGCAAGTCATCGACGTTGAACGGCTTGGCCACGAATGCGATGGCCCCGAGCTCGGCGGCCTTGGCCCGGTCGCGAAGGGTTGCCCGCGCCGAGACCACGACCACGCGGGGGCGTTCGGTCTCGGGGAGGTCCCGGATCTCCTGGAGCACGCTCCAGCCGTCCATGACCGGCATCATGATGTCCAAGAGCATGAGCTGCGGGCGATGCTCGCGGAGCTCGTCGAGGGCCGTCCGGCCGTCACGCGCGGCGAAGGTCTGGAACCCCTCGGCCTCCAGGCTGAACTGGAGCATCCAGACGACTTGGGGTTCGTCGTCGACGACGAGCACGCTGGTCTGCACGGGCGCATCCATCCCGGATTCGAGGGTAGGCAGGTGTATCCATCGCCGGAATCGCCCGGGCTACCGTTTTTCAAGGACCGGTCGAAGTAGACCCGGAGACAGATGGTCGTAGTCCTTCTTGGCTAACGCAGGGAGAGCCCAGGTCCCACGCCCACGCGCCCGATCCCAAAGGCCTGGATGCCGGCGTCGGCGGCCTGCCCGATCACGTCGTCCGCCCGGCTCGGCGGCACCACGAGCACCATTCCCACGCCCATGTTGAACGTGGCGAACATGTCGTTGTCCGATACGTCCGCCGCCGTGCGTACCAGCTCGAAGATCGCGGGAACGGCCCAGCTGCCGAGATCGATCTCGGCCCCAAGTCCACCGGGGAGGGCACGAGGTACGTTCTCCGGAAGGCCGCCTCCGGTCACGTGCGCGGCCGCGTGCACCAGTCCGCCGCGCGCGAGCGACACGACGAGTGGCGCGTAGATCACCGTCGGCTCGAGCAGCTCGTCGGCCAGGGATCGGTGGAAGCCGTCCGGCACGGCGTCGAGCATCTGCGGACCTTCCACCAGGAGCGCGGAACGGATCAGGCTGAATCCGTTCGCGTGCACGCCGCTCGAGGCCAGGCCGACCAGCACATCGCCCTCGAGGACGCGGTGAGGCCCGATCAGCCCCTCGTCGTCGACGACCCCCACGCAGAACCCCGCCAGGTCGAGCTGCCGCTCGGCCATCACGCCGGGATGCTCGGCCGTCTCGCCGCCGAGGAGCGCACACCCGGCACGCCGGCAGCCCTCGGCGATCCCTTCGACGATGGCCGCGGCCTCTTCCGGGACGAGGTTCCCCGTCGCCAGGTAGTCGAGGAAGAAGAGCGGCTCGGCCCCAGTGCACGCCACGTCGTCGGCGCACATGGCTACGAGGTCGATACCGACCGTGGACAGGCGATCGGCCATCCGCGCCACGTCGAGCTTCGTCCCTATCCCGTCCGTGGCGGCGGCGAGGTACCGTCCCTCCCCGATCCGGAACAGCCCGGCGAAGCCGCCGACCCCCTCGAGGACTTCGGGCCGCGTCGCGCTCTTGGCCAGCTCTCGGATGAGCGTCACGGCTCTGCCCGCAGCCTCCAGGTCGACGCCCGCCCTGCGGTAGGCGCCGCTCACGACCTGGCGGGCTGCTCCAGCAGGAACTTGCCCGCGCCCTCGGGAACCTCGATCGGGTACTCGCCGTCGAAGCAGGCCCGACAGAAGTCCCCTCCGGGAGCCCCGGTCGCCGCCACCATCCCATCGAGCGACAGGTAGCCGAGCGAGTCGGCGCCCACGAACTGCCTGATCTCCTCCACTGACAGGTCCGAGGCGACCAGCTCGTATCGGGTGGGCATGTCGATGCCGTAGAAACACGGCCATTGGATCGGCGGGCAGGTGATCCGGGTGTGCACCTCCGCCGCACCGGCCTCCCGGAGGGCCTGCACGATCTGGCGGGTCGTCGTGCCTCGCACGATCGAGTCGTCGATCACCACCAGGCGCTTTCCCCGAATGGCGTCGGGGATCGGATTCAGCTTGAGCTTCACACCGCGCTCTCGAAGCGATTGGGACGGCTGGATGAAGGTTCGGCCTACATAACGGTTCTTCATCAGGCCCTCGCCGTACGGGATGCCCGAGACCTCCGCGTACCCCTGCGCGGCCGAGTGGGCGGTGTCCGGGACGGGCATCACCATGTCGGCGTCGGCCGGCGCCTCCATCGCCAGGCGCCGGCCGAGCGTGCGCCGAACCTCGTGCACCGTGGCCCCCTGGATCCGGGAGTCCGCCCGGGCCAAATACACGAACTCGAAGATACACAGCGCCTTCCGCGGACTCTCCGCGAAGCGGGCGGATCGGGGTCCCCGGTCGTCGAACCTGATCAGTTCGCCGGGCTCGACGTCACGGATGAAGGTTGCCCCGACGATGTCGAGCGCGCACGTCTCCGACGCGACGCAGTAGCCGCTCGGGAGCCTTCCGATGGACAAGGGCCGCAGGCCGTGGGGATCGCGGGCGGCATAGACGCTCCGCTCGTCCATCATCACGAAGCAGAACGCGCCGCGCAGATCCGGGAGCACGGCCAAGGACGCCTCCCACAGGCCGGCCTCCAGACGGCCGGCCAGGATGCCGGCGACGAGGTCCGAGTCCGTGGTGGCTGGCGCCGCCCGACCGGACCGCTCCGCGAGCTCCAACGTGTTGACCAGGTTGCCGTTGTGGCCGAGGGCCAGCGAGCGCTCACCGTCGGTCTTGAACGCGGGCTGCGCGTTCTCCCAGGTGGTCGAGCCGGTCGTGGAGTACCGCGTATGCCCGATGCCGAGATCCCCTTGGAGGGTTCCAAGCGTGGCCTCGTCGAACACCTGCGAAACAAGGCCGAGCTCCTTGTAGACCAGGAGGTTCTGCCCGTCCGAGACGGCCATGCCGGCCGACTCCTGTCCCCGGTGCTGCTGGGCGAAGAGGCCGAAGTATGTGAGCCTGGAGACGTCCTCTCCCGGCGCCCACACGCCGAAGAGGCCGCATTCCTCCTTCGGGCTCTCCGCTCCCACCTGTTCGCGATGCTAACAGGGCCCGTCAGCCCGCGAGCAGCTTTGGGATCGCGCCTTCGTGGGCGGAGCGCGCGTCCTCGACCGTGATCTCAAGGAGCGAGTCGAAAACCATCCCGGGTCCGCCGGTCTCGCCAAGGCGCGAGAGCGGCAGGTGATGTGCCGACGCCAGGGCTTCCACGGCCTCCGCCTTCTCGGGGGCCACCGAGACGACCGCACGCGATGCCGATTCGGAGAACAGCGCGACGTACCAGGGTTCGTCCCCGGGAAGCGATACCGCGAACCCGGTGTCCCCGGCAAGGGCCGACTCGGCCAAGGCGACGGCAAGGCCTCCATCGGAACAGTCGTGAGCCGAGGCCAGGAGATCACCCCGGGCCGCCTCCAGCAGCATCTGATGGAGCGAGGCCTCCCGGGCCAGGTCGAGGGCCGGTGGATGCCCGGAGACGCTCCGAAGCGCGACCTGGGCGAACTCCGAGCCCCCGAGCTCGGGAAACGTCTCCCCCAACAGATAGACGAGGAGCCCAGCACTTGGGAAGCCCGGTTGCACGAGCAACCGGTAATCCTCGATGAGCCCGAGCATGCCCACGATCGGCGTGGGCCAGATCGCGGATCCGCCCGACTCGTTGTAGAAGCTCACGTTCCCCCCGGTCACGGGGGTGCCGAGCCCCCGGCAAGCGTCCGCCATCCCCCGGATCGACTCGGCGAACTCCCACATCACCTCGGGCCGTTCTGGGTTGCCGAAGTTCATGCAGTTCGTGATGGCCAGAGGAGTGGCGCCCACAACCGCCACGTTCCGTGCGGCTTCGGCCACCGCGTGGGCCGCCCCGAGGTATGGGTCGAGATGCCCGAACCGGCCGTTGCCGTCGCAGGAGAGCGCCAAGGCCCTCAACGTCCCCTCGATGCGGATCACGGCGGCGTCGCTGCCGGGAGGCGCCACCGTGGCCCCTTGCACGAGTTGGTCGTACTGTTCGAACGCCCACCGCTTCGACGCCACGTTCGGCGAGGACAGGACGGCGAGGAACGCGTCCCGTGGGTCGGTATCGACGGGAGCGAACGTGGGATCGTCCTCCAGGATCTCGTGCCGCCCAGCCGGCCGCTCCCTGCGTCGGTCGTAGGCCGGTCCATCGTCCGACAGGGACCGGGCCGGTACATCGGCGACGATCGCTCCCCCCATGCGGACGGCGAGCCGGCCGCCGTCCACCAGCGTTCCCACGACCGCGGAGGTCAGGCCCCACTTCTCGCAGACGCCCCGGACCTCGTCGAGCCGGGAGGGATCCACCACCGCGAGCATCCGTTCCTGGGACTCGCTCGTCAGGATCTCGAACGGCTCGAGGCCCGCCTCACGGAGTGGAACGGCGTCCAGGTCCAGCTCCGCCCCCATTCCCGCCCCGGACGCGGTCTCGCTGGCCGCGCAGGTCAGCCCGGCTCCGCCCAGATCCTGCAGACCAAGCAGCAGTCCGCCCTCGACGAGCTCCAGACAGGTCTCGATCAGCAGCTTCCCGGCGAAGGGGTCGCCGATCTGTACGCTCGGTCGGGCGTCCGCCGCCTGATCCTCGATGGTTCGCGACGCGAGCACCGAAACGCCGCCGATCCCGTCCCGGCCGGTGGCGGCGCCGATCAGGAGCAACCTCGATCCCTCGCGCACCTCGTTCGCCCTCGTCACCAGCCTGTCGGCCGGCGCCACCCCCACGCACATCACATTCACCGTGGGATTCGACGAGTGGGGCTCGGCGAAGCGAATCTCGCCCCCCACCGTCGGCACCCCGATGCAGTTGCCGTAGCCGCCGATCCCGGCAACCACGCCGGCGAACAGGACCCGGTTGCGCTCCTCGGTGAGCGGTCCGAACCGGAGGGGATCGAGGAGCGCAACGGGCCGGGCTCCCATCGACACGATGTCTCGGACGATGCCGCCCACCCCGGTGGCGGCGCCCTGATAAGGCTCGACGGCGGATGGATGCGAATGCGACTCCATCTTGAACACCGCGGCCAGGCCTTCCCCGATGTCCACGGCGCCGGCGTCCTGTCCCGGGCCCACCAGCACCCGCGGTCCTTCGGTGGGCAGGGTGCGAAGGTGGACCTTGCTCGACTTGTACGAGCAGTGCTCCGACCACATGGCCGCGTACATCGCCAGCTCGGTTCGGTTGGGGTCGCGACCGAGCGTCGCGTGGATCCGGTCGAGCTCCTCGTCGGTCAGGCCCAGGGCGCGATGAAGCGGCTGGACGACCTTCACCTCACACCCTGGCGAGCGCGTACGCGAGGAGCGAGGCGAAGAGGGGTTGACCCCCCGTGGACCCGACGTCGGGATCGACGGCGTGCTCCGGGTGCGGCATGAGCCCGACCACGTTGCCCTGCGGGTTCCTGATCCCCGCGATCGAGCCAGCGCTCCCGTTCACGTTGTGCTCGTCGTCGAGCTCTCCACCTGGACCGCAGTATCGAAACGTGACCAGCGCCTCGGCCTCGATCCGGGCGAGGTCCTCTGGGCGAGCAGTGAATTGCCCCTCCCCGTGCTTCACGGGGATCCGCAGCACCTCGCCGGGAACCAGTCCCTCGGTGAGCGGGGAGAGCGAGGTCTCGACCCGCACGTCCACGAACCGGCACACGAATCGAAGCCAGCGGTTACGGATCAGGGCTCCCGACAGCAGCCCGGCCTCGCACAGGATCTGGAAGCCGTTGCAGATGCCGACCACCGGCCCGCCCCGGTCGGCGAAGGCTCGGACCTCGTCCATGATCGGGGCGAATCGGGCCAGTGCGCCGGTCCGCAGGTAGTCACCGTAGGAGAACCCGCCGGGCAAAATGACGGCATCAACACGGCGAAGATCGCGATCGGCGTGCCACAACGTCACGCCGATGCCACCCATGAACGCAATGGCGCGAACCGCGTCCCGATCGTCAAGGGAGCCGGGGAACGTCACCACGCCCACCCTGGGCGTGCCCGCGCTCATTGAACGTCCTCGAACCGAAGCTCGGTGGCCGACCCCACGATGCGATAGTTCTCGATCACTGGGTTCGACAGGAGTCGCCGCGCCATCTCATCCACTTGCGAGGCGGCCGCCGCTTCCGTTCCCGCGTCCACCACGAGCTCCACGTACTTGCCCACGCGCACGTTCGAGGCATTGGCCCAGCCCATCGAGGGAAGGGATCCTTCGATGGCCTTGCCCTGAGGATCGAGGAGCCCCGGCTTCAACGACACGACGACCCGGAATCGGTACTTCATCCCCGGTCAGACACTCCCATGCGCCGACGGTACCAGTCGAACCTCTTGTCGGTGATCCGCTCGTAAGCCTCCCGATAGGTACGTGCAGTCCGCTCGACCACGCCGGCCGGGAGGTCCGGGGGCGGCGGCTCGTGATCCCATCCGCTCGCATCGAGCCAGTCCCGGACGTACTGCTTGTCGAACGACGGTTGTGGGGTGCCGGGCGCGTAACCGTCCGCCGGCCAGAAACGAGAAGAGTCCGGTGTGAGCACCTCGTCCACCAGGATCAGATCGCCGCCGGCGAACCCGAACTCGAACTTCGTGTCCGCCACGATGATGCCGCGCTCACGCGCGATCTCCGCCCCTCGCTCGTACAGACCAACAGTCAACTCGCGGAGGTGCTCGGCGAGGCCCTCGCCCACCAGGTCCGCGGTCTCTTGGAACGTGAGCGGCAGGTCGTGCCCTTCCGCGGCCTTCGTGGTGGGCGTGAAGATGGGCTCTGGCAGCCGATCGGCCTCACCCAGACCCGGCGGGAGCGGCACCCCGCACACGTGGCCCTCGGCCAGGTACTGCTTGAGCCCCGACCCGGTCAGGTACCCCCGGGCGACGCACTCGACCGGGACCACCTTCGCCCTGCGGACCAGCATGGACCGGCCGGCGAGTGACGGGTCGCCCCGGAACGGCTCGGGGAAGTCCTGCCGGTCGGCGCTCAGGAGGTGGCTGCCGACGACATCCCCTGTCTTGCCGAACCAGAACAGCGAGAGCCCGCACAGCACCCTGCCCTTGTCGGGGATGGGGTTGGGAAGAACGACGTCGAACGCGGAGATACGGTCGGTGGCCACGAGCAACAGGCGATCGTCCCCCGCGTCGTAGATGTCGCGAACCTTGCCCCTGGTCCGGAGCTTTGCAGCTTCGGTCACCGCTCCCCGCCCACGGTCAGCTTGGCCAGCCGGTCGAACACCACGTCGAGGTTTCGCAGGTAGCGGCCCGGGTCGAACAGCGCCTCGAGCTCCTCGGCGCTCAGCAACCGCGCCACGTCGGGTTGACCTTGGAGCTCCGCCCTGAAGTCCTTCCCCTCGTCCCATGCCGCGGCCGCTGCAGCCTGGACGATCCGGTAGGCATCATCCCGAGGCACGCCGCCCTCCACCAAAGCGAGCAGGACGCCCTGGGAGTACACGAGGCCGCCACCGAGGTTCAGGTTCGCCCGCATGCGCTCCGGAAACACCTCGAGGCCGCCGAGCACCTCCCTCATCTCGACCAGCATGAAGTGCAGCGCGGTGGTCGAGTCGGGGAAGACCACCCGCTCGGCCGAGGAGTGCGAGATGTCGCGCTCGTGCCACAACACGACGTTCTCCAGGGTGGGTTGGAGGTCGGCTCGAACCACGCGCGCCAGCCCGGTGATCCGCTCGCAGCGAACGGGGTTGCGCTTGTGGGGCATCGCCGACGAGCCCTTCTGCCCCTCGGCGAAGGGCTCCTGGACCTCCCGGACCTCGGTCCTAGCCAGGTGGCGGATCTCGGTGGCGATCGCGTCGAGCGACGAGCCGAGGATCGCGAGGGCCGCCATGTACTCGGCATGCCGATCGCGCGACACCACCTGACTGCTCGCCTCGGCCGGTCGAAGCCCGAGCTCACCGCACACGTGCTCCTCGATCCGGGGGTCGAGGTGGGCGTAGGTGCCGACCGCTCCCGAGACCTTGCCGACCGATACCGCCTCTCGAGCTCGCCACAGCCGCTCGCGGTCTCGATCGAGCTCGAAGGCCCACAGGGCGAGCTTGTGTCCGAAGCTGGTCGGCTCCGCGTGTACCCCGTGGGTCCGTCCCGCCATCACGGTGTCCCGGTGTTCCAGCGCCATCCGTTTCACCGTGCCGAGCAGCCGCTCGATACCAGCGAGCAGGAGGTCGGCCGCCCGGCGGAGCTGGAGGGCGAAGGCCGTGTCCAGCACATCCGAGGACGTCAGACCGAAGTGGATCCACCGTCCCGCCGGCCCGACCGACTCCGCCACGCACTGGACGAATGCCGCCACATCGTGCCTGGTGACCTCCTCCAACTCGCGGACCCGCTCGACGGTGAAGGATGCGCGTTCGCGGACGACCCGGGCATCCTCGGGAGGCACCGTGCCCAAGCCGGCCCACGCCTCAACCGCCAGGACCTCGATCTCCAGCCAATGGCGGAACCGAGCCTCATCCGACCAGACGGCCGTCATTTCCGGCACGGAGTAGCGAGGGATCATGGCCGCCCACCCCGCAGCAGGCGGGAGCCGGCCCTCACAGCCTGAGGCCCTCCGCCAGGTCGTCCTTGAATTTCCACAGCCGGGCCTGGATCTCCGGCTCGGCCACCCCCACGATCTCCGCCGCCAGCACGGCCGCGTTCACGGCAGCATCCACGCCCACGGCGGCCACCGGAACGCCGGCCGGCATCTGCGCGGTCACCATCAGGGCCTGCTCGCCCCCCATCTGGTCGCTGGCGATGGGGACACCGATCACCGGGAGCACCGTACGCGCGGCGGCGGCGGCGGCCAGATGGCCCGTGATGCCGGTTGTGCAGACCAGCACCTTCAGCCCACGATCGAAGGCCGTTCGCACGTACTCGTCCACGAGGTCGGGGTTGCGAGAGGATGACATCACTCGGATCTCGTGGGGGAGCTCCAGCTTCTCCAGGATCGCCGTGGCCTGCTGCATGACGGAGAGCTCGGCGGGGGATGCGGCCAGCACGCCGACCACCGCGGTGTCCTTTCTCATCCAGCCTCCGTTACGTCCGCCCCGATGTCCCTGCGGAAACGCATCCCGGGGAAAGAGATGCGCGAACACGCCCGGTACACGCGATCCCGTGCCTCCCTCGCCGTGGCCCCGAGAGCACTCACCGCGAGGACCCGTCCTCCCGCGGTGACCACTCTACCCCGTCGTTCCGCCGTGCCGGCGTGGAAGATGACGACGTCGTCGATCGCGCCTGCTTCGTCGAGGCCATCGATCACGAAGCCGGTCTCGTACGGCCCCGGGTACCCCCCCGAAGCCAGCACGACGGTGACGCAGACGTCCGGCGTCCACAGCGCCTTGTAGTTGCCGATGTTGCCTTCGACCGAAGCCAGCAGCATCTCGCCGAGGTCTGAACGGAGGCGGGGGACGATCGCCTGAGTCTCGGGGTCGCCGAACCGGCAGTTGAACTCGAGGACCTTGGGACCCTCCTCGGTGACCATGAGCCCGGCATAGAGCATGCCCGCGTATCGGACTCCTTCGGACTCCATGGCCCGTACCGTGCGGACCAGCACGTCGTCCCAGATTCGCCGCTCCACTGCCTCGGTGACCCAGGGGACCGGGGAGTAGGCCCCCATACCTCCGGTGTTGGGTCCCGAGTCGCCGTTGCCGACCCGCTTGTAGTCCTGGGCCAGGACGAGTGGGACCACCTCGCGGCCGTCGGTCAGCCCGAAGGCCGAGACCTCCCTGCCGATGAGGTGCTCCTCGACCAGGACCACCGCCCCAGCCTCACCGAAGGCTCGCTCGATGAGGCATGCTCGCAGAGCGGCGACGGCGGCGCCCCGATCGTCCGCGATGACCACACCCTTGCCTGCGGCAAGGCCGTCGGCCTTGATCACGTAGGGCGGCGCCAGCTCGTCCAGATATGCGACGGCCTCCTCCATGTCGGTGAACGACCGGGAACGACCGGCGGGGATCCCGTACTTGTGGCACAGCTCTTTGGCCCACGCCTTGGATCCCTCGATCCTGGCCGCCGCCCCCGTGGGGCCGAAGGCCCGGTGCCCATCGGCGTCCAGCTCGTCCACCAGGCCCCTCACGAGCGGCGTCTCCGGGCCCACCACGGTGAGGTCGATCGACTCCCGCTGGACAAGCTCGAGGAGTCCGCGCACGTCGTCCGGATCCACCGGAACGCAGGTGGCATCGACGGCGATCCCGGGGTTGCCCGGTGCAGCGAAGATCCGGTCGACCGTTGGGTTCTGGGCCAGGCGCCACACGATGGCGTGCTCCCGCCCTCCACCGCCGACGACGAGGATCCTCATGCGACGGGCAGGCTCTGCTCGCGGGCCGGGCCGACCGACACCACCCCGATCCGCACCCCGGCCAGGTCCTGGAGACGTTCCACGTACTTACGGGCCGCCGGGGGAAGGTTGCCGAACGAACGAGCCTCGGACAGCGACTCGTCCCACCCCTCCAACTCTTCATATATCGGCTGCGCCCGATGGAACAGCGACTGGTTAGGCGGGACGTCCTCGAAGGTCTCGCCATCGGCGACGTATCCGGTACAGACCTCGATCGAGCGGAACCCCGAAAGCACGTCGAGCTTGGTGAGGAAGATCTCGGACAGGCCGTTCAGGCGAGCTGCGTACCGAACGAGGACAGCGTCGAACCATCCGCACCGTCGCTTGCGTCCGGTGGTGGTGCCGAACTCCTTCCCCGCCTCCCCCAAACGCTCGCCGTCGGGACCCGGATCCTCGGTAGGGAAGGGTCCCGTTCCAACCCTGGTCACATAGGCTTTCGTCACGCCGATCACCCGGTCCACCTCCATCGGGCCGACGCCGGCCGAGGCTAGGGCGAACCCTGCCACGGGGTTGGAGGACGTGACGAACGGATAGGTCCCGTGGTCCAGGTCGAGGAGCGTTCCCTGCGCCCCCTCGAACAGGACGTTCTCCCCGGCTCGGAGGCCTTCGTAGAGCAGCCTGGACGTGTCGGCCACGTGCGGTCGAAGTCGCTCGCCGTAGGCCCGATACTGCTCGACGATGGTGTCGGCCGAGAGCGGCAGCCGGTTGTAGATCTTGGTCAAGAGGAGGTTCTTCTCCTTCAGAACGACCTCCAACTTCTCACGGAAAATCTTCGGGTCGAACAGATCCTGGAGTCGGAGGCCGATCCGAGCCGCCTTGTCGGCATAGGTGGGCCCGATGCCTCGCTTGGTCGTCCCCAGCGCATGCTTGCCCAGATAGCGCTCGGTCACCTTCTCCAGCTCGAGGTGATAGGGCATGATCAGGTGCGCGTTGCCCGACACGACGAGGCGCGAGACGTCGATCCCCAGGCCGGACAACGTGTCCATCTCTCCCAAGAGGACGCCGGGATCCACGACCACGCCGTCGGCGATAACCGAGGTGAGGTGGGGATACAGGATCCCGGAGGGGACGAGGTGAAGCTTCAACAGGTGCCCTTCGGCCACCACGGTGTGTCCGGCGTTGTTGCCGCCCTGGTACCGAACCACGAACCGCATGTGGTCGGCCAGGTAGTCGGTGACCTTGCCCTTGCCCTCGTCCCCCCACTGGGTCCCGACGACGATCGAGGCCGGCATGACCGCCCTGCTTTATCGCTCCAGGCGGAACCGGATCTCCACGTGCGTGTGGTACTCGGTGATCTTGTTGCCGTCGACCACGGCCGAGGTTCCGACGATGTCCATCCCCTCGATCCCGCGGATCGTCTTCGACGCCTCGTTCAGCGCCTGATGGGCGGCGTCCCTCCACGACTCCGAGGACACGCCGACCAAGTCGATCGTCTTGATGACCGCCATCGCATCTCCCTTCTACCTTCCCATGTACACGTCGACGAACCGCCGGTAGTTCGCGGAGATGCGGGCCGCGGCATCCTCGCGCATGGCCGTGCCGTCCACGAACTCCTTCAGCGGGTTCCACCAGATGGTCCGACCGATGGCGAACCCGATGTATCCGGGAACGCCGGCCCCCGTTCGGAGCCAGTGGTCCACGGCGGCCTCGTCGGCCCCTCGGCCCAGGACGACGCAGGCCACCGCGTCCCGGCCACCCATTCGGGTCTGCGTGGCGATGGCCTCGCAGTCCTCCCGCCGGTCGATCCCCTCGATCTTCCAGACGTCGGGCTCCACGCCGGATTGCTGGAGCTCGGCGATGGCCGCCAGCATGAGCTGGGGACGGAGCTCCGTGTCGAATCGGTCGGGGTCGTCGCTCACCGTTGCAAGCTGCTCTTTCGTGGGCGGGACCAGCAGCTCGAACAGGAACTTCCGGCCCCGCTCGTGCAGCCAGTCCGAGAGCTCTCGCAGTCGCTCGGTCTGGCGCTCGTTCATCGCGCCGTCCCCCGCCGGGTTGTACCTGACGAGGACCTTGGTGAAGACGGGGTCGAATTCCTCGATGTGCTTGCCGTATTCGTCGCCGTACTCGAAGTCGAACTCGTCCTGACCCGACTTCTCAACGGGCATGGCCAGGATCAGCCCATCCGCCTTGGCCGTGCGGGCGATCGCAGCGCCGAACTGCTCGTCGACGAGCAGTCCGGCGCTCGTCCGGTCCGCCCCTTCATCCAGCGCGCGCAGGAATCCCTCGAAGATGACGTGCTTCGCATCGGAGATCCGCTCAGCCTCTTGCGCCGTGGGCTCCCCCGTGACGCCGAAGAACTTCTTCTGGAACGAGCCGCGGTGGTCGAACGCCAGGATGAACAGGGGCCCGTCATATCCGAGCTCCATCGCGATTCTCTCCTTCCTTCAGTCCCGCTCGAACGGGTTCACCGGCGTGAGCACCTCGACGGTCACCGGCTCCGCCTCCTGGCGGAAGGTCTCGGCGTCCTTTGGCGAGCCGACGACGAACCCGTAATGCATGGGCACCGCGATCTGCGGCGAGATCGACTTGGCCAGCCCGGCCGCTTCGGCCGGCTCCATCGTGAAGGTTCCCCCGATCGGCAGGAATGCTACATCCGTCCTCACCTCGTCGAGCTCGGGCACGTGGTCGGTGTCGCCGGCGTGGTAGTAGGCCTTCCCGTCGAGCTCCAAGATGTAGCCCACCCACCGGTTGGCCTTTGGATGTTTGTCCAGGCGATCGGGATGCACGTTGTAGGCAGGCACGGCCTGCACCCTGATCCCGGAGACCTCGATCGAGTCGCCCGGCGCGACCGCGGAGACCTCCCCCGAGAGCTCCCTGGCCACGTCGTGTGGAGCGACGAGCTTGGTCCCCGCCCCACTGAGCCGCTCGATCTCGCGTGGCTGGAAATGGTCGGAGTGGGCGTGCGTGATGAAGATGACGTCGGCTGGCGGGTCCTCCCCAGTGGTCCCCCACGGATCGATGTAGACGGTGAACCCCTCGCCGGCGAACCGTAGGGCCGACTGCCGGAACCACGTGAACCGCTCGAGCATGGCCTCCTCTCCCCCTTCGGTCGGCAGGCGCTTGCCTGTAGTCTGGCAAATCGCCGTGTCAGCGCGCGAACCGGTCGACGTCCAGGGAGGCCTTCGGGCCAGCCTCTCCCTGCTTCGCCGAAACCGCGATTTCCGGCGGCTCTACGTGGCCTCCCTGATCTCGCTGGGGGGCGACTGGTTCTTGCTCGTCGCCCTGTTCGGGCTGGTCATCCACTTCACGGACTCGGCCATCGCGGTGGCCCTGGTCATCGCCGTGGAGGACCTCATGTACTTCCTGCTCTCGCCGGTCGCCGGTGTGCTGGCGGACCGGATCGATCGGCGCCGGTTGATGGTGGGCGCCGATCTGGCCCGGGCCGTCGTGTGCCTCGGCTTCCTGCTGATCCGAACCGACTCGCTGCTATGGCTCGCGTTTGTCCTGCTCGCGGTCATGGCCTCGTTCAGCGCCGCCTTCGAGCCCGCGTCATTGGCCGCGTTGCCCAACTTGGTTGACGAGGAGGACCTGGCCACGGCCAATGCCTTGTCGGGGTCCCTGTGGGGCACGATGCTCGCGGTTGGCGCCGCGCTCGGCGGCGTCGTGGCCGCCGTGTTCGGCAGGGACACCGCATTCATCCTGGATGCGGTGTCCTTCCTCGCCTCGGCGTGGCTCATCTGGCGGATCCGCCGGCCGTTCGCCGAGCAGCGCGAGGCAGAGGACCACGCCGGCGTCGCGGAGGCGACGGTGGAGACGATCCGGTACGCGCGGAAGGATCACCGGGTGCTGGCCCTGCTCGCCGTGAAGTTCGGGTGGGGGATCGCCGGGGGCGTCCTCGTGTTGATCCCGCTCCTGGCGCATGGCCAATACCACGCCGGCGACGTCGGCATCGGCCTGCTCATGGCCTCCCGGGGAGTGGGTGCGCTGATCGGTCCGTTCGTCGGGCGGTCGGCACTCGGGCCGCAGGATCGGCGGATCTTCGGCGCGATCGCCCTCGCACTCGCGGTCTTCGGCCTGGGCTACACGCTCCTCGGGCTGGTCCCGGGGCTGCTGCTGGCCATGCCCACCGTTGCGCTCGCGCACGTGGGCGGGGGCGCGCAGTGGACGCTCTCCTCCTATGGGCTCCAGCGGATCGTCCCCGACCGCATCCGCGGACGGATCTTCGCCTTCGACGGAATGCTCGTGACGCTCACGTTCGGGCTCTCGAGCCTGCTGACGGGGTGGCTGGCCGAGTCCTTCGGCCCTCGAGTCACCGCCGTGGGCATGGGCGCGGTGGCCATGGGCTGGGCCGCCGTCTGGTCGCTGCTCACGACAGATGTTCGCCGGGCCACCATGCTCGAGGGCTGCGGAACGGCGACAGCCGAGAGGGAAGCGGCCTAAGGAGCGGATCCTGTGGGTGGCGTGGGGTCGCCGGGTGGAGGTGGAGGCGGTGGCGGCGCCCCCCCCGCGGAGGGTGGGGCGGCCGGCGCGGACGACGAGCCGCCGGGGGCCCCGAACGAGACGGACGGGGTTCCGGGCGCAAAGCTCACCTGGGGGGGGCCGGCCTCCCGAAGGGTCTCCTCCACCTCGAAGAACTGCTCCTCCTTGAATCCGAAGCTCCGCGCGACCACGTTCGACGGGAACGACTGGACCCGCCGATTGAACTCACGCACATTCGCGTTGTAGAACCGCCGCGCCGTCTGGAGCCGATCCTCGGTGTTGGACAGCTCGGTCTGCAGGGCCAAGAAGTTCTGGTTCGCCTTCAGCTCCGGATAGTTCTCGGCTACGGCGAACAGCTGGCGCAGTGCGGCGACGAACGGTCCCTCAGCCGCGGCTTGCTCAGCCGGGCTGCCGGTGGCCGAGACGGCCGCTGCCCGGGCCCGGGTCACCTCCTCGAAGACTCCACGCTCGTGCGCGGCGTAGCCCTTCACCGTTTCGACCAGGTTGGGGATGAGGTCGTACCGTCGGCGAAGCTCGGTGTCGATGTTGGCCCATGAGTCCTTGATGAGCTGGCGTCCGGAGACGAAGCGGTTGTAGGAGAGGATGCCGAGGATGACGAGGAGCGCCACCACGCCGAGGGCGATCCACAGCCAGGCCACGATGAAGTCCCTTCTGAGCGATCCCGTGAACGACGAGCTACAGCCTACTGGTCCGCTCCGGTCCCGTACAGCTCGAACACGACGGGGACACGGGCGATGACCTGCTTGGTGCTAGTCGGGCCCGCCGCGCACCCAACCTCGCCCACCGAGCAGGATCGCCGCTCCCAGCACGATCAGCAAGACCGGAAGCACGTACCGGGCCCGGAGGGTCCAGACGTCGAGCCGGTCGAGCAGGAAAGCGATCCCGGCCCCGATGAAGAACACGCCCCACACGACCGCCGTTCGGTTTCCGCGATCAGCCATGCTGGACGCGCACCTCCCCGATGCCCACCGATAACTCGAGCGAGAACGGGATCGGCTCACCTGCCGGCACGCTCGGCGCGACGTCCTTGTCGACGCCGAAGCCCTGCTCGCTCTGGCCGAAGATCGTCACCTGGCCCATCCCAGCGTGACCCCGGATCACGGCCAGCTGGTCCGACGGGAGCTCCACGACGAGCTGGCCAACGCCGACGCGGGCTCGGACCGTCCGCGCCGCGCCCGTGACGGGCACCGATACGCTCGTGAGATCCAGGGTGAGCTGCCCGACGGCCAGCCGATAGTCGGACCGCACCGCGGATAGCGACATGGGGCGCTCGGTCCGCTCGCCCACCCCTCCTTCCAGAGGGATGTCCACAGCGGACGCCCCCGCAAGCAGGATCGTGAGGACGATCCCGATGGCGATGAGTCCGCCCTGACCGCTCTCGGAACGCTGGCCGGCGATCACCAGTCCCAGCCCGACGGCGATCAACGAGCCGGGCAGCACGGCCTTCCACGGCACGTCGCTAACCCCCGCGGCCTGGAGAAGCGCCGTTACGCCGATCACCACGATCACGAGGCCAAGCACCAACCGTCCGGCGTGGAATCGTGATGAGGGCGGCGGCGAAGCAGGAGGGTCCGGGAGGTCGCTCATCGCCTGGAGGACGCCCGGACGATCAGGGCCACGCCGACCGCGATCAGGGCCAGCGGCCACAGGTACTTCCCGATCCTCGGAATCGACAGGCCGAGCAACAGGATCACGCCGATCGCGATCAGGGCCCCGCCGAACACCAACCGCGCCATGTCGGCGCTGGGTGGAGGGGCCTCACCGAGGTCCTCCCCCTCCTTCTCCTCGGGGATCAGGATCCAGCCAAGGATGTAGAGCAGGATGCCACCGCCCCCCACGATCGCCAGCACCACGAGCGCGACTCGGATGAGCACGGGGTCGACGCCCAGATAGCGCCCGACGCCGCCGCACACGCCGGCGATGACGCGGTCGGTGCGGCTTCGGCGAAGGAGCCTCGTGCTACCGGGTGCGTCGGCCACCCGGCCACCCTACGGTCCGTCGGACGGGGCCTCAAGCCGGGACGTCAGGCGATCCCTCGGACTCCATCGATGCCGTTGGCCGCTCCGGTCCCGGCCGCCCGGACTCGGGGACGAGCCCCACCGAAAGACGCCGCCCGAGCTCGGCCGCGGCCTCGAGGAGCGGGAACAGGTCCCGACGTTCCCACTGCACGTACGCGAGCAGCATCCGGCCGTTCATCTCGAACGCCATGTCGTTCTGGCGTTCCATCCACTGCCTCGTGTCGTCGTCGAGGAGGCTGGCGACGAGCCTCGGATCCTGGGCCCGCACGTCGAAGGTCTCCTCGAACGCTCGGTCCTCCATCTCGACGACGGGCAGCTGTCCGCGCTCTGCGTGCGGGGTGAAGAACATCTTCGGCTCGACCACGACCGGCGGTACGTCGCGCTCGAGTGCTATCAGCGCGCAGGTGAACCGGCGGTCGCCGTCGTCATCCGAGGTGTATCGGAAGTCGAACACCCTCACGTCCTCGGCCCGCCAGCTCCCCCACAGGACGTTGTCGACACTCCCAGCGACCGATCCCCGCCGCAGCAGCTCGAGCGGCAGGCCGGCCAGGCCGAACGGGTCGCCATCGGCGCGCTGCAACCCAAGCGCCCCTGGCTCCAGGTTCGCCTCGACGCTCTTCTTGCGCAGGTTGAACCGGTAGCTGCCGTACGCACATCCCCCCAAGGCCGCCACCACGACGATGCCGGGTGGGAGGGCCTTGAGGGCAACCGCGACCAGCGCGACTGCGGCGAGCAGTCCGATAACGAGCCCCCAACCCTTCATGGGGCGAGTATCGGGACGGCGTGCGTCGCGCTTTACGCGCGCTGCACCCCGAACGTGAGGCCGCCGCCGTCGGCGTCGACCTCCACCTCGTCCCCCTCCGCGAGCTCGCCGGACAGCAGCTTGACCGCCAGCGCGTCCTGGATCTCCCGCTGGATGAGCCGCTTCAGGGGCCGCGCCCCATAGGTGGGGTCGAATCCCTTGTTCGTCAGGTAGTCGCGAGCGGCGTCGGTGATGCTGATCACGAGCCTGCGACCCTCCAGCCGGCGCCGGAGCATGCGGACCTGGATGTCCACGATCTGAGCGATCTCGTCCCGCCCGAGCGGCTGGAACACGATGATCTCGTCGACACGGTTCACGAATTCGGGTCGGAAGGTGGCGCGGACCTCGGCCATCACCTTCTCCGTCCGCTCTTCAGCGGACGAGCCCGGATCAGCGAACAGGAACCCGCCGAGATTCGACGTCATGATGACCACCGTGTTGCGGAAGTCCACCGTCCGGCCCTGCCCGTCGGTGAGGCGACCGTCGTCCAGCAGTTGCAACAGCACGTTGAACGCGTCTTGGTGCGCCTTCTCGATCTCGTCCAGCAGCACGACGGAGTACGGGCGCCTTCGCACCGCCTCGGTGAGCTGCCCTCCCTCGTCGTAGCCGACATATCCGGGCGGCGCCCCGATTAGCCGTGACACGGTGTGCCGCTCCTGATACTCACTCATGTCGATCCGAACCATGGCCCGCTCGTCGTCGAACAGGAACTCCGCGAGCGCTCGGGCCAGCTCGGTCTTCCCCACGCCGGTAGGCCCCAGGAACACGAACGAGCCAATCGGCCTGCTCGGGTCGGAGAGCCCGGCCCGGGCGCGGCGGATGGCGTTCGCCACGGCCTCGACCGCCTCGTGTTGGTCGACGACCCGCTTGTGCAGTTCGTCCTCCATCCGGACCAGCTTCTGGATCTCGCCCTCCATGAGGCGCGACACCGGGATGCCGGTCCACGTCGAGACGACCTCCGCCACGTCCTCCTCGTCGACCTCCTCCTTCAGCATCTTGTGGTCTCGCTGGATCTCCGCGAGCTTCGCGTTCTCCTCGTCCATCGAGCTCGCCAGCTCCACGAGCCTTCCGTATCGGAGCTCCGCCGCCCGCTCCAGATCCCCGTCGCGTTCGGCCCGCTCGGCGTCCGTCCTGGCCGCCTCGATGTCCGAGCCGATCCTCCGGATCCGGTCGATGTGGTCCTTCTCCCGGTGCCAGTGAGCCTTCATGGCGGCCGAACGCTCCTGGAGGTCGGCCAGGTCCCGCTCCAGGCGGGCCAGCCGGTCCTTCGACGCGTCGTCCGTCTCCTTCCGAAGGGCGGCCCGCTCGATCTCGAGCTGCTTCATCCGCCGCTCGACCTCGTCGATCTCCGTCGGCATGGAATCGATCTCGATCCGAAGCCTTGACCCGGCTTCGTCGACGAGATCGATCGCCTTATCGGGGAGGAACCGACCGCTCACGTACCGACTGGAAAGCACGGCCGCCGCGACCAGGGCGGAGTCCTGGATCCTGACCCCGTGGTGCACCTCGTACCGCTCCTTCAAACCCCGAAGGATGGCGATCGTGTCCTCGATCGCGGGCTCCTCCACCAGGACCGGCTGGAATCTGCGCTCCAGCGCCGGGTCCTTCTCCACATGCTTGCGATACTCATCGAGCGTGGTCGCGCCGATCGCCCTGAGCTCGCCTCGGGCGAGCATGGGCTTCAGCATATTGCCGGCGTCGACCGCACCTTCTGCCGCGCCGGCGCCCACGACCGTGTGCAGTTCGTCGATGAACGTGATGATCTGGCCCTCGCTCTCGGCGATCTCCCGCAACACCGCCTTGAACCGTTCCTCGAACTCGCCCCGGTACTTCGAGCCCGCGATCAGTGCCCCGATGTCCAGGGCGACCACGCGTTTGTCCTTCAACGATTCGGGCACGTCCCCGGCCACGATCCGCTGAGCCAGTCCCTCGACGATGGCGGTCTTCCCCACCCCGGGCTCGCCGATCAGCACCGGGTTGTTCTTCGTCCTTCGGGAGAGCACCTGGATGACCCGGCGTATCTCGTCGTCCCGGCCGATGACGGGATCCAGCCTCCCACGCCGCGCGAGGTCGGTGAGATCTCGTCCGTACCGCTCGAGGGCCTGATACTTCTCCTCCGGGGTCTGGTCGGTCACGCGCTGCCGGCCGCGCACTTCCGCCAGGGCCGACAAGACCGTGTCGGGGTTCAAACCCGCCTCGCGGAGCAGCCGGGCGGGGCCCGTGTCCCCATCGAGGAGGGCAAGGAACAGGTGCTCGGTGGAGACGTATTCGTCGGTCAGCTTCTTCGCCTCCGCGAACGCTCGCTCCAGCAGCATCCCCGTGGCCGGCGACACCCGAACCTCAGCGCCCTGCGCGTACACCTTCGGGATCCGGTCCAGCGCCTCGTCGACCTGGTCCCTGAGTGCGCGCGGCGACATCCCCAGGCGGTGCAGGAGCGGATAGATCACCCCGTCGGCGTCCGAGAGAAGCGCCAACAGGACGTGCTCGGGTTCGATGGCCTGGTGGCTGCGGGCAACCGCCTGCTCCCGGGCCGCCTCCAACGCGGCCTGTGACTTCATCGTCAGCTTGTTCGGATCCAATAGTCCCTCACTCCCTCGTAATCGGTCCTTGTCATCCCGTACATCACACAATCGGCGCCCCCACCGTCGGCCGCCGGGAGGAACTGGCGTTGCACGCCTTCCTCCCGGAAACCCACTCGTTCGAACAGGTGGCGCATGGCGGCGTTTTCCGTCGTCGTGCCCCCCTCGACCCGCCGCGCCTCTTCCCGGTCGAACAGGTGCCGGACGAGCATGGCCACCGCTTCCGTGCCGTATCCCTTGCCCCGGTCGTCCTGGTCGAACAGCTCGATCCCGATGCCGAATACTCCTTGCGGCAACTGGGCCCGGTAGGCCTGGATCTGGCCGACGAGGACACCATCCGCCTCGATACCCAGGACCAGACCCCAGCCCGTCAGCGTTCCGGAGAGCTCGATGCGCTCGCGGAGCTCCTGGTCGCCCAAGCTTGCGGGGGACGCGCTGGCATCCGCCCGCTGCCTGGCGGATCGCAGCACCTCGAACTCCTCGGACCGAAGCGGACGCAAGCGCACGCGCGCTCCCGAAAGGACGATCACCGAGACGGGCTCCCGCTCAGCCAGGGGAACGCCGAGAGCGTGCGAAGCGGCACGATATCCACGGTCGCAGAGGACGGGCCGAGCGCGACGGGACGCCCCCGGCGAACCCGCCGGAGCTCGGCCTCCAGCTCCACCGCCCGCCGCCGAAGGTCCTCCAACTGCGCCTCGAGCTCCATGATCATCTTCACACCCGCCAGGTTGATCCCCTGGCCTTGCGTAAGCGCCTGGATCATCTGGAGCCTGTCGATATCTCGCTCGGAATACCGGCGGGTGTTGCCCGACGTCCGCTTGGGACTCAGCAGGCCCTTCCGCTCGTAGATGCGAAGCGTCTGTGGATGCACGCCCGCGAGCTCCGCCGCGACGCTGATGATGTAGACCGCTCGGTCTTCCGCCCGGTCGCTTCTATTCCCTCGCGCTGTCATGGACTCCGCTCCTCCCCTACGCGTCGACCCCGAGACCTCTGCGAGGCGAGTCGCGCTCCGCATCCTGGAGCTGCCTCAGCAGGTGCTTCTCGTCGCGCGACAACCGCTGCGGCACCTCCACGTTCACAGTGACCAGCAGGTCGCCGTGGCCGCCCTTCCTCGGCGCGCCCTTGCCCCGGATCCGGAAAGTCCTGCCCGACTGCGTGCCCGAGGGGATCTTGAGCGTCACCGGCCCGTTCAGGGTGGGAACGTCGACGTTCGCGCCCAGGGCCGCCTCGGCAAACGTGATGGGGAGCGCGAGGGTGAGGTCGCTGCCCTTCCGTCCGAACAGCTTGTGCGGCGCGACGTGCACGACGACGTACAGATCGCCGGCAGACCCGCCCGGGGGTCCGGCCTCGCCGCGGCCCGAGAGCCGGATCCGGGCTCCGTCTCTCACGCCGGCCGGGACCTTCACCTGGAAACTGCGCGTCGTCCGGACGCTGCCCGAGCCTCGGCACGTCGAGCAAGGGTGCTCCACGATGCGACCGGCACCCCGGCACCGAGGACAGGTCTGCGACATCTGGAAGAACCCCTGGTTGACGCTGACCGATCCCAGGCCACCGCACTGGGGACAGGTGACGGGCGTCGTCCCCGGCTCAGCGCCCGACCCCCCGCAGGTTGGACATGGCGCGGGCCCCTGGATGCGCACCGGAACCGTGGTCCCACGCATGGCCTCGTCGAAGGAGACCCGAACCTCCGTCTCGAGGTCGGCGCCGCGTGCAGCCGCCCGCTCCCCCCGGCCCCGGCCGGTGAACACGCTGAACAGGTCCCCCAGGTCGCCGACGTCGCCGAACCCGAAGTCCTCGACCCGGACCCTTCCTCCGGATCCCGGGCGGCCCCCACCGGGGAAGCCGCCGGCTCCGAAGCCCGAGGCGGCCATGTCCCGGACCTGGTCGTATTGCTTGCGCTTGTCCTCGTCGCCGACGACGTCGTAGGCCGCCGAGATCTCCTTGAACCGCTCCTCGGCGGACTTGTCTCCGGCGTTGGCGTCGGGGTGGTACTGCTGCGCGAGCTTGCGGTATGCCTTCTTGATCTCCGGCTGCGACGCGTTCTTCGCCACGCCGAGGATCTGGTAGTAGTCCTTGTCGAACCACTCACGCCGGACGTCGCCGTTCATCGGCGACCCCCTCAGCGCTCGTGCGTGACGCGCACGCCCGCGGGGCGGACGACCCGACCCTTCAGCACATAGCCCTGGCGGAGGACGTCGGCAACCACGGGCTCGCCGTCGCCGGCGCCCGACCCCATGAGGGCCTCGTGGCGTTCCGGGTCGAACGGCTTGCCCTCGGCGTCGATCCGCTCGAGTCCCTCGGACTTGAGTGTCTCGACGAGCTTCGCGTACACGAGCTCGACGCCGTGGAGGAACTTCTCGAAGTCCGGCCGCTGCTCGGCCGCCATCAGGGCGAGCTCGAACTCGTCGAGAACCTCGAGCATCCGTCGGACGATCGGCTCGGCGGCGAGCTCCAGGGCCCGGGTCTGTTCCTTCAGGACGCGCTTACGGTAGTTGGCGAACTCGGCCTGCAGGCGCATCAGGTGATCCCGATACTCGGCGGCCTCCTTGCGGGCCACCGCGAGCTCCGGCTCCGGGGTGGACGGCCGGTTTCCCGACTCCGGCGTGTCCGAGGGGGTCGACGGAGGCGTCGGCGGAGCGGCCTCCTCCTGGCGGACTCGCCGGCGATCGGTGACCTTGACCTTGGGCCGGGCGGCCGGGCGCTCGCCGGTGCGGTCGTTCTCGCTCATGAACCGCTTCCCTCGTCCACGATCTCGCCCTCGACGACATCTCCCTCGCCGCCCTGGGGCGCGCTCTCGGCCGGGCCCTGCTGCGGTCCGGCCTGAGCCTGGGTCTGCTGATACATGGCCTGGCCGATGCGCTGGAAGACCTGCATGGTGGCCTCCGTCGCCGAACGGATCCGCGCGACGTCCTCCCCCTTCAGCGCCTCCTTGAGCTCGTCATTCGTCTTCTTGAGCTCCTCACGGTCGCCTTCTGGGACCTTGTCGCCCCACTCCTGGAGCGACCGGTCGATCTGGTAGCTGAGCTGGTCCCCGGCGTTCCGGGCTTCGGCCGCCTCCCGCCGCGTGTGGTCCTCGGCCGCGAACTTCTCCGCGTCCTTGACCATGCGGTCGATGTCGTCCTTCGACAGGGCCGTACCCCCGGTGATAGTCATCTGCTGCTCCTTGCCGGTGGCCAGGTCCTTGGCGGAGACGTTCGCGATCCCGTTCGCGTCGATGTCGAACGCCACCTCGATCTGCGGCATGCCGCGGGGCGCCGGCGGGATGCCCATCAGGTGGAACTTCCCGAGCGAACGCACGCCCGGCGAGAACACGGTCTCGGCCTCGCCCTGGAGGACGTGGATCTCGACCGTGGTCTGGTTGTCGTCCGCGGTCGTGAAGATCTCGCTCTTGCGGGTGGGGATGGTCGTGTTCCGCTCAATGAGCTTGGTGAAGATCCCGCCCTTCGTCTCCACGCCGAGCGTGAGCGGCGTGACGTCGAGGAGCAGGATGTCCTTGACGTCGCCCTTCAGCACGCCCGCCTGGACGGCGGCGCCGACCGCGACGACCTCGTCGGGGTTCACTCCCTTGTGCGGCTCCTGGCCGCCGGTGAGCTTGCGGATCAGGTCCTGGATCATCGGCATGCGCGTGGCCCCGCCGACCAGGATCACGTGGTCGATGGCCGAGACGTCCTTGCCCCAATCCTTCACGGCCTGGCGGAATGGCCCCTCGGTCCGCTCGACCAGGTCGGCGGTCATGCGCTCGAACTCCGATCGGGTGAGCTTCATCTCCAGGTGCAGCGGACCCTCCGCCGTCGCGGTGACGAACGGGAGGTTGATCGTGGTCTCTGCCACTTGGGACAGCTCGATCTTCGCCTTCTCGGCGGCCTCCTTCAGCCGCTGGAGGGCCATGCGGTCGGCCGCCAGGTCCACGCCGTGAGCGTTCTTGAACTCCCTCACCATCCAGTCGATGACCCGCTGATCCCAGTCGTCGCCACCGAGGTGCGTGTCGCCATGCGTGGCCTTGACCTCGAAGACCCCCTCGCCGATCTCCAGCAGCGACACGTCGAACGTCCCGCCGCCCAGGTCGAACACGAGGATGGTCTGATCGTGTTGCTTGTCCAGGCCGTAGGCGAGGGAGGCCGCGGTCGGCTCGTTGATGATCCGAAGGACCTCCAGGCCTGCGATCTGGCCCGCTTCCTTGGTGGCCTGGCGCTGCGCGTCGTCGAAGTAGGCGGGGACGGTGATGACAGCCTGTGCGACCGAATCGCCCAGGTAGGCCTCGGCGTCCCGCTTCAACTTCGTCAGGATCTGGGCGGAGATCTCCTGAGGAGTCCAACGCTTCCCGTCGACCTCGACGTTCCAGTCCTTCCGGCCCATCTCGCGCTTCACGGAACGCACGGTCCGGTCCGGGTTGGTGATGGCCTGACGCTTCGCGACCTCACCGACCAGGATCTCGCCGTTCCTTGAGAACCCGACCACCGATGGGGTGGTCCGGGAGCCCTCCGCATTGGGGATGACCACCGGCTCGCCCGCCTCCAGGACGGACACCACGGAGTTGGTCGTCCCCAGGTCGATTCCTACCGCTCGTGGCATGAGTGAACCCTCCTGAGTAAGTTCTTGATCTGAATCGCAGAATAAAGTCTGAGTCCTTTAGTGTCAAGGTTAGGCATGACCAGACTGTGACGGGCATGAGGTCTGAGCACTGAACACCGCGGAGGGCAAGGGGCCCTCGGGTGGGCGGCAAGGCCCGGGGAGGCGCCCCAAGGGAGGTGAACCTGCCGTCGGCTCCGCATATACACTCGCCAATTGATGCTCCTGCCTGCGGCGATCCTCCTGGCCCTCGTTGCCGCTGCGGCGGGACTCTTCGCCCGGCGCGCCCGCCTGCTGTACGGGCTGGTGCGTCTGGGCCGGGCCGTGGATCGAACGCGCGACGTGCCGGTGAGGGTGGAGCGCGAGGTGACCGTCGTGCTCGGCCAGCGAAAGCTTCTCCAGCGCCTCCTGCCCGGGGTGATGCACGCGCTCATCTTCTGGGGCTTCCTGGTGCTTCTGACCACGATCATCGAAGCCATGGGGCAGGCAGTCGAGCCGGATTTCGCCCTGCCGTTGATCGGTCGCAGCGGGTGGCTCGGGCTTCTCCAGGACCTGTTCGCCCTCCTGGTCGTGATCGGGGTCCTCATGGCCTTCGCCATCCGCAAGGTCCAACGCCCGGAGCGGTTCGTGGGCAGCCACATGCAGGAGGCGGACCTCATCCTGGTGTGGATCCTCGGCATCATGCTCACGCTGTTCGCGCTGAACGCGATCCGGATCGCCCGGGGCATCGCCGAGGCCGACCCCACGTGGACACCCCTCTCGCGCGGGCTCGCTCGCGTGTTCGAGCCCATGACCCCGACGGTGCTTCGTCTCTACGAGCCGTTCTTCCTGTGGACACATCTCCTGCTCATCCTGGGGTTCCTGGTCTACATCCCGTATTCGAAGCACCTGCACATCTTCACCAGTTCGATCAACGTGTTCTTCTCGAACACCAAACCCCGGGGGTACTTGACGCCGCTCCGGATCGACGTGGACGCGCCCGACACCGACCAGATGCGGCTCGGCGCCGCGACGGTCGAGGACCTCACGTGGAAGGAGGCCCTGGACCTCTACGCGTGCACCGAATGCGGGAGATGTCAGAGCGCGTGTCCGGCTTGGAACACCGGCAAGCCGCTGTCGCCGAAGCTCTTGATCATGAACCTCCGGGACCACCTGTTCGAGGAAGGACCGAAGATCCTCGAGGCCGGAACGACGTCCGGCGATATCCGGAAGACCCCGCTCGTCCCAGAGATCGTGGACGAAGAGGTCGTGTGGGCCTGCACGACGTGCGGCGCGTGCATGCAGGAGTGTCCCGTGGACATCGAGCACATCGACCACATCGTCGACCTCCGTCGGAACCTGGTGATGGGTGAGTCACGATTCCCTCCCGAGTCGGCCGAGCTCCTTCGGAACCTGGAGACTTCCGGGAACCCGTGGGGTCAGCCCCAGTCACAGCGCGCGACGTGGGCCGAGGGGATGGATGTGCCTCAGCTCGGCCCGGGCGAGCAAGCTCCGGAGTTCATCTACTGGGTAGGATGCGCCGGCTCGTTCGACGACCGAGCCCGCGGAGTCTCGCGCGCCGTGGCCGGCCTCCTCCGCGATGCCGGAGTGTCCTTCGCCATCCTTGGACCGCAGGAGCTGTGCACCGGCGACCCGGCTCGCCGCATCGGGAACGAGTACCTTTTCCAGACGTTGGCGGAGCAGAACGTGGCCACGCTCGACGGCTCGGGAGTCACCAAGATCGTGGCCAACTGCCCTCACTGCTTCAACGTGCTCCGCAACGAGTACCCGGACTATGGGGGTCGGTACGAGGTGCTCCATCACACCCAGCTGCTCGCCCAACTGGTCGAGGACGGCCGCCTCCGACCAACGGGCCCGGTGCGGGCCCTGCTCGCCTATCACGACCCCTGCTACCTGGGGCGGCACAACGGCGTCTACGGGGAGCCGCGGCAGCTCCTGGATTCGGTACCCGGCCTGTCGACCGTTGAGATGCCCCGCCACGGGACCCGGGGCCTGTGTTGCGGTGCGGGGGGAGCCCGGATGTGGATGGAGGAGCGGATCGGGAAGCGCATCAACCGGGAGCGCATGGACGAGGCCGCTTCCACCGGCGCGGACATGGTCGGTGTGGCCTGTCCCTTCTGCCTCGTGATGTTGGACGATGGAGCCCGGGCCCGGGGCGACGACGTGGAAGTAGCCGACGTCGCGCAGATCCTGGCCATGTCGAGGGATCACCTAGTCCCTTCGGAGTAGCCCCCTCCCTGGTCCTCTTGGACCGACGGGTCGCGCTCGCCGACCCCCCCGCGACTTCCATCGCCGCGGTTGCCTCGGGGCGCCGGTTCAAGCGCGCCCCTGAACTTTCCGAAGGAAGAACTAGACCGAACGGCTTGGCTTGGTCGAACGGACGACCCCCGGTGTCGTCCGCGATATCAAGGGCGAGAGGCAGGCAGCACGACCGTGGGCCGTGCCGGCCGAGAAGGAAGGGAACGGGTGGAGACAGCTGTCGTCCACGAGGCCGACGAAGCCGCCGAATGCCGGCGCCTCGCCGAGCTCTTGAACCTCGACGCCGTGGGCATCATGCGATCCGGCCAGTCCTCTCGGAGGATCGCCTGGTGGGCCACACCCGGGTCGGGACCGCTTCCCCTTCACCTCGACGATGTGCTCGAAGGACGGGCCGAGGGCTGGATCGCATGCCCGCGCGGTGACGACCTGGTGTTCGCCCGCCTCACTCCGAAGTCTTCCGTCCGCTCGGTCGCCGCGTTGCGAGGGATGCTTTCGTCGCTCGCGGGCCGGAGACCCTCCGCCTCGGAGGGACTCGACGATCCATACGCGAAGGAGCGCACCCGGTGGGCCTATGCAATCCACGATGGGCTCACGCAGGTCGTGACGGCGTCGGTGCTCGAACTGGAGTGGATGGCAAGACGGGTCGAGCTCGACCCCACGCAGGCCACGGCGGCTCTGGCCGAGGCGGCGACCGAGCTCCGACGAGCTCTGGAGGAGATCCGGCGGATGCTGGCCGCCCTGTCGCCTGATGGATCGTCGGAGGACGGATCGCGCCAGGAGGAATCGCTCGAGCTGGTCGTGCAGAAGGTGCTGGAGCGGTGGCGGCTCCCCGCCTCCTGGTCGATCGAGGGCGACGTCCGCGCCGTTCACGGTCCGATCCTCCAGGCGGCCTCCTCCGTCATCCGGGAAGGGGTGGCCAACGCGGCCAAGCATTCGGCATCAAAGGACGTGGCTGTGAGGGTTCAAGCGACCCCACGGCGCATCGAGGTGCAGGTCGAAGACCGGGGACAAGGCTTTGAGGCCTCCCCGGAGGAGCCGGGGGAGGGCCATCTGGGTCTGGAGATGATGCGACGCCTGGTGGCGGAGGTGCGCGGCACCGTCGACATCGAGTCGTCCCCTGGGCGCGGGACTCGGGTGGTCGCCCGGCTACCCGTCGACGAGCAAGGAGACGAACCTTGAGGATCATGATCGTTGACGATCACGCGCTGGTGCGTCGCGGCATGGCTCACGTCGTGCGCGAATGCTTCAGCGAAGCGGACGTCGAGGAGACTGCGGGCGCGGACGAAGCTCTTCGGGTGATGGAGGCAGACCCGGTTGACGTCGCCCTCGTAGACGTGCGGATGCCGAACACAGACGGGCTCGAGCTGCTCCACGATCTGCGGACCAGATGGCCCAAGGTGCCCGTGATCGTGCTCACCACGTTCGACCATGCGCATTACGTGCGGCGAGCCCTGGCTGAGGGCGCCGCCGGGTACCTGCTGAAGGACGCGACGCCGGAGGACCTGGAGCAAGCGATCAAGGTGGCGATCTCAGGTGGCGGCAACGTCCTGTCGCCAAGGGTCATCCAGAACCTGTTCGACGCCATGGAGGTAGGAAGCGGCGACCAAAGCGAGACGCACAGCCGTCCGTCGACCAGCCTCACGCAGCGAGAGACCGACATCCTGGCTCTGCTGGCCGAGGGAAAGAGCAACCGAGACATCTCCCGGGCCCTGTTCCTGTCCGAGAAGACCGTGAAAGCGCACCTCGCAGCGGTCTTCCGGAAGCTCGGCGTGAGCAATCGCACGCAGGCCGCGATGGCCGCGGTCTCGATGGGGATCGGTCCGACGCCGTTCGCGATGGACCCGGAGCATGTGGAGCCCTCCAACGCAACGACGCGGCGGTGACCCCCCCGTGGTCACCGAGATGCCGGCGGCGGTGAGGAGTGGATCCGGGCGAGCCCGGAGAGGCTCGGGCACGGCCGGAGATGGACGACGGGCGCCCGCATCGCGGAGCGGGAAGGGGACGGCCGGAGGCGGCGGATAGATGGAACGCAAGCAGGGTCTGATCGGCGGCTTCCTCGGCCAGAAGGGAGAAGACGGATCCGAGGACAGTGACGCCTCCTCCGGCGCAGCCGGGGGCTCCGAAGCGGATGGCTCACCTCCGAAGGGCAAACAGGTGGACGCGTACGAGGAGGATTGGTACCGGAGCTTGAAGGCGCTGGCAGAGCGCCGCGCCAAGATCGCGGAGGAGGATGAGGAGGAGGCCCCCGCCGCCTCGCAACCGCCTGATCAGCGCTCGTCCGAGGATGAGCCGCAGGCACCGCCGAAGCTCGAGCAGCCTGCCCCCCAGACGTCAGAGGCGCCAGCACCGGTTGAGCCCGAGCAACCTGCGGCGGAGATCCTCGAGCCGCCCGCGCCGGTTGAGCCCGAGCAACCTGCGGCGGAGATCCCCGAGCCGCCAGCGCCGGTTGAGCCCGAGCAACCTGCGGCGGATGTCTCGAAGCCCTCGGCCGTCGAAATCCTGCAGCGACGGCTGAGTGCGCTCAGGGCGGCAAAGCCGGAGGCTCCTCACAGCCCCGAGCCCGTCGAACCGGATCGTGCCGTCGCGGCCGAGCCGGGCGGACCTGCCCAAGCCGTTGAAGCTGTCGAAGCCGGCGCTTGGAAAGCCGATGTTGCGCCCAGCCAAGCTGACGAGCCGCGTCCGGAGCCGGCGCCGGAGCCCCAGCCGGAGTCCGTCGGCCCTTCGCTTGCCGCTCGCGATCCGGACGAGCGGCGCCGTGCCCTCCGGGAGCTTAACGAGCGCGGCCCGGGCGATAGCGAGCTGGAGCAGGTCGTTGGCTTGTTGCTCGACCCGGATCAGGAGGTCCGCCGGTTGGCCCTAGGGGTCCTGTCGAACCGGGCCGACCGTGTCGACGACGCCACGATCAAGCAGGCACTCATGGACCCAGCCGACGAGGTTCGGGCCGCGGCGGTTCGCCTTGCAGCCGAACGTGGTTCTCGGGATCTCGTGCTACTTGCTCCGCTGATCGCCGCACGCCGCTGGCCGCTCACCCAAGCGGCAGCGCTCGAGCTGCTGCCCGAGCTCTTGGCATCGACGTCCACCCTCGATGAGACCGAGCTCGACCTGCTCCTGACCTCGATCGGCGAGATGGATTCCCCGCCCACAACCGCAGAAGGCACATCGATCGCGCGGCTCAGCCGGGCCATCGGCATCTCGCGACTGGTCGGTAGCCTGTCGCTGCCCGACGTCAGGCGTCTGGGGGCCGTCCGGATCCTGGTGGAGGGCGAAGAGGCTCCGGAGATCCTCCGGGCGCTGGCCACCCTGGTCTCGGACCCCCTGGACGAGATCCGCGAAGTGGCGGAGGTCGCCGCCGACGCCATCGCCCGAACCGACGAGTCCGCGGTCGCCGGAACGGAGTTCGCCGACGACGCGTCCCTTGCTCCGGTGGAGGCCGAACGCATCGCGTCACTCGCCCGGTCGTTGCACGATGCAGACGAGGCGGTCCGCTACCTCGCACGGTCGAGCCTGGGAGGGGTGGAGCGAGGCCGTGTGCTGGCGTGGGCCCGCGAAGCCATGCGCACCGGTGACGTGGAGATGGCGTCCGCCGCGGCGGAGACCGTGGGCGCGCTCCGCCTTTACGAGCTCGGACTAGACATCCTGAACCGAGCGATGGAGCTTCCGCTCGAGGCGCGCGACCCGTTCCTGAAGGCCCTCGCCCGGGTGCGGCTGGAGGACCTCATCGGCCTGCTGGGGCAGGTGGACGAATCTCGCAAACCAGAGGCGATCCGAGTGCTCTGGAGCGCGTCGGGTCCGACCGTGATGCCCTACCTTCGGGGACATCTCGACGACTCGTCGGTTCCGGTCCGCATGGCGGTCCTGGAGGTGATGGGTGAATCCGGCGACCCGAGCTACGTGGACATCGCCCGGTTCGTGCTTGAGACCGATCAGTCGGCGCCCCTTCGAGCCGCAGCCGTCCACGTGATCGCCATGGCCAACATCGATACCTCCGCTGCCATGACCCGGGCGATGGCCGATCTCGATCCGGTCGTTCGGGCCGCGGCCCTCGATGAGCTCGCGCCGGGCCTGGGTCGGGAGGCCGATCCCTTCGTTCTCCAGGGATTGTCCGATGGGGAAGAATCGGTCAGGCGCGCGGCCATGAACCAGCTCGCTACCAGGGAGGATAACGATCACGAGTTCGTGTGGTCGGCCCTTCGCCAGTGCCGACCCGAGGAGCGGACCGAGCTCGGCTCGGTGTTCTCCCACACCAACGAAGCCGCCCTGACCGAGCTCGCGCTCAAGCACCACGCGTCGCCCGACCAGGACGAACGGGTGCTGGCCCTCGAGCTGGCCGGATGGAGCGGGAGCCAGGCTTGCCTCGAGGCATCGATCCAGTCCCTCCAGGATCCGGTCCCCGCGGTTCGGGCGGCGGCCGCGTCGGCTCTCGGGCGCCTCCGCGACACGTCCGCGGTGCAAGCGCTGGGCAATGCCATCGGCGATTCGTTCCCCGAGGTTCGGGTGGAGGCCGTGCGAGCCCTGGGCGTCATCGACGACGAGGCGGTGCTCGGCTTCCTGGTGGCTGCGCTCCAGGACGACGATGCGGGGGTGCGAACGGCTGCCAGCGAGGTCCTCACTCAATGGAGCTCGCCAGCGGTTGCCAAGCGGCTGGCCGGTGTGCTGGCCGTTCCCAACCTGCGCGATGCCGCCACCGACCTTCTGAGGAAGATCGGGCCCTCGTCGCAGGAGTTGCTCATCGACGTGTTGCTCCACGGGACCGCCGAAGTGGTGCCCATCGTGGGTGGCTTGCTCCGAGACGTGGTCGGGGTGGCCCGGCTCGCGGGACGCCTCGACTCCACGGAAGCGGATGCGCGGTTACGGGCCGTCGAGGCCATCGGAGCGGTCGGTGGCCCCGAGGCCGTCGACGCCCTGATCGGGGTGCTCTCGGATCCGGACGAGCGGATCCGGCTCCGCTCCACGCAGTTCCTGGCCACGCTGGGGGATCCGCGCGGTGCGGATGCGATCGTCGCGGCGGTCCTCAACGACCCCGTGCCGGAGGTCGTGGCCGCGGCCGAGGGAGCCCTGTACCGGCTGGGCGCCCGGTCGGGCGATCCTCAGATCGGCTGAGCGGCGAGTCGGTCCGGCGTCAGCGAGTTCCCGGCTCGCCGAACTCCTCGAAGAACCGGCTGGCCGTCGGACCGCGCTGCCCCTGGTACTTGCTCCTGGTCTCGCTGGACCCGTACGGCCGCTCGGCGGGGGTCGAGAGCCGGAAGAACGAGATCTGTCCGATCTTCATTCCCGGGTAGATCGTGATGGGGAGATTGGCCACGTTCGACAGCTCCAGGGTGAGGAAGCCGTCCCACCCTGGATCCACGTACCCGGCAGTCGAGTGGATCAGGAGACCGAGTCGTCCGAGAGACGACTTGCCCTCCAGCCTGGCGACCATGTCGTCGGGGATGGCGACGCGTTCGAGGGTCGACCCCAGCACGAATTCACCGGGGTGCAGGATGAACGGGTCCGGGTCGGCGACCTCGACCACCTCGGTGAGGCCGGGCATCTCCTTCTTCACGTCGATGTAGGGGTACCGTGAGTTGGCGAACACACGGAATCGGTCGTCGACGTGGAGGTCGATCGAGGACGGCTGGATCGCGGCCGGGTCGAACGGGTCGATCACGATGCGGCCCGATTCGATCTCCTTTCGGATGTCGACGTCCGAGAGGATCATCGGCGCGATGCTACCGGGTCGAACCGGAGACCTGCGTCGTGGCTCACCCCGCGGCTCGCTGAGAGATCTCGACCCATCGTTCGAGCGCTCGCGCAGCGGCCCCGGAGTCGATCGATTCGGACGCGGCGGCCATCCCGTCCTTGACGCTCGTGGCGCGCCCCGCCACCTCCAGGGCAGCACCGGCGTTGAGGACCACCACGTCGCGCGGCGGTCCGTGCTCGCCCGCGAGCACGGACCGCGCGATGCCGGCATTCGTCGCCGCGTCGCCGCCTTTCAGGTCGGCACCCGTTGCTCGGGCGAGTCCGAGGTCTCCGGGGTCGAGGAGCCGTTCCTTGACGTCGCCGTTCGCGGTCTCGTAGACCGTGGACGGCCCGGTCGTCGTGAGCTCGTCCAGGCCGTCCTGCCCTCGGAAGACCTTGGCTCTGATCCTCCGCCGGGCCAGAACCTCCGCGATGAGCGGCAGCATCCGCTGGTCGGACACCCCGACCACCTGGGCATGCGGCCGGGCCGGGTTCGTGAGAGGGCCGAGGAAGTTGAACGCTGTGGGCACGCGCAGCTCCCGGCGGACCGGTGCTGCATACGCGGCGCCGGGATGGAAGACGGGGGCGAACATGAACGCGATCCCCGCCTCGGCAAGGCATCGCTCGACTCCGTCCGATCCGAGGTCGATCCGAACGCCGAGAGCTTCGAGCAGGTCCGCCGACCCGCAGTGCGACGAGGCCGCTCGATTGCCGTGCTTGGCGACGGCGACCCCGGCGCCCGCAACCACGATGGCGGCGAGCGTGGAGATGTTGAACGTCTCCGACCGGTCACCTCCGGTCCCGCAGGTGTCGACAACGGGCTCGGATGAGCGCACCGGCTGCGCCAGCTCGAGGGCGGTGCGGGACAGGCCCTCGATCTCGTCGACGGTCTCACCCTTCGTGCGAAGGGCCATCAAGAATCCGCCGACCTGCGCCGGCGTGGCGTTTCCTTCCATGATCGCCAGCATGGCCCGGGCGGCCTGCTCCGACGAGAGGGACTGCCCTCCGGTCAGCCGCAAGAGAAGGGTCGGCCAGAAAGTGGGGTCCTGCCCGGCAACCTGGTCCTGCATGGGAGCAGGAACGCTAACAGGTCGCCCAGAACCGAAGCCCGAGTCCGCCTCGAAGCAGGGGCCCCGAGGCCTCGATACACTGCCCGATCGAGGCCGGCGACCGGCCGGTGTTGCGCCAAGCGGGCGTGGTTCAATGGCAGAACGTGAGCTTCCCAAGCTCGAGACGGGGGTTCGATTCCCCTCGCCCGCTCCATCCAGGTAGGGTCGCGGGCGCCGCTCGCTCAGGCACCACCTCGGGGCTTCTCGCCGAGGATCGTGGGCGCTGTGGGACACAGGTCGGCGAGCGGACACACCTCGCACCTCGGCCGGCCCGGCTTGCAGATCTCCCGGCCTAAGCGGATCAGGCCGACATGCATCGCGACCCGGATGTCCACGGGTGTGATCGCCTCCAGGATGTCCTGCGCCCTGGCCGCGGACGAGTTCGGCGGGATCAGGCCGAGGCGGCTCGCCACGCGATGGACGTGCGTATCCACCGGGAGGGCCGGACGATCGAGCGAGAACGCCAGCACAACGGCCGCTGTCTTCGGCCCGACCCCTGGAAGGGAGGTCAGGTAGTCTCGCGCGTCCGCGTCGCTCTTGCCGCGGAGGAGGGACAGGTCGAGATGTCCCTCGCGTTCCTGGATCGCGCGCAGGATGGCCAGGATGCGCGGCGCCTTCACGTTCGACAGGCCGCCCGAGCGGATCGAGGCCGCAACCTCCGACGGGCGAGCCCCGGCCAGTGCTTCCCACGTCGGGAACCTGGCCCGAAGCGATTCGTAGGCCCTGAAGCTGTTGGCGTCGCTCGTGTTCTGCGAGAGCACGGTGAGGATGAGCTCGTCGAGCGGATCGCTCCGACGGGGCGGCTCGAGCGAGCCGAAATGCCGCAACAGCCGGCGGTGGATGGCGCGGACACGGCGTGCATCGGCCGTCATGCCCCGGCAGCCTAGGGCAGGACAGGGCTAGGCGGAGGCCGGGGCGTAGTTCCGGAACTGCGTGAGATGCGGAAGGAACGTTACGGGGACCGTGTCGGTCGGCCCATTCCGGTGCTTGGCCACGATCAGGTCGGCGAGTCCCTTCTTCGCCGGATCGGAGTCATCGCGATGGATGAACATGACGACGTCGGAATCCTGTTCGATCGCACCAGATTCGCGCAGGTCCGAGAGCTGGGGGCGCTTGTCCTGCCGTCGCTCGGGGTCCCGGTTCAGCTGGGAGACGGCGATGACCGGGATCTTCAGCTCCTTGGCCAGGAGCTTGAGGCTCCTGCTGATCTCGGCGATCTCCTGCTGACGGTTGTCCACCCTTCGGTGGTGCGACATCAGTTGGAGGTAATCCACGATGATCAGCCCCAGGCCCTGCCTCCGAGCTGCGAGCCGCCGGGCCTTGGCCCTGATATCGACGATCGTGACGTTGCCCGAGTCCACGATCGACAGCGGCGCATCGTGCAGGACCTCCGCGGCTTGGACGACCCGCGACCAGTCATCGGCGCCCACGCGCCGCCCCCGGATCCGGTCCCAAGGGACCCCCGCCTCGCCGCACAGGAGGCGCATCCCGATCTCCCACCTCGACATCTCGAGTGAGAACATCGCCACGGGCACCCTGGACTCGACCGCCGCGTTCCTGGCGACGTTCGTAGCGAACGAGGACTTCCCGACGCCGGGACGGGCCGCCACGATCACCAGGTTGCCCGATTGCAGGCCCGACAGCAGCTCGTCCAGATCCCGGAACCCGGTCGGCAGGCCGGCGAAGGCCGACTCCCGGTTCTGGATCTGCTCCAGGTCGGTCATGGCCTGGTCCACCAGCTCCCGAAGGGAGGCCACCTGGTCCTTCTCGCCGTGGCGGGCCACGTCGTAGATGCGCTGCTCGGCTTCGTCGGCCACCCGCTCGGGGTCCTCAGGGGCCGAGTACCCCATCTCCATGATGTCGCCCGCCGCCTGGATCAGTCGCCGCAGGAGCGCGTGCTGCGCCACGATCCGCGCGTAGTTGCCCGCCGCGGCCGGTGTCGGCACCTGCTCGACCAGCTCGTGGATGTACAGGTGCCCGCCGACCTGTTCCAGCACACCGCGCCGTCGGAGGTCCTCGACTGCGGTGATGGCATCGACCGGATCACCCCGCGCGTAGATCCCCCGGAGCGTGTCGAAGATTGTGCCGTTCGCGGACTTGTAGAAGTCCTCGGGCTTGACCACCTCGACGACGTCGGCGATGGCCTCCGTCGAGAGCATCATGGCGCCGAGGACGGACTCCTCGGCTTCCAGGTTGTGGGGCGGTACCCGTTCGGGCCGGAGACGGCGGACATCGTCAGCTCTCGTCGCCAACGATCCCCCTCTCCCGAACGCGCGGCGAGGTGCAGACGGTAGACGCCCGCCTCCCAGGAGGGAAGGGGAAATCGCCTGTGGACAATTCCGCCCCAGGTGGGGTCCGAAAGTTTGTTGTCAGACTCACGTCCACCTGCCACTGGACCTGTGGAAAACGCCGTGGACACGTGTGTACAACCCCATAGTGACACACATGTAATTCGGCAAGTCAGGAACCCGTCCGGGGCGCGCACGGACACCGGAGCGTCGCTGGTTCAGCCGGGGGGTCGTACCGCCGACCCCAGCACACCCCGCTACTCGGCGGGTTCGACCTCGACCGGGACGGCGGGATCCACATCCGTGAACAGGTGCACCGTGACCTGGTGGACCCCGACGCTTCGGATGGGCTCGTCCAGGCGGACGTCGCGACGGTCAACCTTCACCCCGGTCTGGCGCTCGATCTCCTCCGCGACCTCGGCCGCAGTCACGCTCCCGAATAGCCTGCCCTCCTCGCCTACCCGAGCCCTCACCTTGATCGGGCTCGCGGTCAGCCGATCGGCAACCTCCTGGGCCTCAGCCTGGGCCTGAGACACCTTGGTGGTATGGGCCCGTTTCAGGCTCTCGACGTGCTTCACGCCGCCCTTGGAAGCCCTGACCGCCAGGCCCCGGGGCATCAGGTAGTTACGGGCATACCCGTCGGCGACATCGACCACATCCCCGGGCACGCCGAGCTTGTCGACGGGCTTCTGGAGGATGACCTTCATCGACTGGAGTACGGAAGCAGCGCCATCTCGCGCGCGTTCTTGACCGCCACAGCCACGTCCCGTTGATGCTGGGCGCAGTTGCCGGTCACCCGGCGGGCCCGGATCTTGCCCCGCTCGGAGACGAACTTGCGCAGCGTCATGACGTCCTTGTAGTCGACGTACTCGATCCGGTCCTTGCAGAAGATGCAGACCTTCCTCTTCTGCTTCTTCTGCCAGGCCTTCTCTTCCTTTTCTTTTCTTGGTGGTCGCTTCTTGGTCTTAGGGGGCATCCAGCGGCGTCTCCTCGTCCGAATTCTGGCCGGCACCGACCGGGGCGGGGGCCTTGGCCGACCAGTCGCCACCGGTCTTCCCACCCTGTCGCTCGATCTTGGCTGTGGCCCACCGAAGGCTCGGCCCCAGCTCGTCGGCCTCGATCTCGACCACCGATCGCCGTTCGCCCTCTGGGGTCTCCCATGAGCGCTGGCGGAGGCGGCCCACCACGACCACCCGGGAGCCCCGGGTGAGGGACTCGGCAGTGTTCTCGGCCAGGGTCCGCCATGCGTTCACACGGAAGAAGGACGTGTCGCCGTCCTTCCAGCCACCGCCCTCGTCCCGGATCCGCGGCGTGACCGCCACCGAGAAGTTCACCACTGCCGCACCGTTCGGCGTGTACCGAAGCTCCGGGTCGTCCGTGAGGTTCCCGACGATCGTGATCTGGTTGTCGCTCGCCATCTCCATCACCTACCTGTCCGTTTCCACTCCTCGGCGAATGGCCTGCCGGGGAGGGGGAAGTCACTTAGGCGGCTCTCTGGACCACCTTGAACCGCAGCACCTCGTCGGCGAAGTGCAGGCTCCGCTCGAGTTCGGCGATCACCGACGGCTCCGCCGTGAACGCCACGACGACGTAATACCCCTCGCTCTGACGGGCGATCTCGTAGGCCAGGCGCCGCCGCCCCCATCGATCGACTTTGCCCACCTCGCCCCCCGCCTGGGAGACGATCTTGGCGATCCGATCGATGACCCCGCCGACGACCGACTCGTCGGCCTCGGGGGGAACGATGAACATCACTTCGTAGGACCTCAGGTCCCCACCTCCTCTGGTCTGGACGGCCCCCACCGGGAGCAGGACGTGGCTGGCCCCCAGAGTCTACCGGGTCGACCGGCGGTCCACCCGCCTGCCACCGAAGCGTTCTCCTGTTCCACGGGCGCGACCCTAGCATCGGCCACCGACAGCCACCGGGTCAGCTGGAAGGTGGCTCATCCGCCGCGGGTTACACTCTCGGAGCCGTGCACTCATGCGAAAGGAGGCGCGAGCGATGACCGTGACCGTCCATGACCTGCGTGGATGGAAGGCGGAGGGCATGCGGTGGGCGATGCTGACCGCCTACGACTTCCCCACCGCCCGAATCCTCGACCAGGCAGGTATCCCGGTGCTCTTGGTGGGCGATTCACTCGCCCAGAACGTGCTGGGGTATGAGAACACCTTGCCCGTGACCATGGAGGAGATGCTCCATCATGTCCGCGCGGTGACCCGCGGCGCGCGGAGCGCGATGGTCGTGGCCGACATGCCATTCCTTTCGTACCAAGTTTCTGTGGAGGAGGGAGTCCGAAACGCCGGCCGATTCCTGAAGGAAGGCGGGGCTCACGCCGTCAAGCTCGAGGGGCCCCAGGTCGAGCTGACCCATCGCCTGGTGGAGCTCGGTGTACCGGTCATGGCACACGTGGGCCTGACCCCGCAATCGGTGCACGGGATGGGTGGCTATCGGGTGCAGGGCCGCGGTGAGGAGGCTGCCACCCGTATCCTCGAGCAAGCGAGCGCCCTCCAGAAGGCAGGCGCGTTCTCGATCGTCCTGGAAGGCGTCCCGGCAGAGCTCGGAACGCGGATCACCGAGCACCTGCACATCCCTACCATCGGCATCGGGGCGGGGCCGGGGTGCGACGCGCAGGTGCTCGTGATCACGGATCTGCTGGGACTGTCGGAGAGCAAGCCGCCCAAGTTCGCCAAGGCGTACGCGAACCTGCGCGAGGAGATCGCGGAGGCCGCAGGAGCGTTCGCTCGCGAGGTCCAGGCGGGCACGTTCCCCGACCCCGATCACTCCTACGAGTAGCCGCCGCGAGTAGCACGACCGGAGTCTGGCCACGCCTCCCGGGCCCGGCAGGCGGGAGGCCCTACACTCCGCCTCGGTGAGCGACACAGCCGGCGCCTTCCTGTTCGGCGTGGGGGCGGGCCTCGTCGCCTTCGCCGTCGCCGCCTTCGTGTTGGCCCGAGCCCGCAGGCGCCGAAGGGCCGGACCGGCAGAGGACGTGGTACGGCGCGCCGACATCACCTCGAAGATCGGGCACGAGCTCCAGAACCCCATCATGTCGGTGAAAGGCCTCGCGTCATCCGGCATCCGCCTCTACGAGGCGATGAGCGACGACGAGCGACTCGAGTTCTTCCGGCTGATCGACGCGGAGGCCAACAGGCTCAGGCTCATCGCCGATGAGATCTCCACCGCCCTTCGGATTGACGCGGGCCAGCTCACCTACCAGGTCCGAGACGAGGATCTGGGCGCGTTGGTCCAGGAGGTCGCGTGGCGCACGCCGAGCGGCCAGCACGCAATGGTGGTGGAAGTGGAGGACGGCCTTATCGCGCCGCTCGACCGGACACGCATGTCCGAGATCATCGCCCACCTGCTCGACAACGCATCGAAGTTCTCTCCACCCGACGCGCCGATCGAGGTCAGGGCCTTCCGGTCGCCGGGTGGGGAGGCGGTCGTGGAGGTTGCCGACCGGGGCCCAGGGATCCCCGCGGAGCTCCGGGAAGAGGTCTTCGGGCAGTTCAACGAGTGGCGCCCCCCTGGGTACGAGGGGACCCCCGGCGCCGGGCTCGGGCTGTTCATCTGTCGGGCGCATCTCAAGGCCATGGGCGGGCGCATCGATATCGAGGACGAAAGGGACAGGGGAATCATGCTCAGGGTCACGCTTCCAGGAAGGTGACAGACGTGTCGAGCGATGCCAACCGGCCGACCACCCTACTGATCTGCGACGACCACAAGATCCTCACCGACGCTCTGGCCATGGTGGTGGAGCGGGACGGTTCACTCCGGATGATCGCCGCCCCCGTTCACGTGCCCGAGGAGGCCATCGAGCTGTGCCGCGAGCATCAGCCCGATGTCGTGCTGATGGACATCGTGTTCAAGGGCCATATGGACGGCATCAAGGCTACCCGCATGATCAAGGAGGTCTCGCCGGCGACGAAGGTCGTCATCATGACGGCCCACGACGACGACCGGCTCCTGGTGGAGGCGGTCGAGGCGGGGGCATCGGGGTTCCTGGGCAAGGAGGAGGCCGCCGGCGAGGTCCTCTCCGCAGCAAAGGCTGCGGCCGAGGGGGAGGTGCTGATCGACCCCGCGACCCTGACCCGGCTCCTCCACCAGGTATCGATGGAACGGGAAGCTCGCCGCGATGCCGAAGCGCTCCTCGGGGAACTCACCGAACGGGAACGGGAGGTTCTCCAACTCCTGGCCCAGGGGATGCGGAACGAAGGCATCGCCCACAAACTCTTCATCAGCCCCCAGACCGTCCAGACCCACGTCCGGAACCTGCTGGCCAAGCTCGGGGTTCACTCCAAGTTGGAGGCCGTGGCCTTCGCCGTAAAGCACGGCTTGATCTCGATCTAGTCGGCGCCCGGCCCCCGAATCCCACTTCAAACCGGGTCCCTGCTTCTACCCGTCGAACGGCGCGGCGTTGCGCTTACAGGTGAGGCTGCGGCGCCTCCGTCTCGGGGGGCCCGCACCCCATCTCGGGGGTGACGACCTCTCGGCCCGACCTCGCCGGGGCGGATAATCGGCCTCGTGGCGCTGCCCGCGAAGCAGATCGGACTGGGGCTGGTCATGGCCTGCCTCGCGGGCACGCTGGCGCTGGGGATCACGCTCAAGGCTCCCTGCGCCGGCGGCGACTGGGGCGACGGCCGGGCGTATCGCTCGTACTGCTATTCGGACATCGTGGCCCTGTACGAAACCGAGGACCTCACCGGCGGCCGGCTCCCCTATCTGGACGCCTGCGTCCCCGACGGAGGCCAGAAATGCGACGAGTACCCGGTGCTCTCGATGTACGCCATGCGCGTTGCCGCCTGGATGTCGGTGGGTTTCGCAGGGTTCTTCTACTCGAACGTCCTGCTGCTCTCGATCGCGGCGTTCGTCGTGCTCGTGTGCCTGTACCTGCTCGTGGGGTCCCGGGCCCTCTACTTCGCAGTCGCGCCCACGCTCCTCATCTACGGCTTCATGAACTGGGACCTGTTGGCGGTCGCATTCGCCACGGGAGCGACGCTCGCCTACCTGAACCGGCGCGACGTCTGGGCCGGAGCGCTGCTCGGCTTGGGAGCCGCGACCAAGTTCTATCCCGCCCTCTTGGTCGTGCCGTTCGTCCTGGGACGGTTCCGGGATCGCGAGCCGGACCGGGGCATCCATCTCGCCTGGGCCGGGGCCGGCGCGTGGGTGGCGGTGAACCTACCGTTCGCGTTGGCCGCCCCCAAGGGCTGGTGGCAGTTCTTCGCTTTCAACCGTGACCGTCCGGCCGACTGGGACAGCCTGTGGTTCATCGCCTGCCATCGGCTCACCGGCGAGCTGTACTGCGGCCACACACCTCTCATCAACGTCCTTTCGCTCGTCCTGTTCGCGGCGGCCTCGATCCTCCTCTACCGGCTCCGTCGCAGGGTCGTGCCGAACTTCCCCCGCTGGACGTTCGGGTTCGCCCTTCTGGTGGCGTTCCTGCTGACGAACAAGGTGTACTCCCCTCAGTACGGGTTGTGGTTGCTCCCCTGGTTCGCCCTGGCGCTTCCGAACCTTCGCCTGTTCGCCGCCTTCGAGGCGGTCGACGTGGCGGTGTTCCTGACCCGGTTCTCCTGGTTCGGTCGGTACACGGGCGTGGGCGGGCTTCCCATCGGCGCCTTCGAGGTGGCCGTCCTGGTGCGGGCAGCCATCCTGGTGTGGTGCCTGGTCGCCTGGGTTCGCCGGCCGGAGTCGGAGGACGTACATCTGTCTCCCGCCCCCGCGCTGGCGGACGTTCCCGCGTGAGGCCCGAGTCACGGCAGGGGATCCGCTACAGCCTGGCGGTCTTCCTCGCGGTGCGCTTGGGGCTGCTGATCCTCGGGCTCGTGGCCGTCGAGCTGTTCCCTCCGCTCAAGCCCGTCTCGGTCCCCGGCTGGCGAGCGCAGCCCCTTCCCGACCCCGGATGGCAGAACGCCTTCACCAGCTTCGAACGTTTCGACGCGCTGTGGTTCCTGCGGATCGCCTCGAGCGGGTACCGGACAGGTGACGGGAGCGCTGCCTTCTTTCCGTTGTACCCACTGGCCATCCGGGCGGTCTCGTGGGTCATGGGGGGCCACCCGTTCGGGGCCGCGCTCTTGGTCTCGAACGCCGCGATCGCATGCGGGCTGTGCGTGGTGTACGCCCTTACGGCGTCGGAGCGCTCGATCGCGACGGCACGACGGACCGTCCTGCTCGTCGCGCTGTTTCCCACGTCCTTCTTCTTCTTTGCTCCCTACAGCGAGTCGTTGTTCCTGCTCCTTGCGGCGACGACCTTCTGGGCGGCGAGATCCCGGAGATGGGCGGCGGCCGGCGCCGCCGGGGCGCTGGCCGCCCTGACCAGGAACGTCGGGATCGTGCTGGCGCCTGCCCTGGTCGTGGAGGCCTTCCATCAGCGAAGCGAGGGTCGCGGGTCGGTCCTGCCGGGTCTCGTGGCGGCGGTGGCCGTCGGGCTCGGCACGCTTGCCTACCTCGCATATTGGTGGGCGAAGGTGGGCGATTGGCTGGCTCCCATCGACCAGCAGGCCAATTGGCAGCGCACGTTCTCCTCGCCGTGGGCCACCGTTGTCGATGGCACACGCGATGCGTTCCGGTACCTGGGGAACGCGAACGGGGGGTACTGGCTGATCGACTGGTTGATCGTTGTGCCGGTGGTCGGAGCATCGGTCTTCGCTTTGCTCCGGTACCGACCCGCGTATTCGGTGTACCTGTGGGGCGGCCTGCTGATCCCGCTTTCGTTCGTGTTCGCCGACCGCCCGCTCATGTCGATGCCCCGGTTCGTTCTTCCCCTCTTCCCGGCGTTCTGGGCCTTGGCGGAGCTCACCGAGCGATGGCGCATCCCCGAGAAGGCCGTAGCCGCCGTGGGGGCCGCCGGGCTCGCGCTTCTCGTGGTGCTGTTCGTGAACTGGTACTACATCTTCTAAGCCGCGTCCGCCTCGGTTCACCGTGCGACGGTTGGAGCCCTGGAGGTGCTCGAAGCGACTACGTGCCTGCCAGCAGGCTGCTGGTCTGGGAGAAGGCTTCCAGGGCTGTGTGAACGACCAGGAATATTACGAGCGCCGCAGCCACGGCGAATGCGATCCACAGCGCGGGGAGATGAGTGTTCACCCTGTGCCTTCCCTTCTTTCGGTCCTTCCCCCATTCGGGGGATTCTTCTGTCCCCCGAGGGTAGCAGCGGACCTTCGTTCCTGGGATAGGCCATTCGGCCAAAAAGGATCACCTGCAAAAGACCGGTCCTCTTGCGGCGGATGAATAGGATGCGCGTCACCGAGAGGTCACTCGGATCGCGGCTCTGAGACCACGACGTGATCGAGAGCTCTCGCGGGTCACCCGGTTGCCAGCAGGTTGGCAGGATGAGCTTCTCCCCTGGTCAGGGGCTCGCCAAGATTGTTACTACATCTTTAGGCCGGCCGGGCCGACATATAGGATGGGCCAGGGAGTCGGGCCGTGGGCGGAGGGAGCCTCGGGTGACCATACGTGTAGGCATCGCGGACGACCACTCGCTGGTTCGGCAGGGCCTTCGCCGATACCTCGACATGGCGGATGGCATCGAGGTCGTGGGTGAGGCGTCGAACGGCCAGGAGCTCCTTGACCTCGTGGAGCAGCAAAAACCGGACATCGCCCTGGTCGACATCCGGATGCCGGAGATGGACGGCCTGGAGGCGGCCAGGCTGATCCGTGACCGCTTCCCGAAGGTCGGCGTGATCATGCTGACCGCCTACGACGACCGCCAGTTCGTGGTGGAGGCGGTTCGGTCCGGAGCGCGGGGCTACGTGCTGAAAGCCCGCGACGCCGAGCACCTCATCCAGACCGTTCGCCTGGTCGCCGGGGGAAACATGGTCATCGACCCCCAACTCGTGGTGGCTCTGGCGGAGGAGCTGTCACAGGCCAAGGAGCGCGACCGCAAGGCGGAGACGCTCACGGCGCGGGAGATCGAGGTCCTCCAGCTGCTCGCGTTCGGACACACCAACCGGGATATCGCCGAGCGCCTGTACATCTCGCCCGACACGGTGAAGACCCACCTCGAGCACATCTTCGAGAAGCTCGGGGCGTCCGACCGCACGGCGGCGGTTGCCGAGGCGCTCCGCCGGCGTCTCATCGAGTAGCTCGGCCGGGGGACAGCACTCGTCGTCCTCCAACTGGCCTAGGCCCTAATCCCCCGGTGACCGCCATGCAGGTGATGGAGTCCAGCCTTCCTCCGAGGCAACATAGTGGGCCGATGATGTCGACCCAAGCGGCACGCCGCCGCTCGACCTGGTTCGTCCTTGGCGTCCTCGGCGTCGCCATGGCGGGGGTGGTCACAACCCACCTCTTGGAGGGTGCCTCGCTGGTCGACGCCGACGGCCTCCACGACGCGGTCCTCGCCGCGGCCTGTGTGCTGTCGGCCGGCGTCATCCTATGGAGGGTTCGATCCGCCGGCCTCCTCCGGAGCCTGCCGTTCCTTGCGTTCGGAATCCTGGCGATGGCCGTCGTGGCCGTCCTGTTCATGTTCAATGACTTTCGCAGCGGCATCGAGTATTCACCGAGCCCCTACGACTCCCTCTTCCTGCTCATCGGGGCCATCTTCTTCATCCCCATCGAGATCGAGTACCGTCAGCACTTCCGGAAGGAGCTCCGAGGCCAGATCGCGGCCGACGTGGCCCTCGGTGCGACCTCCATCGCCGTCATCCTGTACCTCGCACTTCGTCCCGCCCTGGCGACCTCGACCGAGTCACTGTCGGCGGGCGTGTTCGCGATCATGGTGGCCACGGCGCTGACAGCGTACGGAGCCCTCGTCCTGTGGGTCCCGTCGCTCGCCCATCTCGGCCAGTTCGTCACGATCGCCGCCTTCTCGGCCGGCGCGGTGGTCTTCGCCGAGCAGTGGGTCCGTGGGACCTACACGTCGGGGCGGTCCGCGGTGGATCTCCCACTCGCGCTCGGTGCGCTGGGGCTGGCGTTCGTGGTCACCGCGGCGCCTAGGCGGATGGGCGATGGGCAGGTCGCCCATCCCTCCCGATTTGGCCGCGCCCTACTGACCACGGTGGCCGTGGCTACCGCATGCGCCGCACTGGGATTGGTTGCGGCCATGGAGACGAACTCGATCATCGGTTCCGTCCAGGCCTCCGGACTCATCTACGTGCTCGGTGTGGCCGTCGCGGTTCGGATCCTGGTGAACCAGCTTCGGAGCACCCAGGCCACGCGCGACGCCCAGGATGCGCTCGAAGCCAAGGAGGCGGCGCTGCGGGAGACCGACAAAGCGCTTGCGCGCCTTCAACGGGCGAACGAGACGCTGCGCGAATCGGAGGAGCGCCTGCGGCTGGTGTTCGAAGCTGCTGTTGACGGCATCGTGGAGCTGGACCACAAGGACGTGATCGTTCGGGCCAACGAGGCCTTCTGCAGCATGCTCGACCTGCCCCAGAGCATGGTCGAGGGCCAGCCATGGGTGGCACTCGCCGCCGCGATCGAGGCCGACGAGTCCTTCACCGCCCTCCCGACGACCGGCCAGGGCAAGCTCCTCCAGGAGGGGAACGCCACCTATCTCGAGGCACGCACCTCGGAGATCCCGGGCGCCCCTCCGAGGCGGCTGCTGCTCGTCCGTGACGTCTCGGCCCAGCGCGTCGCCGACCAGACCATCCGCTCCCTGTTCAAGTTCCTCCAGGACCGCGACGAGGACCGGACCCGGATCATGCGCCGGACCAACGCGGCCATCGAGAGCGAGCGCAACCGCATCGCCCGCGACCTCCACGACGGGCCGGTGCAAGGCGTGTCGGCCGCGTCGCTCTCGCTCGAGGCCGTGCTCCTGATGTTGAAAGCGGGCGAGGACGGGGAGGGGATGGAGGTCCTGACCAAGGTCCGCCAAGAGCTGGCCGAGGAGGCCGACAACCTTCGCCGGCTGATGGCCGGCCTCCGCCCCCCGCTGCTCGAGGAGCGGGGCCTGGTGCCCGCCCTCCGGGAGACCGTGGAGAAGTTCGGCCGCGAGAACAAGCTCGACGCCGAGTTCGCCGCCCAGGGAGTCGGTGAGGTCCCGCAGGACCTGGAGACCCTGGCCTACCGGGTGGTGCAGGAGGCCCTGTCGAACGCGGGCAAGCACGCCGAGGCCGTGCGGATCGGGGTCGCGGTCGAGGCCGTCGCCGGCCAGCTCCGGATCGAGATCATCGACGACGGCGTGGGCTTCGATGCGGCCAAGGCCCGGGAGTTCCTCCGGATGGGCCGGGTCGGCCTGGCCTCCATGCGCGAGCGAGTCGAGCTCGCCAACGGGACGTTCATGGTGCATTCCACCCCGGGACGGGGGACGACGGTCGTGGCCACGCTTCCGCTCGAGTCGGTCCCGGGACCCCGAGAGTTCGCCGTCACATAGGCCTCGCAGGCCCTGTTCTCATCCACCCGGGCCACGCGCCGCAGCGGCGCCCGACGGCGACGGCGTCGGCAGCAGCGTCGGGCTCGGCGGGAGGGACTCGGTGGGCGAGGGGATCGGGCTCGGCGGCGGGGAGGGCGTCGGGGACGGGGTCCGCGTGGGCTCCGGGCTCTCCGACGGCGAGGGCGGGGGCGGGGGCGTCGGCGCCCCGGTCGTGTATCCCTCGAACGAGGGCGTGGGGAACTCCTGGACAGGCATGCGTTCCGTCGCCTTCAACATGAAGTCGTGCCAGATGAGGGCGGGGATCGTGCCGCCGTACACGGCCGAGTACCCCTCCACGTTCTCCAACGGGATCTCGCCCTTCGGGTACCCGATCCATACGCAGGTGGCCAGCCGGGGCACGTAGCCGCAAAACCACGCGTCGACGTAATCCTGCGCCGTGCCGGTCTTGCCGGCCGCCGGCCGGCCGATGCTTGCGCTCGTCCCAGTCCCGTATCGGATCACGTTCTCGAGCGCGTAGGTCACCAGGTCCGCGTCGTTGGAAGAGATGACCCGCTTGCCCCTGCCGCTCGTCGTCCGGTCGAGGACCGAGCCGCTCGCATCCCGAACGGCGTGGACCGGCGTGGCCCACCGCCGGATACCGCGTGCCGCCAGGGTGGCGTAGGCGTTGGTCATCTCCAGCGGTGTCACGGCCTGCGTGCCGAGGGTGATCGAGCACACGGGCTGGAGCTTCGATCGGATCCCCATCCGGTGGGCCGCGTCGGCCACCGCATCGGGGCCGACCAGGGAGGCGACTTGGGCGAAGACGGTGTTCACGGAATAGGCGGTAGCGGTGGCAAGGCTGAACGTGCCGCTCTCCTCGTCACTGGCGTTGGACAGGGTCCAGGGCTCCCCGTCGGTGTAGCACCGGGGATCCTGGATCGTGATGGTCCCCGGGCCGTACCACCGGGAGGACAGCGAAACATTGGCCTCCATCGCCGCGGTCAGCGTGAACGGCTTGAACGCCGAGCCGGCCTGCCTCCCGGTGCCTCCGTCACCGGTCGCCAGGTTCACCTGCGACGTCCCCCAGTTGCGGCCGCCGTACATGGCCCTGACCTCGCCGGTCGCCGGGTCGATGGCCACCACCGCCGCCTCCGGGTCGCCGGGCGTGTCCAGCCGGGCCGCCACGGCAGCCTCTGCCGCCGCCTGCATCTGGGGGTCCAGGCCGGTGATGACCTTCAGGCCGCCGCCGAACACCTGGGCCTCGTCGTATTTCGCGATCAGGGCCCGCTTGGTGTAATCGAGGAAGTAGCCGAGCTTCGGCGGGAAGCTGAGGTTGCCGTCGGAGGGATGGGTCCGGACGTCCTGGAGCTTCAGCCGAGCGGCACGCTCCGGAGAGATGGTGCCGAGTGCCGCCATCCGGTCCAGGACGTAGTTCCGGCGGATCTCGGCGTCGATGGGGTGGTCGATCGGATCGAATAGCGAGGGGCTGGAGATCAGGCCGGCGAGGGTGGCCGAGCGGATCATGTTGAGCTCGCTCGCGTGGATGCCCCAGTACGCCTGGGCCGCCGCCTCCACACCGTACGCGCCGTGCCCGAAGTAGATCGTGTTCAGGTACTTGGCCAGGATCTCGTCCTTGGAGTAGGTCCGCTCCAGCTTCATGGCCAGGAGCGCCTCCCGGACCTTCTGGGTGAACGTCCGGGGCGGGACCACGTAGGTGGTCTGGCCAGTCTTGCGGTCGGTTTCGTAATGGCCGGCATAGACGTTCTTCACCAGCTGCATGGTGATGGTGGACCCGCCCTGGACCACCTCGTGGGCGATGAGGTCGTTCCACGCCGCCCGCATGACGCCCAAAGCGTCGATGCCTGAATGCTCGTAGAACCCCTGGTCCTCGGCGGCGATCACGGCATCGCGGAGACTCTTTGGCATCCGGTTGAACGGAACGATCGTGCGGTCCACCGAGGCGTGGAAAGTCCCCAGAACGTTGCCCTCCCGGTCAAGGATGTAGGTGGTTTGCAGCGGCGGCGGGGTGGCCGGCAGGTCCAGCCTCGAGTACACGAACAGCAGCGTGGCCAGCAGCAGGAACAGCAGCACGAAGGGCGCGGCGGCGAAGGCCCACCAGTACCGGCGGAGGAACCCTCGCTTCTTCGGGGGCTGCCGGGGAGTGCGCTTGGGGCTCTTGGGAGCCCGTTCAGGCGTTGTCTTGACGGCCAAGCCGGGGCGATTCTACCCAGGGGCTCTGCATCTCATTCCAGGTAGACGTGGCTTTTCGGTGCGAGGTTTCCCTTGGGCCGACCGCCTACCCGGCCTCGCGAGCCACGAAGGCCTCGGTCAGGTGGTTCCAGGCGCAGTCGCGGCACACCTCCACCACGTAGCACCAGGCGTTGCGATGCCGGGTGGCCAGGGTCAGGCCCTGGTCCAGGGTCCACACCCGGCCGTTGTTCGCCCTGAGGCCGTCGGCGTAGACGTAGGCCAGCAGCACGAGCTTGGATCTGCCGCATACCGGGCAGTCCCGACGTGTCTCCTCCCCCACGTGTTTGGCTGCGCGCATGAGCTCGGGGTGGGCGTCGCAGATGTCGGCCCGGGACCGCAAGCCGACCCGGACCTCCTTGAGGAGGGCCCGCTTGGCCAGCGTGTAGTCGACGACCCCCAGGAGGGCCCGCCGGCCCCTGGCCATCTGCCGTGGGTTCTGCATGGTGCGGGCATTGTACGCCCGGCCCCTGACGTAGGGGTTCGGACCTCGGGACCCGGCTCCGCGACACCGGTAGCGGTCAGGAGCCGGGATCCACGACGGCGCGGGCTCGCGCTTCGACGATCCGTTCACCTCCGAGGGTCGACAGGTAGCCCACGGGTACCCGGACGCGCACCATAGCTTCCAACGTCCCGGCCACGCATCGGCACTCAATCAGCTCGGCGCCGTTGCGAGCGGCGTATTCCGAGGCGGCATCGGCCGGTTCGCGCCCGGACGGCAACGCTAGCTCCTGCGCGGCAGCCAGGGCCGCCGCGTCGGCGGCGGATTGAGCCGTCGACACCGCGACGAGCGCCTTGGCCAGGTCTGCCGCTCCCAGCCCGAGAACCAGGATCATGGCCACGAGCGCCGCGACCACGATCGAGACCGATCCCCCCTCGCGGTTCAGGGGAACTCCTGACGCATGGCCGTTGAGGCCTCCAACGAGACGTCTGACGGGAAGAACACCCCGGCCAACGGGACGGCGATCGTCGCCTCGTAACCCACCGTCACCTCGACCGGCTGGCCGAGGCCGCCGGTTCGATCCACCGTGACCTCCACCCTCGTCGGGTCGAGTCCCGGCGCGGCCTGCAGCGCGGCCGATCGAACGGCATCGTCTTCCGGATCGACCACTGCCTGTCGCGAGCCCGCCCGGGCCGCCTGCACCAGGAGAAGCTGATCGCGAGCGAGCAGTCCGATCTGCACGAGGGCCAGGCAGAGCAAGAGCAGGATCGGCAGGACCAGCGCGAACTCCACGACGGCCGAACCTCGTTCGAGCCGACCGCCCCAGGCCCTACCGCGCACTCCCCGCCACCTGGTCGATGATGTTGTCGAAGAAGGCCGGGAGCTTGCCCGAGGAACGAGCCCAGGCGATCAGCACGACGGCGATGGCAGCAGCCGCCAGGATCACCAAGGCGTACTCTGCCGTCGTCTGGCCGATGTCCCGCGCGATCCGCGTTCGGATGCGGATGTAGAGCGCAAGCAACATGACGTCACCTCCCCTCAGCGGATCGATTGCAGCGCGCTGATCAAGACGGGCACCACCGTGAGGAGGAGGAATGCCGGGAGCACGAGGAACACCAGAGGGAACAGCATCTTGACGGGCGCTTTCCGAGCGCGCTCGGTGGCGGCCGAACGTCGTGCGTCGCGGACTTCGGTCGCCAGCTCCGAGAGGGCGTCGGCCAGGGACGACCCGAGGGATTCGGCCCGGCCCATCGTGGCCACCGCCCTTCGCAGGTCCGGGAGGGGCAATCGGTCCGAGGCGCTGCGGAGCTCGTCGCGCCACCGAGCGCCCAAGTCCACGGACCGGATCACTTCGGCAAGTTCTTCCGAGAGGGGTCCCTCCGTCGACTCGATCGCCCGGCGAAGGGCGAGCTGGCCCGAGAGCCCGGCGGAGGAGGCCGCAGCGAGGAGATCGAGGAGGAGGGGCACCTCTCGGTCGGCTCGCTCGATGCGGCGGCGAGCGAGCCGGACGAGCAGGACGTCGGGGAGCAGGAGGCCGCATCCGGCCAGCACCGGAGCGAGCAATGGGGCGGGCCAGGGCGCGGACAGCGCCGCAAGGGCAGGGAGGCTAGCGGAAAGGATCTTCGCCCCCGCCATCTCGTCCTCCGTGACCGCCACGCGGGCATGGGTGATCCGCCGGAGGGTGGCCGCCCTGCCCGGAAGGCGACGACCGAGGCGAGCGGCGCCGAGGCGGCCCACCACGCGCCGAAGCCTGCCACTCGACCCGTTGACTGGCGGAGCTCCCAGGCGGGAAGCGAGCGTCCGGTCAACCGTCGTGGCCGCCGCCGAGGCGGCCAGCATGGCCGCAGCGGCGGCAACCACAGGGGCCAGATACGCGTCCATCACCCTTCGACCCGAAGAAGCCGGCGGATCCACAGGAACGCCGTGCCCTGCATGAGGAGGCCGGCAACGATGGCCGTGGCTCCCGTCGACGAGTGATAGGCGGCGGCGATGTCCCGTCGCGACGTGACCGAGAGGAACAGGAAGAAGCCGATCGGCAGGAAGCCCAGGATCGCGCCCGACAATCGAGCCTGCGCGGTCAGGGATCGGACCTCGCGCGCCGCGGCCTGCCGATCTCGGAGGGTGCGGGCAAGTCGATCGAGAACCACGGGCAGGTCGCCACCTGTCCGGCGGTGAAGGCTGAGCACTCCTGCCATCAGCCGGGCCTCCGGGACGCCAACCTCGGCAACCCAACCGTCCAGGGATCGTGGGAACGGAACCCCCAGCGAAACACGGTCGGCGAGCCCGCGGAGCGTAGCCCCCAGCGGAGCACCCACCTCATCTGCGGAAAGTGAGATGGCCTGGAGCAACGACAGGCCGGTCCGGAGACCGGCGGCGATCACCGACACCGCTTGGCCGAGCTGCTCCTCCATCATTTCCGCGCGATGAGCCATCTTCCGCCGTGCCCGGACGAGCGGGACGATGATCGCCGCGATTCCCCCCATCACAGCGCCCGGGAGGCCGGCGACCGATACTCCGACCACGATGCCTCCGAGCGCGCCGAGCGCTCGAAGGGTTGGCGCACGAAGGCGACGTCCACCGCCACCCCAACTTCGTTCGCGCCTCCTCACCCCCGCTCGCGCTCGGACGCGCTCTCGCTCCATCAGATCGGCCGCCACGGCTGCGAACAGACCGGGCAACGAGGCAAGGACCGTCGCGGCCACCTCGGGCCTCATCCGCTCTCCACGTTTCCGACCTCGAACGTGTCCCCATCTGGCCCTGGGGCGAACAGCTCCTCGGGGAGGTCCTCCCCGACGTCTGCGAGCTGGATCGCCACCTCGGGGACGACCCCGGTCGACTCGAACAAGCCATGAGTACCGAGCCGGGGGCGGAACCGGAACAGTGGCGTGAGGACGGGTTGCCCCTCGTGGATCCCATCGACGGTCGCCACCTCGAGAACCACTCGTCGTCCGCTGGGCAATCGGGCCATGTGCGCGATGACGTCGATGGCCGAGGCCACCTGCGCGCGCACGTGACCGACCGGCAGCCCGACGTCCGACATCATCGCCATGGTCTCCAGCCGCCAAAGAAGATGGCGAGGTGAGTTCGCGTGAGCCGTCGACAGCGATCCATCGTGGCCGGTATTCATGGCCTGGAGCATGTCGATGGCCTCTCCCCCTCGAACCTCACCCACGATGATCCGGTCCGGCCGCATGCGAAGCGCGTTTCTCACCAGGTCGCGCACGGTCACCTCGCCCTTGCCCTCCACGTTCGCGGGACGCGCCTCGAGCGAGACGACGTGTGGCTTGACCAGGCGGAGCTCAGCCGCATCCTCGATGGTCACCAATCGTTCCTCGTCGGGGACGAACGTGGACAAGACGCCGAGCAATGTCGTCTTGCCCGAGCTCGTTCCTCCCGAGACGATCAGGTTCGCCCGACCTCGAACACAGGCGGCCAGAAATCTGAGCGCGCGTGGCCCAAGCGTTCCTCTCGCCAGGAGTTCCTCCGGCGTGAAGGGCACGGGAGAGAACTTGCGGATGTTCAGCGTGGGACCGCAGAGCGAAAGGGGCGGGATGATCGCGTGCACCCGACTGCCGTCCGACAGTCGCGCATCCACCCAAGGTGATGACTCATCGACCCGAAGGCCGAGCGGGGCCACGATCCTCTCGATCACGTGCAGGACGGCCTCCTCCCCCTCAAACAGACCGTCCGTCACCTTCTCGAGCCGCCCCTTCCGCTCCACGTAGACGTCGTCGGGCCCGTTCACCATCACTTCGGTGACCTCGGGATCCTTGAGCAGGAACTCGATGGGTCCCAGCCCGACGACCGCATCCGAAACCTCGTTGATGACCTTCGTCAGCACACCCCGCGGCAGGATGTGCCTCTCCTCGCGGAGGATGGCCAGTGCCTCCTCGCGCACCCGCAGACGCCGCTCGGTTCGCGACACCTCCTCCAGTCCACGAGCATCGACCCGACGAAGCAGCCGCTCGTGCAGGCCGCGACGAACCTCCAGGAGTGCATCGGCACGCATCAGGAGCCTTCCTCCAACCGCTCGAGCAGCTTCGCGGCCAGCCGGTCGACCGAGCGGCCGGCCCTCCTTCGCGCGGGGAGCAGACGACCGTGATCCTGGGCAGCGGGCACCCTTCGGTCCACGGGGATCACGGCGACCGGGGAACGCCCGAAGACCCGTTTGACGTCGTCAGGCGAGATCTCTCGCCTGGTGGCGCGGTTGACGACGAACGAACAGCGATCGTCGAGGCCCGTGGCATCGACGACCCGCTTGGCGGCCCGGAAGGACAGCACGTCGAGTCCCAGCACCATCACCACCACATCCGCGAGGCCAAGCCCTAACCTCACCGTGTCGTCCATGCCACGGGGGATGTGCACAACTACGACGTCGGCGGCCGACCGTACTGCCTCGAGGACCGGACCGATGTCCCGAGCCGTGACCCGTTCCGCCACCTGCACGTCCGCGGGTCCGAACAGCACCCGGAACCCATCGGGATGTGGCCACAGGAGGTCGTCGAGGTGGCGGGCGGTGAGTTCCTCGCCCATGGGAACGGCATCGGCGATGGTCCTCGGCGATCCGTCCACGGGAGCCCCCACGGCAGGTCCGATGTCGGCGATCCCCAGATCGAGGTCCACCAGGACGCACTGCAGCTCACGCCGTGCGAAGCTCGCCGCGAGGTGAGTGGCCAGGAACGTCGCCCCAGCGCCCCCGCGTGGTCCATGGACGGCGACGACTCGTCCAAGCGTGTGACGCTCCCGGGTTCCGGGAGCAAAGACGCGGGCGACGGCGCGGGCCAGCTCACCTCGATCGGCCGGCCAGAGGAAGAAGCCCCTCGCTCCCGCATTGAGGGCTCGCCGAAGAGTCTGCACTGTCTCGGTCGTGTCGACGGCGAGCAACGCGCTCCCGTTCAGTCGTGCGGAGGTTGCGAGCCGGGGCGAACCCACGACGGCGTCGGGTTCCAGCTGTCGAATGGCTTCGGACAGTTGATGCTCGTCCGAGGCGGTCGCCACCACCCGGGCCCTTCCGGTCCGGTCGAGGAAGTGCATGACTTCCTCGGCCACATCGTGTTCCTCGAGGGCGAGGATCACCCGCGCAACTTCTTCCATGCACGCTCCATCGACTTCGTGGGAAGACCACCGCCAACGAAGGGAAGCGAGGGAGAGTCCTGCGGGGGATGCTCGGCGGAACTGCCCGGCGCCCGAACACTAGTCGCTCGGTTCGGCGTCATCAATCGCCAGGCCGGCGGATTTTCGGATCCTGTCGGGGGACACGCAAGTGATGTAGGGCACACCACAGCCGCCTCCTCACGACGACGAACCGAGACGGGCCTTCCCCTGGTCCCATTGCCTCATCCACGGACGGGATGCCAGGTTCGCACCTCGCCACGCTGGGTGGCCCGACCGCAAGGAGGTGACCGATGATCGTTGCCGAGGTGGTCGTCGAGTCGCGCCCCGGCTCCGGTCGGTCCCGCTCTTCCTGATCGGCGGGAGCCTTCAGAGCACGACGGCGTATCCCATCGTGCGCTCCTGGAGGTCTTCCGATGTCACGCGATCAACGCCGCGGTGAGCGGCATGAGAGACGAAGCTCGTTCCGCTGTGGCCACTGCCGGTTTGGATGTCTCGGCCGACGCCCTTGGCACCGCTCACCGCAACCATTGCACGAACTGCCTGTGGAGCCGCCACCTGGACGACAGTCCCGGCGACCGAGCCGCGGACTGCGGCTCGCTCATGGAACCGATGCCATCACCGTTCGAGGAGACGGGGAATGGGTCATCGTCCACCGGTGCCGCGGCTGTGCCGAGCTCCACCTCAATCGGACGGCCGGCGATGACAACCCGCTGGTGCTGCTTCGGTTGGCGGTCAAGCCCTTGGCCCAGCCGCCGTTCCCCATGGAGCGGATCGGAGAGTTGTGATGGGCGGCCTCAGTGGCCGTGCCCGTATCCGTTTCCGTTGCCGTTGCCGTTGTTCCCGTTCCCCGGCGGTCCGGTCGAGGGGGCCGGGGTGGGGCTCGGGCTGGGTGAGAGCGGCGGCGGAGCCGGGGTGTAATACGAGACGGAAGGTGTGACGAAGGACTCGACGGGCATCCCCTGGGTGGCCATCAGCATGAAGTCGTGCCAGATGGGTGCGGCGAGCACCCCTCCGAACCCAGTCCCGTACCCCGGGACGTAGGGCATGGGGATCTCGGCCCTGGCGTAGCCCACCCACACCCCGGTGGCGAGCTGGGGCACGTAGCCGAGGAACCACGCGTCCTGGTAGTCCTGGCCCGTTCCGGTCTTGCCCGCCTGGGGCCGCCCGATGTTGGCCGCGGTGCCGGTACCGAACTCGACGACCCCTTCCAGCATGTGGGTCTCCTGCTGGGCCACCCATGCCGGGATGGCTCGCGAGCACTCTGGCTTCTGGCGGTAGACGGTCTTTCCGGTGCTCGAGACGACCTCGGCGATGGCGTAGGGCTGGCAGTGCACACCGTCGTTGGCCAGCGTGGCGAAGCCAGAGGTCATGTCGAGTGGCGAGACCGGTGAGGTGCCGAGCGTGAGCGGACATACCGGCGTGAGCTCGGTGGTGATCCCCATCTTCTGCGCCACCTCCGCCACGCGTTCCGGCCCGATCTGGTCGATCACCTGGGCGAACACGACGTTCACCGAGTCCGCAGTGGCCAGCCACAGCGGAAAGCTTCCACCCCCGAAGGGCTCAGCGTTATGCACGGTCCAGGTCTCTCCCCCGCCGCAGTTCGGGATGGTCCTGGGGGAGTACCCGCTGTAGACGGCGTTCGGCGAGATCCCCGCCTCCAGGGCGGCGGCCAGGGTGAACACCTTGAATGCGCTGCCCGCGGTCCGTCCGCCGCCGGGATCGACCGCCAGGTTGTACTGGCTCGGCCCGTACGGGGCGTTCCCGACGGCCATGGTCATGATTGCGCCGGTCTGGGGGACGATGCTGACCAGGGCGGACTGTGGCAGCTCTGGCCCGGTCATGCGGTTCAGGAGGGTCTGCTCGGCCTGTCGCTGCATGGAAGGCTCGAGCGTCGTGTAGATCTTCAGGCCGCCCTGATACAGAGCCCTGATCCGAGCCTTCACGGTGGGACCGAAGGCCGGGTTGGACAGGAAGCTGTCCACGACGTACTGGGTCCAGTACGAGTTCGGAGCGGCCTGGGCCACGTTCCGATCGGCTGCGGAGAGGACGACCGGCGCCGACGACGCCTGGTCGTAGCGGGCGCTCGTGATCCAGCCGAGCTCGAGCATCCGGGCCAGGACCGTGTTGCGGCGGTGCAGCGCGTGCTTGGGCCTGGTCAGCGGGTCGTAGTACGACGGCGAGCGGATCATGCCCGCCAGGAGGGCGGCCTGGGCCACCGAGAGCTCTGGGGCCCGCCGTGCGAAGTAGTACTCGGCAGCCGCGGCCATGCCGTATGCGCCGTGGCCGAAGTACACCTCGCTCAGGTACATCCCCAGGATGTGCTCCTTGGAGTAGGTGTTCTCCAGGCGGATGGCGTCAGCGGCCTCCCGGATCTTCCGAGCGAGCGTGGGAGCGTCACCGGTGACCGTGTCCTTGACCAGCTGCTGGGAGATGGTCGAGCCGCCCTCCACGATCCCCCCGGCAATCAGGTTGGTGACGGCGGCGCGGACGATGGCCGAGAAGTCCAGCGGACCGTGCTGGAAGAACCCGTCGTCCTCGATGGCCAGGACGGCGTCGATGGTGCTCTCGCGGTACCGGTTGATCGGCACGACCACCCGGTTCTCGCCGAAATACACGTGCTGGAGGACCGAGCCGTCCCTGGCCAGGATGGTCGATCGCTGCGGGAGCGGGGGGAGCTTGAGCGGATCGCCGGCGTTGACCAGGTAGTGGCTTTTGACCATGGCGAGCGAGGTGGTCACGGCCATCACCACCGGCAGGAAGGCCAGGGCGAACACGAAGATCCCCACGATCAGAACGAGTCCGAACCGACTCTCCCCGTCAAGCGCCTCGTAGTGCCCAATCGCTCGTTCGGCACGCGCGTCCAGGCGGGAGGGTTCGAGCGGGGCGTCCAGGCGCGTGCGCCATCTCGCGGGCAGGCGGGGGAGTGTCCGCCCGGCCGCCGCATGCAGCAGCCGAACCGGAAGCAGTCCCCGGTGGGGCCGGTCGCGTTGTATCGGTTGGGCCATGGGGCAGTTCTGTCTTCACCATCATGCGCTTTTTGCGCAGCAAACGTTCGACCGGATCTGGGCCTGCATGGGTCCGTCGCGGTTTCTCAATATGACGGGGGACGGCCGCTTCGCGGCCGCCCCCTCGCGTCGTACTGGAAACGATGTAGACCTACCCGCCCACAGCGGTCAGGGCGTTCACCTGCCCGTTCCCGTTGAACGAGTTGTAGTCGACATCACCGGTGCACACCTGCGGTGCTCCGTTGTTGACCGACGGGAAGTCCGCGTACCTCGTCATCTGCTCAGCCGTCGGGCAGGCCAGCGGGTCGGCCGTGTCCCGCAGCATCGACATCGCGGCGCCAGTCGATATCCCGGGGAACTGGCTCATGATCAGGGCCACCACGCCGGTCACGTGCGGTGACGCCATCGACGTCCCCTGCAGGTAGCAGTAGGTCGTGCCGTCCGTGTCCACGACGGGCCGTGGGCAGTCCGCTGCAAGAGACTGAGGCCAGGTCGAGAGCACCCTGCCGTTCGGCACGTCCGGCGAAGCCGTGAAGAAGAGCGAGTCGCCACCGGGCGCGATGACGTCCGTCACGCCATACCCATAGTTGGAGTAGAAGGATTTCACGACCTGGTTGCCGTTGGCGTTCACGCCCACCACGCCCGGAACCTCCACCGGAACGACCGCACAGGCGTTGGTGACGGTCCTGTCGACCTCCGACCCGAGCGGAAAGTCCGGGCTGGTGATGTCCCGAGTCGGGTTCGCGAGGTCGTCGGAGAAGTTGCCCGACGCCGCCACGACCACGACCCCGTTCTGCTGCGCGAACTTGATGGCCCGGCGCTCGGCGTCCCAGATCGCCCGCTGCTCGGGGTCGTTCTTGCAGTTGAACAGCCAGGGGTCGGCGAAGTAGCTGTTGTTGGTGACGTCGACCCCGTGCGTGCCCGCCCACATAAAAGAGCAGACGACGGCCTCGGGAAAGAAGAAGCCAGTCTGGCCATCGGGCGTGATACCGCTGGCCCTGATCCCCGCGATCTTCACATTCGGGGCCACGCCCACGATCCCGATCCCGTTCGCCGCGGCCGCGATGGTCCCGGCGGTGTGCGTGCCGTGTCCGTCCGCGTCGTTGCCCGGCAGTAGCTCTTCGGCGTCTCCGCTCGTGCAGTCGGCGCTGTTGGCCGCGTCGTAGTTGGGAGCGATGTCCGGGTGGGTGAAGTCCAGCCCCGTGTCGATGTCGCCGACGAGCACGGTCTGACTCCCGGGGTTGATGGCCTGAGCCTCCGGAGCGTGGATCTGCGTCATGTCCCACTGCAGGTTCGACAGGCTGTCTCCCCACGCCGTCGTTTCGACCTCGTCGGCCGTCGCGTCCGACCCTTGCTCGGTCTGGTCCGGGAGCTGCACGCCGAACCGCTCGGTCGACGAGACGCCCTTGATCTTCAGGTCCTTTTTCATGGTGGTCGCAAACGCGTTGTTCGACGACCTGGCGATCGCGACGCCGATCTGCGAGTAGCTGGCTACGAGCGTGCCGCCAGCGCTCTGGATGCGTGTGGCGGCGTCGTTCGCCACAGCGTGCTGCTTGTATAGGACGATGTACGTCCTCGTCGTTCCGGCGCCGGCCGTCGGAGCGAGCGCGACCACTCCGAGCGCCGTCGCCAGCGCGAGCGCCAGGGCGGCGCCCAAGTACCTCCGTCTCATGGATCCCCCTCTCTGACGGTCCGCCGGGGTGCGGACCCTGCCTCACGCCCGAACTTACCCGGGGGCCGCAAGAATGCGCAAACCCGAGACGCTACGCCAGAGGCCCCAGCTTCCGAGGATTTGTCACACCCTCGCTCTACGCTTCTCCAGGCATGGGAACCGTCATCGAACTCGACATCTGGCGGCGCAGGCGGCCTCGGATCGCCGAGCACGG
>DATDKZ010000161.1:0-2277 GCA_036519575.1 Actinomycetota bacterium | reverse complement strand
GGCTCCGGGTCGGGGATCGGCGCGACCCTGATCACCACGGACACCGATGGGCACGAGACCGCGTCGGCGCCCGTTCCGCCAGCGGATATGAACGAGACGCCGATCGAGCAGACCGAGCGCCTCGTAGACGGTTCAGGTTCGTTGATGTGGGGGACGGCCTCGACCCTCGTGCGAACGATCACCAGCGTGGCGAGCGACGGGAGCGGGACCGACGCCACGTTGATGGGATGGCCGGACGGGATGAGGGCGACCACACGGGTCACGGAACAGTCCCAGCTCGACGGTTCGATCTGGTTCGCGATCGTGCCCGAGATCGGCCAACTTCAGGTCAACGCCCCCGACAGCGTCTCGCCCTCATCCCTCCCGCTCGCCGCGTCTGCGCTCGACTACCACGTCGCCGGCGACGTCGTCGTCGCGACGGGGAACGACCTGGGCCACGAATGGATGCTCCGCCTGCAGGGCGGTGCGTTGACGCTGTCTTTGGACGGCGGAGCCTCTCTCGGGACGTTTTCGGCCACAGAACAAGGTGACGGTGGCCTGCTCAACGTTCCCGGCGGCGCCTTCCTGTTTTCCATCGAGCCGAGGGACGTCGGCGGCTTGCGGGTCAGCTCCGACGTGTCCGGAAGCGTGACGATCGCGAGTGGCCGCTGGATGCCCGCCGGCTCCGATCTCGGGCGCGACGGCCGGGTCTGGGTGGTCGCCTTGCCGGGGGCAAGCACTGGCTTCGTCCAGGTGGAAGGGCGATCTCCGATGGCATTCTCGTGGCCCACGTCTGGTGTCCCCGCCGCCGGTCAGGTGCTCAGGTCGGGTTCGGATGACATCGTCTCGTGGGCGATGCGGTGGTCGGGTCGAGGCTGCCCCTCGTTCGAGGTCTACAGTGACGTCCGAGGGAACACTGGGGGGAGCGACTGCTTCATCCCCTGGGACGGAACCGATCCGTTCGTCGGGGGGTTCTACGGCCGGACCGATGCCGTCGTCGTCGTCATAGGACCCAAGGACATGTTGTGCACGGTCGACGATCCCACCGGACGTGTTTCCGGCGGTCTCAGTGGAGGCACCATCGCCCAAGTCGCCCGATGGGCTCAGACCGGATCGTGCATCCTGACGATCCCCGTGGGCGACACCGTGACCGTCCACCTCACCGACGTCCATGGGGGCCCCATCATCGGACAGCGAGGCGTGATCAGGATCACGGCAAAGCCACGATCGTTGACCGTCGGATAGGCGACAGCGGCGACTAGACCTGGTTCGCGCCGCCGAAGATCTCCGACACGGAGGTGTCTTCGAACACGGCCCTGAGCGCGCTGGCGATCAACGGAGCGATCGACAGCACGCGGAGCTTCTGGAACTGCTTCTCCTCGGGGATCGGGACCGTGTTGGTCACGATCACCTGGTCGATCGGAGCCTCCTCGAGATGCTGCCGCGCTTTGCCCGAGAACAGCGCGTGGGTCGCGCCGGTGAAGATGGGCCCGGCCCCCATCGCGGCGAGCGCCTTCACGCCCTCCGTCAGGGTCGCGGCCGTGTCGATCATGTCGTCGACCAGCACGCACGGGCGGCCGTCGACCTCGCCGACCACCGCCATCTCCTCGATCTTGTGCGCCTCGGTGCGCGAACGCCGCTTGTACAGGAACGCGAGGTCCGCGTGCAGGTACTCACGGAGCTTCTCGGCGGTCTTGATGCGACCGGCGTCGGGCGCCACGACCACGACGTCGTCGCCGTGCAGCCCGAGGGAGTCCTTCAGGTAGCTGGACAGCAGCGGGAGCGCCGTGAGGTGGTCGAATGGAGCGTCGAAGAACCCCTGGATCTGTCCGCTGTGCAGGTCGACTGACACCACGCGGTTCGCGCCAGCGGTGCAGAGCAGGTCCGCGACGAGCTTCGCGCTGATCGCCTCACGGGACACGGCCTTCTTGTCTTGGCGGGAGTAGCCGTAGTACGGCACTACCGCGGTGATCCGCTTGGCGCTCGCGCGCTTCATCGCGTCGATCATGATCAGCTGTTCGACGATCGCCTCGTTCACGGGCTCGTAATGGGTCTGCACGACGAACACGTCGGCGCCGCGTACCGACTCCTCGGCGCGGAAGTAGATCTCGCCCGACGCGAACCGCCGGATCTCCCCCTCACTGACCGGGATGCCGAGGTTGTCGGCGATCTCGTGCGCGAGCGTCGGATGGATGGTGCCCGAGTAGAGCATCATCCGCTTCTTGGTCATGATCTCCACGCTCAGCGCCTCCTCGTCCCTCGGCGGTGCTCCGCGTCCTTGCGCTCCCGGTAGCCCGG
>DATDKZ010000160.1:0-24131 GCA_036519575.1 Actinomycetota bacterium | reverse complement strand
GTTCCCTTCGTGGTGGCCATCAACGTCGTGGGCCTTTCCGCCTTGCTCGTGGGGGGCTCGCTGCTCCAGGTGCTCGGCTTCGGCCTGCAGTTCCTGGGAAACGTCATGCTGATCACCGCCCTGCTGCATTTCCTCGGATTCGTGCCGGCCATCGCCGTCCGGGAGCGGTTGGGTCTCATCGACACCCTGCGCAGATCCCGGGCGGCCGCATCGCTCGCCGGCGGCCAGCAGTTCACGTTCTGCCTCCTGTACGTGGTGGCCCTGCTCTTCGTCCTCCCGCTCCTCGGCACCCTGAACGAGAGCGGCGGGCTGATCACCGCCAACCCGAGCGTTTCCGCATGGCTCTACGGGATGGTGACGACCTACGTGAACGTCTCGTTCCTCGCGGCCCTGTCCTACCGGTGGATGGCCGCCGAGCCATACCTGGCCACCCAGCCGGTCCGGCGCCGGGCCCGCTAAGGCCGGACTCCCTCGAACCCGCTGCTAGACTGCGTGTTCGCCGGTGCCGTGGGGCGCCGAGCACACACGCCCGGGGACCGCACCCGGGGTCCCGGTGTGAGCCGGGCCGGGGCGGGCCGAACCGGGCGGAGGGCAAACCGGAAGGAGGAAGCACCGTGCCTGTCGTCACCAGGCGGGAGCTCCTCGAGGCGGGTATCCACTTCGGACACCAGACCAGGCGCTGGAACCCGAAGATGGGCCGGTACCTGTACGGGGAGCGTTCCGGCATCTACATCATCGACCTCGAGAAGTCCCTCGACGGCCTGGAGGAGACGTATAGCTTCGTCCACGACCTTGGTCGCCGAGGGGGCATCGTCCTGTTCGTGGGGACGAAGAAGCAGGCTCAGGAGGTCGTGGCCCGGGAGGCCGGCCGGGTGGGCATGCCCTACGTCAACACCAGGTGGCTGGGGGGCATGCTGACGAACTTCCAGACCGTGTCCCGCCGGCTCCTTCGACTCCGCGAGCTGCGCGAGATGGAACGAGGGGGCGCGTTCGAGTTCCTCCCCAAGAAGGAGGTCCTGAAGCTCCGCCACGAGAAGGAGAAGCTCGAGCGCAACCTCGGTGGCATGCAGAACCTCGAGCGCCTTCCCGACGCGGTCTTCGTCATCGACACCAAGAAGGAGCACATCGCGGTGGCCGAGGCCCGCAAGCTGGGAATCCCGGTCATCGCCATCGTGGACACCAACGCCGATCCCGACGAGGTCGACTACGTGATCCCGGGCAACGACGATGCCATCCGTTCGGTCGCATTGGTGACGCGGATCATCGCCGACGCTCTGGAGGAGGGGCGTGGCGAGGGCCGTCGGGAGCTGGTCACCAGGCGGGACGAGCCCGAGTTCCAGCCCGAGCCCGACGCCGGCCGGAGGCAGGCGGCCGAGCCGGCCCCCGCAGCCGCGGCCGCGGACGGTGATTCGGCAACCGCGGGGCAAAAGGCCGAGGCGAGCCCGGAGCAGAGTTCCGAGGAGAGCGTATGACCGATATCAGCGCAGAAGAGGTGAAGCGACTCCGGGAACGCACCGGCGCCGGGATGATGGATAGCAAGAAGGCCCTCCAGGAAGCCGGTGGTGACGTGGACCGCGCGGTCGAGATCCTTCGGGAGCGGGGTCTGGCCTCGGCCCAGAAACGCGCCGGCCGCTCGGCGACGCAGGGCGTCATCGACGCGTACATCCATCACAACAACACGGTGGGGGTCCTGGTCGAGGTGAACTGCGAGACGGACTTCGTGGCCAAGACCGATGAGTTCCGCCGGCTGGCCAGGGACGTCGCCCTTCACATCGCCAGCGCCATGCCCCAGTGGGTGACCCGGGACGAGGTCCCCGAGGAGATCCTGGAGACCGAGCGGCGGATCTACGAAGCGGAGGCCCGCCAGAAGGGCAAGCCCGACAACGCCCTGGATCGCATCGTCGAGGGCAAGCTCCAGGGGTTCTTCAAGACCACGGTCCTGCTGGACCAGCCGTTCGTGAAGGAGCCGGAGAAGACCGTCCAACAGCTGGTCGACGAGGTCTCGGCCAAGGTCGGCGAGAAGGTTGTCGTACGACGGTTCGTCCGGTACAAGCTGGGCGAGGACCTGGACTAGAGGGGTGAGCGTGGGCGACCCGGGACCGGCCGGAGGGGGAGCGTCGCGACCCGTCTATCGCCGGGTCTTGCTGAAGCTCTCCGGCGATGCCTTCTCCCCGCCCGACACTGGCTATGGCATCTCCACCGACTCGACGGCCCTCCTGGCCCACGAGCTCCGCGACGTGGTGGACCTCGGGGTACAGGTCGCAGTCGTCGTCGGCGGAGGCAACATCTGGCGGGGGCGTGACGCGCCGAGCATCGACCGAGCCCGAGCCGACTACATGGGCATGCTGGCCACGGTCATGAACGCGCTCGCGCTCCAGGACGGCCTGGAGAAGCTGCGCGTGACCACTCGGGTGCAGACTGCGATCCACATGGCACAGGTGGCCGAGCCGTACATCCCGCTCCGGGCGGTCCGGCACCTGGAGAAGGGCCGGATCGTGATCTTCGCCGCTGGGATGGGGGCGCCCTTCTTCTCCACGGACACCACCGCGGCCCAACGCGCGTTGGAGATTGGGGCCGAGGCCATCCTGAAGGGCACGAAGGTCGACGGCGTATACAGCGCCGATCCGCTCGTCGACCCCAGCGCTCGCCGCTTCGAGTCGATCGAGTACCTCGACGTGTTGCGCGAGGGATATCAGGTCATGGATGCCACGGCGATCTCGCTGAGCATGGAGAACAAGCTCCCCATCATCGTGTTCGATTTCCGCCGGGAGGGGAACATCCGCCGGGCCCTGTCCGGCGAGCCTATCGGGACCCTGGTCCACGGTGGTGCCGGATGACGGTCCAGGCCACCCTCGGTGAGGCCGGGGAGAAGATGGACAAGGCGATCTCCGTGCTCAAGGAGGAGCTCGGCTCGATCCGGACGGGCAGGGCCGCGCCGGCCCTACTTTCGCGGATCGTTGTGGACTATTACGGTACTCAAGTGCCGATCCAGCAGCTGGCCTCGTTCTCGGTGCCGGAGCCCAGGACGCTCCTCATTCAGCCCTACGACAAGAACGCCATGGCCTCCATGGAGAAGGCGATCATGTCGAGCGACGTGGGCATCACACCGTCGAGCGACGGCAACGTGATCCGCCTCTCGTTCCCGCCGCTCACCGAGGAGCGGCGCAAGGAGCTGGTCAAGGTGGTGCACCAGCGGGGCGAGGAGGCACGGGTGGCGGTGCGGAACGTGCGACGCCATTCAAAGGAGGAGCTGGAGCGGCTGCAGCGCGCCTCCACCATCTCCGAGGACGACCTGACCCGTTCCGAGAAGGATCTGCAGAAGCTCACCGACCAGCACGTGGCGGAGGTAGACGAGATCGTGGTGCACAAGGAGCGGGAGCTCAAGGAGATCTAGTGCCCGAGGGCGACAAGAAGGACGACCTGTTCGAGGACCTCGACAAGTTCTTCGCGCCCATCCAGGACGTGGACTGGCCGGAGAACCCCTCCACGGCACCCCCCGGCGAGCAGGCCCCGCCCGACACCGATACCGGGGTGATCGACGAGCCCGACGATTCCTCGAGCGCCGGGTCGATCCCCCGCCAGGAGGACCCGTTCGAGGATCCGTCACCCTCGGAGGCGAGGCCCGAGGAGCCGGTGTGGGGGGAGGAGGAGGCAGCCGAGATCTCCGAGGAGACATTCGGCCGCGCGCCCTCCGCGTACGTCGACCTGCCCGGTCCTTCCGAGGAGGCAGAAGGGGAATCGGAGATCGACTCCCCCCTCCAGGAGGCGTCGGCCGAGGACGAGGAGCCGAGCCCCGAGGCGGTGGAGGCGGCCGCGGAGCACTTCGCCAGGTCGGTGCGCGATGAGGCCGATCTGGACCTCGAGGACGAGACCTCGCTCCCGGAGCTGTTGGGTGGGGGCGAGGAAGAAATCGCCACGGAGATCGAAGAGCCCGTCGGGAGCGGCCGGGCCACGGGTATGTCAGGCTCCGGCTCCGAAGGGCTGGGCGGGCCGAGCTGGCAAGAGCCCACCACTATCGAGGTCGGGATGGAGAACGAGGCCCGCCGCACCGGCCGGGACGTCCCGGCCGCGTTCATCACCGGATTGGTCCTGGCCGGGGTGGCCCTGGGCAGCCTGGCGGTGGGGAAGTGGGCGTTCGCTCTGACCGCCGGGGCCATCGTCCTGTGGGCCCAGGGTGAGCTGTACCTTGCGCTCCAGCGCCATCACCTCCAGCCCGCAACGGCTCTCGGTCTGGTCTCCGGAGGCCTCGTGCTCGGGGCGGCCTACTTCCGGGGCGAGGCGGCCATGCTGTCGATGTTCGTCCTGTCGGTGTTGGCCACGTTCCTGTGGTACATGGCAGCGCCCGCGTCGCACCGGCGAGGCACCACGACCAACATCGGTGTCACGATCCTGGGGATAGCGTACGTGCCCCTCATGGCCGGGTTCGCCTTGGCCATGCTCGATCTCACCGATGGCCGGGCCGTGGTCCTGTCGGTGATCGGACTGACGTTCGTGTACGACACCGCCGCGTTCATCGTCGGGTCCTGGTGGGGGAACCGGCCGCTCGCTCCGACAATCAGCCCCAAGAAGTCACTGGAGGGTGCCATCGGGGCGACGCTCGTGGTCATCGCGGTCTCCGTTGGGGCCGTGGCTCCGGCGGTGACCGCGCTGAACACGGTAGGCAAGTCCGTGGCCCTGGCGGTGGTGGTGGCTATTCTCGCGCCCCTGGGCGACCTGGCGGAATCGCTGATCAAGCGGGACCTTGGGGTGAAGGACATGGGCAGTGTGCTCCCGGGCCACGGGGGAGTGCTCGACCGGATCGACTCGGTGCTGTTCGTGGTGCCGGCCGCCTTCCTGTTCCTTCGCGTGATCCTCCCCTGACCCCCAGCTGCCACGGTTTGTCCGTCTCCCGGGGTACCCTTAGGGAGCGATGCGCTCCCTGACCATTCTCGGATCGACCGGATCGGTCGGGACCCAGGCCCTGGACGTGGTCCGGCGAAATCCCGATCGGTTCAAGGTCGTCGGACTGGCCGCCCTGACCAACCATGAGCTTCTCGTCGGTCAGATCCGTGAATTCCTGCCCCCCTACGTGGCCATCGCGGACCCCGAGGCCGCGGAGGAGCTGCGCGAGATGCTGGGCTCGAACATCCGGGGGGTCGACATCATGGATGGACCCGACGCCGCGGAGCGCCTTTCTCGCGACGTGGAGGCGGACATGGTCCTGAACGCGCTGGTGGGCTCGGCCGGACTGCCCTCCACGCTGGCTGCCCTGCAGAGTGGGAAGACGCTCGCGCTGGCCAACAAGGAGAGCTTGGTCATCGGGGGCGAGTTGGTGATGGACCTGATCAAGGCGGAGCCCGAACGGCTCATTCCGGTCGACTCGGAGCACGCCGCCCTGGCCCAGCTCCTCCGGGGCGAGCGCAAGGAGGACGTGAAGAGCGTGATCCTGACCGGCTCGGGTGGCCCGTTCCGGGGCTGGACCCGCAACGACCTGGCCCGCGCGTCGGTGAAAGAGGCCCTGGCGCACCCGGTGTGGCAGATGGGCCCGAAGATCACCGTCGACTCCGCGACCCTGATGAACAAGGGCATGGAGGTCATCGAGGCCCACTACCTGTTCGCCATCGACTACTCGCAGATCCACGTGATCCTCCACCCCGAGGGCGTCGTTCACGCACTGGTGGAGTTCCGCGACGGCACGATGCTGTCCCATCTGGCCTCGCCGGACATGCGACTGCCCATCCAGCTCGCGCTGGCCTGGCCGGAGCGCCTTCCGGCCGGCATCGCTCCCGTGCCCCTCGCCGACAAGCGGCTCACGTTCGAGCCGGTCGACCGCGAGGCCTTCCCCGCGGTCGACCTGGCCTACCGGGTTGGTCAGCTGGGCCTGACGTTCCCCGCGGTCATGAGCGCCGCCAACGAGGTCGCGGTCGTCGCCTTCCTGGAGGGCAAGATCCCCCTCACGCGGATCGTCGAAATCGTCCAGGGTGTCGTGGACGAGCACGAGGCGCCAGCATCGGTGGTGTCGGTGGTTAACCTCGAGCGGGCCGACTCCTGGGCCCGACGGCGGGCCGCGGAGATCATCGAGGCCCGCTGACCGAGGGCTGGATGGCCGGAACCGTCGCGCAAGTCGCGTTCTTCGTGGCCCTCATCGTCGTGATCGTGATCCACGAGGCCGCCCACTTCGGCGTCGCCAAGTGGTTCGGGATCAAGGTCGAGGAGTTCTTCGTCGGTTTCGGCCCGCGCCTGTGGTCGTTCCGGCGCGGCGAGACCGAGTACGGGATCAAGGCCATCCCGGCGGGCGGGTACGTGAAGATCGCCGGCATGAACCCGTATCAGGAGACGCCACAGGAGGAACTGCCCCGAACGTTCGGGGCCAAGCCGATCTGGCAGCGCGCCCTGGTGATCGCGGCGGGGCCCGCCACGCATTTCGTATTGGCCTTCCTGGCCTTCGCCCTGTGGCTCGGGTTCGTCGGGAGGCCGGTGGCCGCGGACCCGCTCGTGGCCGGGGTCTCCCAGACGTTGGGAGGGAAGACCTCGCCGGCCGCCCAGGGCGGACTGAAGCCGGGGGATCGGATCGTCGGCATCGAGGGCGTCGAGGACCCCACCGGCGACGAGCTCCGCCAAATCACCCAGACACATGTGGGGGAGCCCGTCACGCTTCGGATCCAGCGTGACGGGCGCGTCTTCACGGTGACCGTCACGCCGGTGTTGACCGTGGAGCAGGGGGAGAAAGTCGGTCGGATCGGTGTGCTTCTCGCGGCGGCTCGGGAGGCGGAGGGGCCGGTGGCCTCGGTGACTGGGGGAGCGAGGTTGGTCGGCTCGACGCTCGTGGGCCAGCTCGAGGGCATCGGCCGGGTATTCAGCCCGGAGGGCATCTCCCGCGTCGGCCAGCTGCTGTTCACCGACACGGCTCGCAGGCCGAGCGACGCTGTGGGCGTGGTGGGGGCCGGTCGAGTGGCGGGACAGATAGCGGCCAGCGGCCGGTTCTGGGACATGCTCCTGATCTTCGGCAGCCTCAACGTACTTATCGGGTTCCTGAACCTGCTCCCGCTTCCACCGTTCGACGGTGGCCACCTGGCGGTGCTGGCCATCGAGAAGGTCAGGGGTAAGAAGGTCGACATGCGGAAGCTCGTCCCCATCTCGGTCGCGGTCGTGGCCTTCTTCGTCCTGATGTCCGTGGCGATCAACTATCTGGACATCGCCAAGCCCGTGAACCTGAGTCCCTAGGCTTCGCCACAACTTCTCAACAGGGCCCCCGAAGGGCCGCCACACGCTGCGGATACGATGGGTCCGTGACCGAACAGACCATCCTGGTGGTCGACGACGAGGAGGCCATCGCGGAGGCGGTGCGAGCCCGGCTCCAGAGCGAGGGCTTCCAGGTCGTGGTGGCCGGCGACGGTCCCGAAGCCATCGGGCTGTGCGAGCAGGTTCATCCGGACCTCGTTGTCCTGGACCTCATGCTCCCGGGGATGGACGGACTGGAGGTCTGCCGACAGATCCAGCGGGACCGGTGGGTCCCCGTGCTGATGCTCACGGCCCGTACCGAGGAGGCGGACAAGGTGGCCGGCTTTGCCGTGGGAGCCGATGACTACCTGACGAAGCCGTTCAGCCTTCGCGAGCTGGTGGTGCGGGTGCGGGCCATCCTTCGCCGGATGGAGCGGATCGGCGCGCTCCCCGCCGATGAGCCGATCGACCGTGCTGGCCTGGCCATCGACCAGGCGCGCCGCACGGTGGCCGTGGACGGCTCCCACGTCCAGCTGACCCCGCTCGAGTTCGAGATCCTCCTGACGCTCGCTCGGACGCCCGGCGTCGTGTTCACCCGGGAACAGCTCATGGACAAGGTGTGGGGGTATCGGGACTACGCCGGGGGACGGGTGGTCGACTCCCACGTGGCCAGGATCCGCCGCAAGATGGGTGAGGACGGTACCGAGCCGAGGTTCATCCGGACCGTGCACGGCGTCGGCTATGCGTTCCGAGAGCCGGCCGAGGCGCCATGAGACCGCTCGAGAAGCTCCCCACGATCCGGGCCAAGCTCGGCTCGACGATCGTGTTCGCCGTGGGCATGACGATCGTCCTGGTCTATTTCCTCCTGGGATTCGCGCTTCGAAACGCGTTCAGGGAAGCCGACCTGGGCCGCCTCGCTCGGGTGGCCGCGCGCGCCGCGGCGTCGGACCTCCGCGACATCCCGGACGGGGTGACCGTGGTGCGCCTCCTGGAGGGCACGTTCACGTGGTACGGGCCGGAGGCAACCCCACCGCCGACGTTCCATGACGGCCGGGTTCACATCGGCGTGGCGGGCGGTATCGAGTATGCGGCGGTACCGGTGCAGCAACCGGGACAGCCCTCCGAGACCGTGTACGCGATCCGCGACGCCCCCGGCGTGCTGGGCGCGACTCTCCGGTTCCTGAGCGACTTCTGGTGGCAGCTGCTCGTCGCCGGGGCCATCGCGGCCGCGATCGCGCTCGGGCTGGCCCGATGGCTGGCCCGCGGCATGACCCAACCGCTTCGTGACATGGCTCAGGCCGCTCGGCAGATGGAGACCGGCGACTACAGCAGGCGGGTCCACACCACCTCACGGGATGAGGTTGGCCAGCTGGCGACGGCGTTCAACCGCATGAGCGGGGAGCTGGAGAGCCTGGAACGGTTGCGGCGCGAGCTGGTTGCCAACGTCTCGCACGAGCTGAAGACGCCGATCTCGGCGCTCCGGGCCCACCTCGAGAACCTCCTCGACGGCGTGGAGGAACCCGATCCGGAGACGCTGCAGGTGATGCTGTCGCAGTCCGAGCGGCTCTCCCGTCTGGTTGAACAGCTGCTCGACCTGTCACGCCTGGAGTCGGGGGAGCTGACCCTTCGGCGAGAAGGCGTGCCCCTTCGCCGGCTCGTCGCCGAGGTCCTCTCGGAGGTGGAGGTGGTCCGATCTGGCCGAGAGGTGCGGGTGGAGGACCGGGTGCCCGACGACATCCCTGCGGTGTTCGGCGACCGCGAGCGCCTGCACCAGGTCCTGTTCAATCTCCTCGACAACGCCGTTCGCCTGACGCCCCCGGGAGGCGAGGTTGTGGTCTCGGCTCACCGGGTCGACGGGCGCTGCGAGGTGAGCGTGACGGACACCGGGCCGGGGATCCCGGCCGAGCACCTGCCCCGGTTGTTCGAGCGGTTCTACCGGGTCGATCCGGCCCGCGCGCGCGATGACGGCGGCACTGGAATAGGCTTGGCCATCGCCAGATCGGTGGTGGAGGCCCACGGCGGGCGCATCCGTGCCGAGAGCCAGGTGGGGAAGGGAAGCGTGTTCACCTTCGACCTACCGGTCGCCCCCGCGGCCGGGACCGAGACAAGGAGGGCCTCGTGAAGTCATCGACCGTCACGATCGAGGTGTCGGCGCACGCGCGGTACACCTACCTCGATCTGAGCGAGGAGCTGGAGCGGGCCATCAAGGACTCGGGCGTCACCGACGGGGCGGCGATCGCGTTCTGTCCCCACACCACCTGCGCCCTGCTGATCAACGAGTGGGAGGAGGGTGCCCTGGAGGACTTCCGGAACCGAGTGCAGCACCTGGTGCCGGAGGACGTCTACTACGCCCACGACGACCTTGAGCGGCGGACCCAGAACCTTGCGGAGTCCCACGAACGGCAGAACGGCCACTCGCACGTCAAGTCGATGCTGCTCTCCGCCACCTCGCACGCCATCCCCGTCTCGGCCGGTGAGGCCGTGCTCGGCCGGTGGCAGCGGCTGATCCTGTTCGAGATGGACGAGCCGAAGGGCCGACAGGTCGTGTTCCACGTGTTCGGCGGCTGACCCATCTAGCCTGAGGTGACGATGCAGGTGGAGCGGAGGAAATCCCGCCAGGTCAGGGTGGGCGACGTCACGGTGGGCGGCGACGCGCCCGTCCGCGTCCAGTCCATGACCATCACGAAGACGGCGAACGTCGATGCCACGCTCCAGCAGATCGCGTCGTTGGTCGCGTCGGGCTGCGAGATCGTCCGGGTGGCCGTGCCCCACTGGGAGGACGCGGAGGCCCTCACCGCCATCGCTGCCAAGTCCACGATCCCGGTGGTCGCGGACATCCACTTCCAGTGGAAGTACGCGATAGCCGCGCTCGAGGCAGGCGTGCACGGGCTGCGGATCAATCCGGGGAACATCAAATACCAGGACAAGGTCCGGCTGATCGCGCGGGAGGCGAAGGCACGCGGCGTGCCCATCCGCATCGGGGTGAACGCCGGCTCGCTGGAGAAGGATCTGTTGGCCCGGTACGGGTCGCCGACGGCCGAGGCACTCGTGGAGTCGGCCCTCGACGAGGCTCGGATCCTGGAGGACGAGGATTTCCTCGACATCAAGATCTCGGTGAAGCACTCGAGCCCCCGGGTGATGATCGAGGCCTATCGGATGCTCGCCGAGAAGTGCGAGTACCCGCTCCACCTAGGCGTCACGGAGGCGGGGCCCATGCCGATCGGTGGCGTGAAGAGCGCAGTGGGCATCGGGACGCTCCTCGCGGAGGGGATCGGCGACACCATCCGCGTGTCCCTGACCGATGACCCGGTGGAGGAGGTCAAGGTCGGGATGGAGATCTTGAAGTCGCTCGGCCTTCGCAAGGCAGGCCTGGACCTCGTGGCGTGCCCCTCGTGCGGGCGAGCGGAGGTCGACGTGCTCGGCTTGACCAAGCAGGTGAACGAGGTGCTCCTGGCCAAGGGCATCACCGTCCCTATTCGCGTCGCGGTGATGGGCTGCGTAGTGAACGGTCCCGGCGAGGCCCGGGAGGCCGACCTTGGGATCGCGGCGGGCAAGGGGCAGGGGTTCCTCATCGTGAACGGTGAGGTCAAGGGCAAGGTCCCCGAAGGGCGTTTCGTGGAGGCCCTGGTGGAAGAGGCCGAGCGGATCGCCGCCGAGCGCGCGACCGAGCCCGTCGCCGACTAGCGCGCCGGCTTGGCCAGCGCCAGGAAGTTCTCGACGATCTTCGGGCCCTCGGGCGTGAGGATCGACTCCGGGTGGAACTGCACGCCAAAGCGCGGAAGCTCGCGGTGCTGGGTGGCCATGACCAACCCGTCTTCGGTCCACGCGGTGAGCTGCAGCTCTGCCGGCAGAGCATCGCCGACGACGACGAGTGAGTGGTACCGGCCGGCCTCGAACGGGTTGCCCACGCCCTCCAGGATGCCGGCGCCGTCGTGGTAGACGAGCGATGCCTTCCCATGGACCGGCGAGGCTCGATCGACCCGCCCCCCGCTGGCCACGCCGAGGGCCTGATGGCCGAGGCACACGCCGAGCACCGGCGTGGTCGGGGGAAGGATCCGCAGCAGCTCCGGGAAGCAGCCGGCCTCCTCGGGACGCCCCGGCCCCGGGGACAGGATCACCGCGGCCGGGTCCCGTTCGACCAGCGCCTCGGCGGGCTCGGCGTCGCTCTTCACCACCTCGGTCGCGAACCCGAGGCCCTCGACCAGCTGGACAAGGTTGTAGGTGAACGAGTCGTAATGGTCGACCACCAGGATCATCGGGGAGTCTCCACGCTGTCCCCCATCCTCGCCATTGGGTCCGTGCCTCCTGCGACGGCCGGAAGGAGCGCCGCGGCCTTGGCCTTGGTCTCCGCGAGCTCCATCTCGGGATCCGAATCGGCCACCACGCCGGCTCCCGTCTGGACGTGCGCCTGTCCGTCGGCGATCACGGCCGTGCGGATCGTGATGCAGAAGTCCAGGTCCCCGGAGAACGTCCGGTACCCCACCGCTCCCGCATAGGGCCCCCGCGCCGTCGGCTCGGCCGCGGCGATCAGCTCCATGGCCCGTCGCTTCGGGGCTCCGGTCACGGTCCCCGCCGGAAAGGTCACCGCCAGCGCGTCCAGCGCGTCCTGCCCCTCGCCGAGCTCGCCCTCCACCGTGCTCACGATATGCATGACCTTGGAGAATCGCTCCACCACCATCAGCTCGGTGGGACGCACCGTTCCCGGCCTGCAGACGCGGCCGAGGTCGTTGCGGGCCAGGTCCACGAGCATCGCGTGCTCGGCCTGCTCCTTGGGGTCGGCGAGCAGCTCGTGCTCGAGCAGGCGGTCGCGCACGTCGGTCGCGCCCCGCGGCCGGGTCCCGGCGATCGGCCGGGCGGACGCCCGCCGTCCTTCCACCCGAACGAGCGGCTCGGGCGAGGACCCGGCGAGCTCCATCGACAACATGCGGAGGAAGAACATGTACGGGGCCGGGTTCGAGACCCGCAATCGACGGTAGATGGGATAGCCGCCGTTGGCTGCGGGGAAGGAGACGCGCCGGGACGGCACGCCCTGATAGATGTCCCCGGCCAGGATGTGGTCCTTGAACCCTGAGACGATCTGCAGGTACCGGGCGTCCTCCATGTTCGCCCGACCGGCCGCGGCTGCCTCGACGCCGGTGTCGGGATCCTCATCGATCGGCGTGGGGGCGGGAGCGATGGCCGTCGAGACGGTCTCGGCCAGCCCCTCGAGTGCTGAGGCTCCCTCCTCATACGCGCCGGGGGGGACGTGCGCCACGAGCAGCAGGCGCTGGCGCCAATGGTCGAACACCACGGCCCGATCAACCACCAGGAGCCCGATGGCGGGACACGGCGCCGTGTCCGGCCTGGGGACGGGCTGGCCGTCGAGCAGCTCGGCCGCCTCGTACGCCAGGTAGCCCATGAGTCCACCGGTGAGCGAGGGGAGCTCGGGCAACCGGGGACCCGCCAACGAGCGGGCCAGGCGGCGGAGCTGCTCCCGTACCCCTTGATCCGGCCGCGGCTCGGCGATCGGAAGCCCACGCCGGAGATCCAGGATGGCCACGCCTCGGCGGTCCGCGGTGATCACCGCAGCGGGGTCCCCCGCGGCGAATGAGTAGCGTCCCCAGCGTTCGGATCGCTCGACGCTCTCGAGCAGGATCCCCGGCCCATCCGCCGCCAGGGCGGGGAAGACTCCGACCGGCGTCGACACGTCGGCCAACAGCTCCGTCCACATCGGGACGAGCGCCCACGACGAGGCGAGCTCGTCGAACGTGCTCCGATCCGGCCGTACCTTCACCGCTTCGGCCTCCCCGTTCAAATACGAAGCCCCGGGTCGCTACCCGGGGCCTCCATCGAGTCGGTGTTCGTGGACGTGCTAGATGCGCGGCGCCTCCGGGCTCTTCGAGCCCCAAGGCCAGGACCAGCCGTTCTCCCGTCGCGCCATCGTGGCGGTGATTGTGCGTGTTGGGCCGGGGGACGTCAACGGGTCCGCTGCGGCTCGTGGTGTGCGGGCATCGTTTCCGATACGGTCACGGACCATGCCGACGGTCCCCACGCACGCGACGGTTGAACGATGAGGAGCTCAGGCCGTCGGCCCGGCGTCTGGGTGGCGATCGCGGTGGTGGTGGCCGTGTCGATGGGGTCATCGGGACTCGCCGCGGCGAAGCCGCCGGCGTCGTCCTTGCACTTCGACGCGATCCCCCGAATCGGACCGAACTGGCCGGGCGACCCGTCGGGGGCCCTCGGGCACGCGGCCATCGTGACCGCGGTGAACACATCGATCGCGGTGTACGACCGGGCCGGTGTCGCGCTCCTCGCCCCGACCCCGCTCGAGCCATTGGGAACGTTTCCGCCGGGGACCGACGTATTTGACCCCAAGGTGGTCTACGACCCCTACGCGCAGGAGTTCGTGCTGGTCTTCCTGGCCATCCACGACGCGCTCGAGCGGTCCTGGATCGTGCTCTCGGCCATGCCCGACGCGACCGCGTCGGACCCGGCAACCTGGTGCGTTCACCAGATCGGCGCGGATCAGGTGAACCGAGACGGGAAGCAGTGGGCCGATTACCCGGGACTCGGCTTCGCCCGAGACCGGGTGACCGTCACGAGCAACCAGTTCGACTTCGCCGGACCGCAGGGCTTCGCCTACGCGCAGGTGCTGTCGTTCGACAAGACCGGTCTGTACGACTGCACGAAGCCCCTGAAGTTCCAGCCCTTCGGCGGCGCGGCCACGAGCAACCCCGGCGGCACCCGGGCCTTCACCGTGCAGCCGGCCACGAGCGCGGGGACGGCGCCGGCGGACCAATACCTGATGTCCTACAGGCGAGCGCGTCGCGGCGGATCGGCCTTGGTGCTATGGCGGCTCCGACAAACCACGGGCGGCCTCAGGTTGACGCGGGTGGCGATCCCGGTCGCCAAGGCCACCGTCTCTCCATACGGAACGCAGGCGGGCGGCGGGCTCAACAACTCGAACACGTGGTGGGATCCCGGAGACCTTCGCTTGGTGAATGCGTTCTACGATCCGGACCTTCAGCGAGTCTATGCCGCCCACGTCATCTTCAGGGATCTGAGGCCCGATAGCGTCACCGGCGGGTACGAGGAGGCCGCGATCCGGTGGTACGAGGTCGCCCCCGGTTCCTCGCTGAAGACGTCGGCGGTCACGCGACGGGGAATCGTAGGAACGGCGGAGACCGATGCTGGATGGCCGGTCGTCGCTACCGACGGGGTGGGAACCCTGTTCGTCACCTACAGCAGGGCCAGTGTGGTCACCGGGGAATACCTCTCCGCGTACGTGGCGCAGATCCCGGTCGGATCCACCGACGCCGAGATCGCGCTGCTGGCCGCGGGCGATGCCCGGATGGAGGCCGTCCGTGGTCCGGAGCGGTGGGGCGATTTCAACGCGATCAGTCGTGATCCCCTCGACCCCGCCGTGATGGCCGTGGTGAACCAGTACGCGAAGTCGGACGGTTCCGGACCCACCGAGGACTGGCAGGAGACCGTGGACTTGGTCGGCGCCTGAGTTCGGCCTCACCGTGCGGGTACGGGGAGGCCGGTATCCTGAGTCGTCCATGAGGATGTCCAGGCTCTTCGCTCGCACGCTCCGAGAAGATCCGAGCGAGGCCGAGGCGCCCTCGCACCGTCTGCTCCTCCGCGCCGCGTACATCCGCCAGCTGATGGCGGGGGTGTACACCATGCTCCCCCTTGGCTTGCGGACGATGCGCAAGATCGAGCGCATTGTCCGCGAGGAGATGGACGGCTCCGGGGCGCAGGAGATCCGCATGCCGATCGTCATCCCGGCCGAGCCATGGAAGATCACCGGCCGGTGGCAGGCCTACGGCGATCTGCTGTTCAAACCCACGGACCGGCACGGCCGGGACCTCCTGCTCGGCCCGACCCACGAGGAAGTCGTGACGCCCCTCGTCGCCGGGGAACTTCCCTCCTACCGGGACCTGCCGGTGAACCTATATCAGATCGAGTGGAAGTACCGGGACGAATTCCGCCCCCGGTTCGGCCTCCTGCGGGTCCGGGAGTTCCTGATGAAGGACGCCTACACGTTCGACCGGGACGATGAAGGGTTGCAAGCCTCCTACGACACGATGCTCCAGGCGTATCGGCGCGTGTTCGACCGGTGTGGGCTCGCGTACGTGATCGTGGAGGCGGACCCGGGCACGATCGGCGGTGGCGTCAACCACGAGTTCATGGCCCACGCCGATGTGGGGGAGGACTTGTACGTCGCGTGCCCGAACGGTGATTACCTGGCCGATCTGGAGGCGGCCATGCCTCGCCCGCCCGAGCCTGTCGACGCCAGGGAGCTCCAGCCGCTTACCGAGGTCGCGACGCCGTCGGCGGCGACAATCGATGCCGTGTCGAGGCTGCTCGGCCGGCCGGCGTCCGAGATGCTGAAGTGCATCCTGTTCGACGTGGGCGGGCAGGCAGTGGCGGTGCTCGTCCCCGGCGACCGGGAGGTGAACGAGACCAAGGTGGCTCGGCGGTTCTTCCCCGCCCCGGTCCGCCGGTTCGAGGACGCCGACTTCGTCACGCACGGGCTGGTCAAGGGCTACGTGGGGCCGCAGGGCCTGCCCGACGACATCATGATCCTGGCCGACCACTCGGTCCGCGGGGGCAAGGACTGGGTGACCGGGGCGAACAGATCCGAGCACCACGTGACCGGGGCCAATGCCGGACGTGACTTCCGGGTCGACGAGTACGCGGATCTGGTGCAGATCCGGGATGGCGATCCCTGCCCGGCCTGCGGCCGGTCGCTCCGAATCGAGCGGTCGATCGTGGTGGGGCACATCTACCAACTCGGCACGACCTACAGCGAGCCCCTCAAGGCGACGTTCGTCGACGAGGACGGTACGGAGCGCCCGTACGTGATGGGATGCTACGGCCTGGGCATCACCCGGACCATCGCGGCGGCCGTGGAGCAGAACCACGACGAGCACGGAATCCGGTGGCCCAAGGCCCTTGCGCCGTTCGGGGTCGTGGTGATCGTGGCCAACCGCGACGACGAGCAGGTGACGACCGAGGGGGAGCGGATCTACCTGGAGCTGGCCGGGCTCGGCCTGGAGGTGCTGTTCGACGACCGCGATGAGTCGGCGGGGGTGAAGTTCGCCGACGCCGACCTCATGGGCCTGCCCGTGCAACTGGTGGTGGGGCGCCGCGGACTGGACGCGGGGACGGTCGACCTCAAGCTCCGCGCCACGGGCGAGCGATCCACGGCGCCGCTTCAGCGGGCGGCATCGGCCGCCGCAGAGCTGTTGGCCGCGGCACCGTAGCCCCGGTACGCTCGCGAGATGGCCGTCGCCGCGCCGGGCCCGCTCAGGGACTTCGTGAAACTCCATCCCGAGGTCGAGGCCGTGCTGCAGCACGTGGGCCTGCGCACCTGGGATCTGCTCCTGATCGATCTCGAGGGGAACTGGGTTCGCGACGAGTTCCCCTCCGAGGCCCGCGCCGAGGCGGCCTGCCGAGCCCTCGGCATCCGCATGCACCGGGGGTGGGACGATCCCCGGATTGCGAGGAGGATGGCCCGGCGGGACCACTGGAATCGACCCGGCGGCCAGCGCCGAGCCCTCTGAAGGCGCCGCTCGAACCCTTCTGAACAACCGGTTCGGTATACTCCAAGTGCAAAGGAGCGGTTTCACCCGGAAGTGGGCGCGCGCCCACTTTCTTTTTCGAGGGGCGCGATGGACGTGGAGGCGCTGGTCCGGCCGGTGGTCGAGTCGGCGGGACTGGAGCTGTGGGAGGCCACCTTTCGCAAGGAGGGAGGCCGGATGGTGCTGCGCGTCGTGGTCGACCGGGAGGCAGGTGTCGACCTCGACACCATCTCGGAGGCTTCCGAGCGGCTGTCGAGACGCCTGGACCTGGAAGGCTTCGGGCGGGGCCGCTACGAGCTCGAGGTGAGCTCGCCGGGCCTGGAGCGACCGCTCCGTCACCCGCGACACTTCGAGCGAAGCGTGGGAACGAAGGTGAAGGTGAAGACGGTGGAGCCCATCGACGGCGCGAAGGTGTACGAGGGCGCGCTGGTCTCCGCCGACGCGGAGGCGATCGTGGTCGCCACCGACGGCGGAGAGTTGCGCGTCCCCTACGAGAACGTCGCCTCGGCGCGGACCGTGTTCGAGTGGGGTGCCGACAGGAGCAGACGATGAATCCAGACATGATCGCGGCGCTCCGGGAGCTGGAGCGAGAGAAGGGGATCGCGTTCCAGACGATCCTGGCAGGCCTGGAGGAGGCCATGGCCTCGGCCTACAAGTCGTGGTGGAAGCAACAGCATCCCGACCTGGAGGACGAGAGCTTCGGCGTGCGCGCATCGATCGACCCCGAGTCCGGGGACCTGCGGGTGTGGATCCAGGAGCTGGTCGAGACCGAGGAGGGCGAGCCCGAGGTGGTCTCGGAGAAGGAGGTCGAGGTCACCGACGAGTTCAAGGGCCGGATCGGCGCGCAGACCGCGAAGCAGGTCATCTTCCAGAAGCTCCGAGACGCCGAGCGGGAGATGACCTACGAGGAGTTCGCCGGACGCGAGGGCGACGTGGTGACCGGCATCGTCCAGGCCCAGGAGCGGGACCGGCGAAGCATCCTGCTCGACCTGGGCAAGGTCGAGGCCCTGTTGCCCCACACCGAGCAGATCCCCTCCGAGCAGATCCGCCACGGCGAGCGAGTGAAGGCCTACATCACGGAGGTCCGGCGGGGCACGAAGGGTCCGCAGGTCGTCGTGTCGAGGAGCCATCCCGGCCTGCTGCGCAAGCTGTTCGAGATGGAAGTCCCCGAGATCGAGGAGGGCATCGTCGAGATCAAGGAGGTCGCACGGGAGCCCGGACACCGCTCGAAGATCGCTGTGGCGTCGCGAGAGCCCGCGGTCGATCCGGTCGGCGCTTGCGTCGGGCCCAAGGGCTCACGCGTCCGCATGGTGGTGAACGAGCTTCGGGGGGAGAAGATCGATGTCGTGCCGTGGGGCGCCGACCCGGCGCAGTTCGTGGCGAATGCGCTGCAGCCGGCGAAGGTGAAGGAAGTCATCACCGACCCGACCACTCAGACCGCCATGGTCGTCGTTCCCGACTACCAGCTGTCCCTTGCCATCGGCAAGGAGGGCCAGAACGCGCGCCTGGCGGCTCGCCTCACCGGTTGGCGGATCGACATCAAGAGCGAGACGCAGCACGCCGAGGAGCTGCGCGCACCTCGGGCGGCGGTCCCCGCGGTCGAAGAGGTTCCGCCGGAGCCCCGTGTAGTCGTGGAGCCGGAGCCCGCGCCCGCGGCTGACGATGAGAAGAAGGCCGAGGCCGGGACCGACGACGAGCTGGCCTCGGTTGAACCCACGGTCGTGGTCGAGGAGAGCGTCGAGGGCTGAGGCATGGCTCCCCGCACGGAGCCCGAACGCACCTGCGTCGGCTGCCGGCGGGCTGCTGGCAAGCTCGACCTCATCAGGGTCGTGCGAACGCCGAGGGGCGAGGTCCTGGTGGATGCGGACGGCAGGGCGCCGGGACGAGGCGCGTACGTGCACGCCGATCGGACGTGCGCAACGACCGCGATCGCGCGGGGGACGCTGGCCAGGTCCCTTCGAGTGGGCCTGCGAGCGGACGAAGCAGCTAGGCTAGGCAACGAGATCGAACGGGAGATCGAACGGGACGTGCAGCGATGAGAGTTCACGAGCTGGCGAAGGAACTGGGGGTGACGAGCAAAGATCTGCTCGCCGCCCTGGACGCAATGGGGTTCGAGGGGCGCACTGCGTCCTCCTCGGTCCCCGACGAGGCCGTCCCCCGGCTGCGGGCCTCGGGGGGCAAGGCCGTTCCAGGTGCCAAGCCGAAAGCGGCCCGGGAGGAACCGGTGGCCAAGGCCCGGGCCAGGCCGAGGGCCAAGCCGCAACCCGAACCGGAACCAAAGTCAGAGCCCGAACCGGTAACTACCGCAGCTGGAGCCGACGGGGCCGCAACCGCGACGGTCGCCGTTGCGCCTGCTGGCCCTACCCCACAGGCGAAGCCGGCGGCAGCGCCGGCCAAACCGGCGCTGCCGTCCCTCAAGGTGGTCCGAGGCTCCACCGCGCAGGACCTCGCCGAGAAGGTGGGTCGGACCCCTGCCGACATCGTGAAGATCCTCCTGTCGCTGGGAGAGATGGTTACCGCGACGCAGTCCCTCTCGGACGAGGCCATCTCGCTCGTTGCCACGGAGCTCGGATACGAGGCCGAGGTCGTCGGCTTCGAGGAGGAGCTCGAGGAGGAGGAACAGGTCGACGAGAGCCGCCTGCGACCCCGACCGCCAGTGGTCACCGTCATGGGACACGTCGACCACGGCAAGACGCTCCTGCTCGACGCCATCCGAAAGACCGATGTCGTCTCGCATGAGTTCGGAGGGATCACCCAACACATCGGGGCTTACCAGGTGCACGTGAACGAGCGGGAGATCACGTTCATCGACACGCCGGGCCACGAGGCCTTCACTGCGATGCGCGCTCGAGGGGCGCAGGTCACGGACATCGCGGTGCTCGTGGTGGCCGCCGATGACGGGGTCAAGCCGCAGACGGTCGAGGCCCTGGACCACGCGCGGGCCGCGGGGGTGCCGATCATCGTCGCGGTGAACAAAGTGGACAAGCCCGAGGCCGACCCCCAGAGGGTCCGCCAGCAGATGGTGGAGCTCGGGGTGGTTCCCGCCGAATGGGGTGGGACGGTCGAGTTCGTCGACGTGTCGGCGAAGGCCCGGACCAACCTGGACGGCCTGCTCGAGACGATCCTCCTGGTCGCCGACCTCGAGGAACTGAAGGCCGATCCCGAGGGCCGGGCTCGCGGCGCCGTCATCGATGCCAACCTGGACAAGGGCCGGGGCGCGGTCGCGTCGGTGCTGGTGCAGAGGGGTTCGCTCGACGTGGGGGACGCCCTCGTCGCGGGTAGCGCCTGGGCCAAGGTCCGGGCCATGCTGGACGAGAATGGGCGGCCCGTGAAGCAGGCCGGTCCCAGCAAGCCCGTGCAGATCCTCGGGTGGTCGGCGGTGCCGAATGCAGGCGACGACTTCCGCGAGGTCCAGGATGAGCGCGAGGCACGGCATCAGGCCCAGGAACGCGAGGCCAAGTTCCGGGCGGCCGAGCTCGTCACCAGCAGGCCTCCCACGCTCCAGGAGCTCATGGCCCAGGCTCGCCAGGCCGAGGTCCCCGATCTGAACCTCGTGGTGAAAGCCGACGTCCAGGGCTCACTCGGAGCCGTGATGGACGCCTTCCTGAAGCTGCCGCAGGAGGAAGTCCGGGTGAACATCATCCACGGGGCAACGGGGGCGATCACGGAGAGCGACATCGCGCTGGCGCTGGCGTCGAACGCCATCGTGGTGGGGTTCAACGTTCGCCCCGACGCCAACGCCCGCGAGCTCGCGGACCGCGAGGGCGTCGACGTCCGCCTCTACCGAGTCATCTACGAGGCCATCGACGACATCCGAAGTGCCCTCTCGGGCATGTTGAAGCCCGAGGAGAGGGAGATCGAGCTCGGTCGGGCGGAGGTCCGGGCCCTATTCCGGGTTCCCCGCGTCGGCGTGGTGGCCGGCTCGTACGTTGTGTCGGGCAACATCACGCGCAATTCGCGGGCCCGCGTGGTTCGCGACGGTGTGGTGGTGTACGAGGGGCGGATCGGCTCACTCCGGCGGTTCAAGGACGACGTCCGGGAGGTGGCGGAGGGCTTCGAGTGCGGGATCTCGATCGAGAACTTCCAGGACGTTCACGAGGGCGACATCATCGAGTCGTTCGAGGTCCGAGAGGTCGCCCGGCAACTGTAGGCGCCGCCCGGAGGGCTAGATGCTCGTTGCGCTGGAACGGTTCGACCTGCGGATCCCCGGATGCGGGTCGCTCAAGGAGAAGCGCCACGTGGTGAAGACGCTCACCGGTGGCCTCCGGTCGAAGTTCAACGTCGCGGTGGCGGAAGTGGACCACCACGACCTGTGGCAGCGCACGACCATTGCCGTCTCCGTCGTGTCCGGCGACGCCTATCACGCGAAGCGCGTCATGCACGAGGTCGAGAAGTTCGTCGAGCGATGGGCCGAGGTCGAGGTCATCGACGCGGACCTCACCCTGCACGCACCCGATGACTGAGGGGACCCGCCCCGGAAGGGTGTCGGAGGAGTTCCGGGAGATCCTGGCGGAAGAGATCCCGAAGCTGAAGGACCCCAGGATCGGGTTCGTCACCGTGACGCATGTACGGGTGACGCCCGATCTCCGGCTGGCGCGGGTGTTCTACACGGCACTGGGGGACGAGAAGGAGCGGAGAGCCACGGCCGCTGGACTCCGCTCGGCTCGAGCCCATCTGCGTCAGGTGATCGGGGGCCAGGTCCGGATCAAGACCCTTCCGGACCTCCAGTTCGAGGAGGATCGGTCGATCGAGGCCGCTGATCGGATCGACCGGCTGATACGCGGGCTGCACGAGGAGGAGCAGTGAGCGACCAGATGGCCCGTGCGGCCGAGATCCTCTCGGGCGCCAAGGAGGTCGCGCTGGCCTGCCACGTGAACCCCGATACCGACGCGCTGGGCTCAATGCTCGGACTGTCGATCGTCCTGCGATCCCGTGGGGCCCACACCGCGTGCTCCTTCGCCAACGAGCCGTTCGAGGTTCCGCGGTGGGCCGGCGTCCTGGCGGGCACCGAGGCGCTGATCCCGCCGGCCACGTTCCCCAAGGACCCCGAAGTCATGGTGACGTGCGATGCGGCGTCCCTGGATCGGCTGGGCTCGCTCGGCGCAAACGCGGCACGGGCCCGCGAGCTGATCTGGATCGATCACCACGTGAGCAACGAGGGGCTGGGCACCATCCCGTTGATCGACCCGTCGGCCTCCTCCACGTGCGAGATGGTGTTCCGGCTGGTCCGAGCCATGGGCGGGGACCTGCCGGACGAGGCCGCCATGTGCCTGTACGCCGGCCTGGTCACCGACACCGGGAGGTTCCAGTACGCCGCGGTCCGGCCGGAGACCCTGAGGCTGGCGGCGGAGCTCCGGGAGCATCCGTTCGACCACACGCGAGTGGCCCAAGCGCTATACGAGGACAACGCGACGGCGTACCTGAAGCTTCTGGGGGTCGCGCTCCGTCGCATGACGCTGGCCGAGGGGGCCGACCTGGCATGGACGTACCTGACCCAGGCCGACCTGGCCGAGGCCGGCGTGCACCCCAGTGAGACCGACGACCTCATCGACGTCGTGCGGACGGCACGGGAGACCGACGTGGCCGCGGTGATGAAGCAACAGCGCGACGGCAGGTTCCGGGTCAGCCTTCGCTCTCGAGGGAGCCACGACGTGTCGAAGGTGGCGTCGATCTTCGGCGGGGGCGGCCACCGGCTGGCGTCGGGATACACCTCGAACCATGGCCTGGCCGGAACCGTGGAGCGACTGCAAGCCGCGCTGCGCGGCGAGTCCGCGGAGCCGTGAGCCCCCTCGAGGGGCTCATGCTCGTGGACAAGCCGAAGGGGGTCACGTCGCACGACGTGGTCGACGCGACTCGCCGGGCCCTCGGCATCCGGAAGATCGGCCACGCCGGAACGCTCGACCCCATGGCCACCGGGCTCCTGATCCTCGGCGTCGGCCGGGCCACCCGGCTGCTCCGGTTCCTGGCGGACCTCCCGAAAACCTACGAGGGAACCGGGCTGCTGGGGGTGGAGACCGACACGCTCGACGCCGAGGGCGAGGTCATCCGAACGACCGGCGTGCACGTCGACCGGACGGCGCTCGAACGAGCCATGGCGGCGCGGGAGGGAGCGTCGATGCAGTCGCCTCCCGCGTACTCGGCGGTCAAGGTGGGAGGACGCAAGCTGTACGAGGCGGCGAGGAGCGGCGAACCGGTGGAGGGGACCCCCCGTCCCGTTCGGGTCGACGCGTTCGACCTGCTGGCGTTCGACCCTCCGCGGTTCGACTTTCGCGTCACCACCTCGGGTGGGACGTACGTTCGGGTCCTCGTGGCCGATGTTGGGACCGATGTCGGCAGCTGTGCGCACCTGACCCGATTGGTCAGGACCGCCATCGGGCCGTTCCACATGCGGGATGCCGTCGCCATGGGCGAAGTCGGAGACCCGCTCCCCATCGAGGCGGCAGTTTCGCACCTTCCTCGGATCGACCTCGAGGTCGAGGAAGCCACCGCGGCGACCCACGGGCGGATCCTCGGTCCGGCGGGCATCGAGGGACCGTATGCCGTGTTCGGTTCGGAGCGTGGACTCATCGGCGTGTATCACGACGATGGAGCAAAGGCCCGCCCGCAGGTCATCCTGGCGTAGGCTGCGGTCCCATGGCCGAACGCGAGGCTCGAGCCGCGCGCAAGAAGCTCATCTGGCGCGTGGTGCAGATCCTCATCTCTGTCGTGCTCGTCGTGGCCATCTTCGCCTACGCGATCCCGAAGATCGCCGACTACCGGTCGGTATGGCAGGCCTTCATCAACATGACCTGGTTCGAGCTCGCGTCGTTGGTCGTGGCAACGGTGTTCAACCTGTTCACCTATTGGTGGCAGAACATGGCGTCGATGCCCGGGCTCGGGCTGTGGCAGGCAGCCGTGGCCAACCAGACAACGACCTCGATCGCCAACACGATCCCGGGGGGCGGGTACATCGCGGTCGGAGTGGGGTACACGATGTACCGGTCGTGGGGGTTCCCCACGTCGGCCATCGCACTCTCGGTGCTGGTCACCGGGATCTGGAACGTGTTCATGAAGCTCGGCCTGCCGGTGGTCGCGCTCGCCATCCTCGCCGTCCAGGGCCAGGCCAGCGGGGGACTCGTGATCGCCTCGTTGGTCGGGGTGGCCGTCCTGGCCGCAGGGGTCGTGCTGTTCGCCCTGGTGCTGTGGAAGAAGGAGTTCGCGCGCCGCATCGGCGACGCGGTTGGACGAGCCGTCTCGTTCCTCCTGCGGCTGATCCGCAGGCCGGGCGTGGAGCAGTGGGGAGAGGCGGCGGTTCGGTTCCGCCGGCAGACCATCGACCTGGTGTCCAAGCACGGGATCGCGCTGACGGTCAGCACCGTCGTG
>DATDKZ010000159.1:0-3133 GCA_036519575.1 Actinomycetota bacterium | reverse complement strand
GATCCCCCTCTACGCCATCGGCGTGTTCACCTCATTCACGCTCTCCCAGGCCGGCATGGCCCGGCGACACCTCCGCATCAAGGAGCCGGGATGGCGCCACGGGCTCGCGATCAACGCGCTGGGGGCGGTCACCACCGCCGTCGTCACGGTGGTCATCGCCGTCACCAAGTTCCTCCATGGCGCCTGGGCGGTCATGGTCTTCGTCCCCGTGATGGTGTGGCTGCTCGTGCGGTTGAACCGCCAGTACGAGCAGGAGCACCGAGAGCTCGACGAGCACCTTCCCGTGTTCGATGCCTCCTCCGTTCACCGCCCCATCGCCGTCCTCCTGGTGGAGGATCTCGGCCGTGAGACGGTCCACGCGCTGCAGTACGTCAAGACCATCAGAGCCGAGCAGACGCTCGCCGTCTACTTCGCCCGCGACGCACAATCGACGAAGACCATCCAGGCTGGATGGAACGAGCTCGGCATCGACGTGCCCTTGAAGGTCGAGCGGCTCGACGGGGACCTCGCGACGGCCCTCGCCGGATACGTGGAATCGCTTCCCGGTGAATCCGACGTGAACGTGATCATCCCGGGATCGGCTTCCATGGGGCTCGTCGAGCGGCTCCGCAGCTCGCGCAGGGGAGCGCACCTCGCGAAGGCGTTGCTCCCGCTGGAACGTGCGCGCATCACGGTCGTGCGGGACCACCTGGGACCGGGCCATCCGATCACCGAGACGATCGGAGGCCGCCGCCGGCTCCGGGTGCTCCCTCGACCGAGCCACCGGGCGGTCGTCCTGGTGGACAAGCTGGACCGGGCCAGCCTCCGCGCGGTTCGCTACGCGCTCAGCCTCGCCCCCACCGAGGTCCGAGCGGTCCACGCCGCCGTGGACCAAGAGAACCAGGAGCTGCTGATGCGGCGGTGGATGGAGCTCGGCGTTCCGGTCGAGCTCGATGTGATCGAGTGCTGGGACCGAAACGTCGCCCGTTCACTGGAGCGGTACGTGGTGGAGCTGATGGGGAAGCACAGCGAGGTGACCGTGGTCATGCCCCGTCGTGACGACGCCCGACTCAGTCACCGGCTCCTGCACGACCGGACCAGCCGCAAGATCGCGCGAGCCCTCGGCCGCTACGAGCACGTGGACTTGGCGGTCGTGCCGTACTACTTCGGCAAGCAGCGCACTCGGGGCGCCGACGGTCGGCTAACCTAGCGACCCGTGCGGGTGATCATCGTCGGCTGCGGGCGGGTGGGCTCCGAGCTCACGATCCAGCTTGCCAAGGCCGGCCACGACGTCACGATCCTGGACAAGCGGCCCTCGGCCTTCGACCGGCTCCCCCCTGGCTTCGAGGCCCGCACCATGGTCGGTCTCGGGTTCGACCGGGAGCTCCTGGTGGAGGCCGGGGTCAAGGAGGCGGACGCCTTCATCTCGGTGACGAACGGCGACAACTCCAACATCGTCTCCGCCCGGGTGGCCCGCGAGTACTTCCACGTGCCCAACGTCATCGCCAGGATCTACGATCCTCGGCGAGCCGAGATCTACGAGCGGCTGAACATCCCCACCGTGGCCACCACCACCTGGGGGGTCAAGCAGATCCTGCTGATGCTGTCCCACGCACGTGACGAGATCAAGGAGAGCCTGGCCGGCGGGGACTTGTTCCGGATGCGGCTGGAGGTGCCGCGGCACCTGATCGGCAAGCCGGTGCGATCGTTGAACGTGGAAGGCAAGATCCTGGTGGCCGGCGTGGACAGGGGAGGACACGGGTTCATCCCGGTCGGGTCGAGCGCATTCCAGGAGGGGGACGTGGTCCACGTCATTCTGGACAAGGACGCCGTGGACCTTCTCGACGAGATGCTCGCCCCCGGGTCGGAGCACTAGCGATGCGCGTCGTGATCTCCGGGGCGGGGGCCGTGGGGCGCTACCTGGGCTCCGACCTGGCCGCCCGGGGCCACGAGGTGCTGCTGATCGAGCAGGACCCCGCCACGCTCGAAGTGGCCAAGAATTGGGCCCCTGAGGTCGGGTTCCTGCTGGGCGACGCCTGCGAGCCCTGGGTGCTGGAGAAGGCCGAGCTGAAGACGGCGGACGTGGTCGTCGCGGCGACCGGCGACGATGAGGACAACCTCGTGACCTCGCTCCTGGCCAAGCAGGAGTACGCCGTTCCACGCGTGCTGGCTCGGGTGAACCATCCTCGCAACGAATGGATGTTCAGCGAGCAATGGGGAGTCGACGTCGCGGTCTCGGTTCCCCACCTGCTAACGGCTCTGGTCGAGGAGGCGGTGACGGTCGGCGACCTGGTTCGGCTGCTCAGGCTGGAGGGCGGCCGGGTGGGGCTGTTGGAGCTCACCGTCCCCGAGACCTCTCCCAACGCGGGGCGGCCGCTGTACGAGCTTCGGCTGCCCACCGACTCCGCCATCGTGGCGGTCCTCCGCGACGGCCACGTCGTCATCCCGCAGCCGGAGACCGTGATCACGCCGGGCGACGAGATCATCGCCCTGGCCTCGAACGAGGCGGAGATCACCCTCCGGTCGGCGATCATGGGCGAGGCCGGAGGGAACGGCCCGGCCTAGGCCGCGAACTCGAAGGTCGGGTTGACCATCTTCAACCCTCCGCGCTTTTCGGCCACGACCCCTTCCACGACGATCCGGGTCCCCAGCGTGAGTCCGGGGATCGATCTCCGACCCATCCACAGGACGGACAACTCCCCGGTCCCGTCGGAGATGAGGGCCTCCAGCGACTCGAAGCCTTCTAGCGGTCGCACCGTGATCCGCTTGACCACGCCCGCCACCTTGACCCTGCTTCGGATCGGCGCGTCCCCGATCCGGACGGTGCCGGGGACCGTGGCTGCCCAATCCTGGATCTCCTCGGCCAGGCGCTGCTCGTCGGACTCGGCCAAGCGGTTGAGGAACCGCCGGAAGGGATCCAGGACACTCATCCGCGATATCGAAGAGGCTGGCGACGGCCGCCGCAAGTTCCTTGGCCGGCCCGCTAGGAGACCGTGGCGCCCTGCCTGGTGGGCGCCTCATCGGCGGGGACGAGGACCTCGCCTTTCCGGGACTTCGAGTACCAGATCATCGCACCGAGCACGATCGCGCACCCCACCGCGATGGCGATCCCCCACCCCCGCTTGCCCGGCGCCGCGTACTCGACGACGAGGGA
>DATDKZ010000158.1:0-38020 GCA_036519575.1 Actinomycetota bacterium | reverse complement strand
GCACGGTGCGGCACGGTGCGGCACGGCTGCGGCACGCGGAGGGTTCGGCGTCGGCCCCGTTGAGTCGTCGTAGCGTCTGACCTGCGGTTTCTCTGGAGCGGACGACGGGATTCGAACCCGCGACCCCCACCTTGGCAAGGTGGTGCTCTACCAACTGAGCCACGTCCGCACGCCCCTGAGAGCACTCAAAGTCTAGGGACTGGGCCTCGGGCCTTCAACGGCCGCTCTGACGCGCTGGTCAGGCGCCCGTGGACCCGAACCCGCCCTCGCCCCGACTGGACGGCGGAAGGTCGTCCACCCAGGACGGGAGGATTTGTGGCAGGGCCACCACCACGAGCTGTGCGATCCGGTCGCCCCTCCTGATCTTCACCGCCTGATCCCGGTCCAGGTTCACCACCGCACACGTGACCTCTCCTCGATATCCCGAGTCGATCAGTCCCGGTGCGTTGGCCAGCGTGAGCCCCTGGCGGGACGCCAGGCCCGATCGCGGAAGGACCAACCCTGCATGGCCGTCCGGGATGGCGACCGAGAGGCCGGTCGGCACCATGGCCCGCTCCCCGGGGAGGACCTCCACATCGATGCTTGAGCACAGGTCCAGCCCGGCATCGCCCTCGTGTGCCTGCGCGGGCAGCTCCGCCGCGGGATCCAGCCGCTTGAACGGCAGCTCCACCGGGTCAGCTCACGAGCAGCCGCTGGTGGAGCCGCACGACGGGCACACGTAGCAGGACCCCGCCGGCTGCATCTTCGAGCCGCACGTGTAACACAGCGGCGCGTCGGCGGCCTGGGCCCGGGGCCGTTCGATCACGTCGCCGGGCTGGGCCGGCACAACGGTCTTGGGCTCGGCGGCGGGCTTCGCCAGACCCGGTGACCCGGCTCCCTTGCCCTCGGCCTCGGCCTTTGCCGTCTCCTTGCGCTCGGCGATCGAGCGGATCCCCAGGGCCTCGCGCTTCTCGGGCGGCAGGTGATCGAGGGCCAGCCGCCGGAACACGTAATCCACCAGCGAGGAGGCGAACCGGATGTCCTCGTCGTTGGTCATCCCCGACGGCTCGAACTTCATGTTGATGAATTTGTCGACGTAGGCCTCGAGCGGCACGCCGTATTGGAGGCCGATCGAGATTGCGATGGAGAAGGCGTCCATGATGCCGGCCAGCGTGGACCCCTGCTTCGAGGACTTCAGGAAGATCTCGCCGATCCCGTTGTCCGGATACGAGCTCGCGGTGATGTACCCCTCGGCGTCCCCCACCTCGAACTTCGTGGTGATCGAGGGGCGACTCCGTGGCAGGCGCCGCCGAACCGGCTCCGCCAGCGCTGCCGGCTCGGGCGCCTTGGCCTTCTTGTCGGCCGAGAGCGGCTGGGCCACCTTGCAGTTGTCCCGGTAGATGGCCACGGCCTTCAGCCCGAGTCGCCAGGACTCCACGAACAGCTGCTCGACCTCTTCCACGGTGACGTGTTCGGGCATGTTCACCGTCTTGGAGATGGCCCCGGAGATGAACGGCTGCACCGCCGCCATCATCCGGACGTGGCCCATGTACTGGATGGCTCGGTCGCCCATCGACGTGTCGAAGACTGGGAGGTGCTCCGCTCGGAGGTGGGGCGCCTCGGCCACCGAGTTGTGCTCGGAGATGTATGCGACGATGTCCTCGACCTGATCGGGCTGGTAGCCCAGACGCTGCAAGGCCCGCGGCACCGTCTGGTTCACGATCCGCATCGATCCCCCACCGACCAGCTTCTTGTTCTTGACCAGCGCGAGGTCGGGCTCGATGCCGGTGGTGTCGCAGTCCATCATCAAGCCGATGGTGCCGGTGGGCGCCAGCACGGTGGCCTGTGCGTTTCGATACCCGTGCTGCTCCCCCAGGGCGATGGCCTCGTCCCAGGCCTGTCGGGCCGCGGTCAGGACCGCCTCCGGGACCGCGTCGCCATCGATCTCGTCGGCCGCCGCCCGGTGCTTGCGCATGACCCTGAGCATCGCGTCGCGGTTCGGCGTGAAGCCGGCGAACGGCCCGGTGACCTCAGCGATCCTGGCGCTCGTCCGGTAGGCCCACCCCGTCATGAGCGCGGTGATCGCGCCGGCCCACGCCCGCCCGGCGTCCGAGTCGTACGGGAGCCCCCGAGCCATCAGCAGCGCACCGAGGTTCGCGTACCCCAGGCCGAGCTGGCGGAACACCTTTGCGTTCCGCCCGATGGCCTCGGTCGGGTAGTCGGAGTTGCCCACGATGATTTCCTGGGCCGTGAACACGATCTCGACGGCGTGGCGGAACGCGGCCACGTCGAACCTGCCCTCGTCGTCCACGAACTTCATGAGATTCAGCGAGGCCAGGTTGCACGCCGAGTTGTCGAGGTGCATGTACTCGGAACATGGATTACTTGCGTTGATCCGGCCGGACGCCGGGGATGTGTGCCACTCGTTGATCGTGGTGTCGTACTGCATCCCAGGGTCGGCGCACTCCCACGCGGCCTGGGCGATCTCGCGCATGAGGTCCCTGGCCCGCACGGTCTCGACCGTCTCGTCGGTCAGGACGGCCTTCAGCTTCCAGTCCCGGTCCTCCAGGTATGCCTGCATGAACTCATCGGTCGCCCGGACCGAGTTGTTCGCGTTCTGATACTGGATGGAGTAGCTGTCCTTTCCGTCCAGATCCATGTCGAAACCGGCGTCCCGGAGGGCCCGGGCCTTGTGCTCCTCGACGGCCTTGCACCAGATGAAGTCGTGCACGTCGGGGTGGTCAGCGTTCAGGACGACCATCTTGGCCGCCCGCCGGGTCTTGCCCCCGGACTTGATGGTGCCGGCGCTCGCGTCGGCCCCCCGCATGAAGGAGACCGGCCCCGAGGCGGTTCCGCCGCCGGCGAGCGGTTCCTTGGATGAGCGGATCCTGGACAGGTTGATCCCCGAGCCAGAGCCGCCCTTGAAGATGGTCCCCTCCTCCACGTACCAGTTGAGGATGGACCTCATCTGGTCGTCGACGGCCAGGATGAAGCACGCGCTGCACTGCTGGGGCGTGTTCGGCACGCCGACGTTGAACCACACCGGCGAGTTGAAGGCGGCCTTCTGGGTGGCCAGCAGGTGGGTGAGCTCGTCGCTGAAGACCTCGGCGTCCTTCTCGGTGGCGAAGTAGCGGTCCTTCACGCCCCAGCCGCGGATGGTGTCCACGACCCGGCCGATGAGCTGGCGCACGCTGGACTCGCGCTCGGACGTCCCGAGCGTGCCGCGGAAGTACTTCTGGGCCACGATGTTCGTGGCGTTCTGCGACCAACCCTTGGGGAACTCCACGCCGCGCTGCTCGAAGGCGTTGCCCCCCTCCTTGTAGTTTGGGATCACCGCGTCACGGGTCTCCCATTCGACCTCGTCAAATGGGCGAACGCCGTCCTTGCTGAAGTGCCGCTTGAACGTCAGGCCGGTTCGAACGACCTCGACGTCTCCTTCCCTCGTCGCCACCGGAACGCCCCCTTCCCAACCTCGGGGAAGTCTCACCGCCGGAATTACAGCCCCGTGATTCTGCACCCGGCCGGGTCCCCGGTCAAGGGTCCTGCACGGAACATCTAGTGTTTTCTCCCAACCCGTACCACAACATGTGGTAGTTTACCGGTTCCTGGGTTTCGCCGGCACGCGCTTCTGGAGGGCCCCCAGCTCCCGCTCGAAGTCCGTGATCCCCTGGAAATCCTTGTAGACGGAGGCGAACCGCATATAGGCCACCTGGTCCAGCTTCTGGAGTTGGGACAGCACCTCGACGCCGACCTGGTGCGAGCTCACCTGGGGTCCCTTGCGGCGCAGTCGCTCCTCCACCCGGTCGGCCAGCGCCGCCACCTGCTCTTCGGTTACGGGGCGGTTGACGATGGCCTTTCGGACGCCGGCCAGGACCTTGTCCCGCACGAACGGTTCCCTGGAGCCGTCGCGCTTCACCACCATCACGCCGACCTCGTCGATCCGCTCGAACGTGGTGAATCGCCGTCCGCAGGACAGGCACTGCCGCCGGCGGCGGATGGCCGCGCCCCGCTCGGCCGGCCGGGAATCGACCACCCGGTCCTCGCCGTGGCCACACCAGGGGCACCGCATCACATCCACCACAATATCTGGTGGGTCCATGGATGCCAGCGTCCACATGTGGCCACTCGGCGGCCTCACCGGCAATTCTCGCAGGCCTGGTTCAGCCGGCCGCCGGGATGAGCAGGACCTCCCCGGGCACCAGGGCGCCCGGGTCGGCCCGGTTCGCCGCCTGGATGGCGTCCACCAGCGGTCTGGGGTCGCCGTCCCGGATCCCGCGGGCGATCGACCACAGCGTGTCGCCCGGCCGCACCACGTACCGCCGCGACGGGAAATGAGCCGGTCCAGCGGCCGCCCCCCCGGAGGGAACCATCCACGCGAGGCCGATGACCAGGAGGAGCAGCACCACGGCCAAGAATCGCCTCCGAACATGCGTTCGACTCATGGAACCCATCCTAGCGAACACCTGTTCGAGGTCAAGAGGGGAAGACCGAACATATGTTTGAACCCCTTGCCATCTCGTGCTAGCCTCCGGAGCGTACGAGGGGGGTCTGACATGGCCGAGACCGACGACCTCACGCCGCGGCAGCGGCGGATCGTGGAGTTCATCGCCGACACGGTCCTGGACCGAGGCTATCCACCGACCGTCCGCGAGATCGGCGAGGCGGTCGGCCTCACGTCCTCCTCCAGCGTCCACAGCCAGTTGGCGAACCTGGAGCGCAAGGGCCTGCTCCACAAGGACCCCACCAAGCCCCGGGCCATCGGCCTCGCCGATGAGAGCACGAGGCCCGAAGGGGTGGTCATCCCGGTCCTGGGCCGCATCGCCGCCGGAACGCCCGTCCTTGCCACCGAGAACATCGAGGAGTACCTCACGGTCCCCGTCGGCTTCGCCAAGGGCGGGGAGCACTTCGCCCTCCGGGTGGCCGGTCAGTCCATGACCGGGGCGGGCATCCTGGACGGCGATGTGGTGGTGGTCCGGCGGCAGGACAGCGCGGGGGACGGCGACGTCGTGGCCGCCCTCCTACCCGGGCCGGCGGAAGAAGAGGCGACGATCAAGCGCCTTCGGCGGCGGGCCGGGAAGGTGACCCTGCATCCGGAAAACCCAGCCTTCCAACCCATCCCCATGACCGACGGGCGGATCCTGGGCAAAGTCGTGGCGGTCCTTCGGAAACTCTAAGCTCCGCGCCGATACCTTTCGTACGAAGAGGAAAGGGGGCCGTCGATGACGGAGACGGCGCTGGAGCGGCAGATCCGTACGCAACCCCGGGAACTCGATCGACTGGCGGCGCATCCGCTCCGCCACGATGTCGTCGAGCGGCTGGCCCAATGCCGGCGGATCTGGTTGGTGGGCACGGGCACGAGCCTTCATGCGGCCGAGCTCGGAGCAGCGATGCTGTACGAGGCGGGCCGAGGCGCTCAGGCCATCCCGTCGATGCACTTCGTCAACTGGGCGCCGCCGGTCGATCCACGCGACGGGATGATCCTGATCAGCCACAACGCCGGCGAGGAGACGGCCTACGCCGCCGCCGCGTACCGGCAGGCCAAGGATGCCGGCGTTCGCGTGCTCGCCCTCACCCGTCAGGGCACTGAGCTGCCCGATGTGGTGGAGACTGTTCCCAAGGAGACATCGCAGACGTACACCGTGAGCTACACGGCTGTCCTGCTGCTGCTGGCCCGCATCGCGAACGCACTGGGTGCCGAGAGCTTGAGCCCCGACGCGATCGCCAAGGTACCCCAGGCCGTTGCGGAGGCCATCGCGGATCCGGGCCTCGACCGGATCGTCGCCCCAAGCCGCCTCCTCGTGCTGTTCGGGGAGGGGCCGGCATCGGTCACGGCGCGAGAGGGCGCGCTGAAGCTGCGCGAGGCCTCACGTTTCCTGGCCGAGGGCTACGACGTCGAGTACCTGCTCCACGGCTCTGCCGTTCCGCTCGGAACCGACGATCACCTCGTCGCATTGTCACCTCCCGACACCAACGGGATGGTCAGGGCCGTGGGTGATGCGGCCGAGCGCGAAGGGATACGGGTCACCGCTCTGTCGGAGCCGGCCGACCTGCCGCCCCTCCTGGCACAGATCCCGCTCACGGTTCGCCTCCAGATCCTCGCCCTTCGGTTCGCCGAGGCCCGAGGTCAGAACCCGGACAGCGTGATCACGGGCGCTTGGGACGATCCGGGACTGTGGGCCATCGGGCCGCAGTAAACCGGCGGTTCAGCCAACGAGCTCAGCGGCTCAGAGGCCCGAGGCCCGGCGGCGCCGTGTGTGGACCAGGTAGTCCCCAACGGCCGCGAGCTCGCGCTCACCCACCCGAGCCCGGACGAGCGTTCCATCGGCGCCCGCTTCCGTGTCCAGGACCTCGGCATCTCGGTACAGGAGCGCGATCACCTCGTCCCGCCCGTACGGCACGAGGAGCGTGACCTCGACCGGGGGCCGCGGCAGCTCGACGGCGACGCGTTCCAAGAGCGCCTCTGTTCCCTCACCGGTGAGAGCCGAGACGGGCACGGCATCGGGGAACCGCCGAGCCGCACGCTCCCGGCCCATCTCGGAGAGCATGTCCACCTTGTTGAGCGCGAGGACTTCGGGGATCGCTCCCGCTCCGATCTCGCCCAGGACGCTCCGAACCGCATCGACCTGGTGTTCGACATCGGGTGACGAGGCATCGGCGACGTGCAGCACGAGGTCGGCCCGGGTCACCTCCTCGAGAGTCGAACGGAACGCCTCGACCAGGTCGTGCGGCAGCTTGCTCACGAACCCCACGGTGTCCGAGATCGTCGCGTGCCGCCCGCCGGGCAAGGCGATCCGCCGGATCGTGGGGTCGAGCGTGGCGAACAGCTGGTCCGCCACCAGGACGCCTGCCTCCGTGAGCGTGTTCATGAGCGTTGACTTGCCCGCGTTCGTGTAGCCCGCGATGGCGATCTGCTGGATGCCGGACCCTTCGCGGCGGGCCCGCTTCACGTCGCGTGTCCGCGCCAGGTCCTTCATGTCCCGCCGGAGCTTGGAGATCCGCCGCTTGATGTGTTGCCGGTCCACCTCGAGCTTCGTCTCGCCCGGCCCGCGGGTCCCGATGCCGCCCCCCAGCCGGGACATGGCTTCGCCCCAGCCCCGGAGCCTGGGCAGGAGGTAGTTGAGTTGCGCCAGCTCGACCTGTGCCTTGCCCTCCCGGGACCTGGCGTGCAGGGCGAAGATGTCCAGGATCAGCGCGGTCCGGTCGATCACCTTGGTCCCCAGCCGCCCCTCCAGGTTCCGGAGCTGGCCCGGCGTGAGCTCGCCGTCCAGGATCACCGCGTCGGCTCCGGTCGAATGGACCTCCCGGTGGATCTCCTCGAGCTTGCCCTTGCCCACGAACGTCGCCGGATCGGGGTCGGACCGGGTCTGGACGATGCGCGCAATCGGCTCGGCCCCCGCCGAGTCGGCCAGGGCGGCCAGCTCGTCGAGATCCGACGCGTCGATCCCCCGCCCCACCCCGACCAAGACGGCTCGCTCACGGACCCGAGGCGTCCACGTGGCCGAGAGGGGAGACTCGAGGACGGTCGCCCGGCGTCGCTTCCCGTTGCGTTGGGTCATCGGGCGAGTACCCGGGCGATGCGGTCCATGGCCTCTGCCAGCCGCTCGTCCGGCGCGGTCAGCGAGAACCGGACATAACCCTCGCCGCACTCCCCATACCCGTTGCCCGGGGCCACGAACACGCCGGCCCGATCGAGCAGCAGGTCGGCGAAGTCGACCGAGGACATCCCGTCGCGTGTTGGCGCCCACACATAGACCGACCCGAGGGGTGCCTTGAGGGACCACCCGAGCGAGTTCAGCGTGCCCACCACCACGTCGCGCCTTCGCTGGTACACAGCGCGGAGCTCGTCCAGATGGTCCTGGGGTCCGGTGAGCGCGGCGATGGCCGCCCGCTGGATCGCCGTGAACTGGCCCGAGTCCAGGTTGGTCTTCACCACCGACAGCGCCCGGATGGCCTCCGCGCTCCCCGCACACCATCCGATCCTCCATCCGGTCATGTTGTAGAACTTCGACGTCGAGCCGAACTCCAGCGCAACGTCCTTCGCCCCGGGAACCTGGAGGATCGACGGTGCGACGTAACCGTCGAACGTGATCTCCGAGTACGCGGCGTCGTGGGCGAGCAACAGGTCATGCCGGCGGGCGAACGCCACCGCCCGCTCGAAGGTGGGCCCCTCGGCGACGGCGGCGGTGGGGTTACTCGGGTAGTTCAGCCACAACATCCTGGTCCGGCCGGAGACGGGCGCGCCGTCGAGGTCGGGTTGGTAGCCCTCGTCGGCCAGGAGCGGGAGCGGCACCGGCGTGCCGCCCGCCAGGCGGGTCGAGACCCCGTAGACGGGGTAGCCGGGGTCGGGGACGAGCGTCTCGTCGCCCGGATCGACGAACGCGACCGGCAGGTGGCCGAGGCCCTCTTTCGAGCCGATGAGGGCGAGCACCTCGGCCGTGGGATCGAGGTCCACGCCGAACCGGCTCCGGTACCAGGCGGCTACCGCCTCGCGGAACTCGATGCTCCCCCAATAGGAGGGATACCGATGGGTGGCCGGATCGTGCACGGCCTCCCGCATGGCCTCCACGATGTGCGTTGGTGTAGGCATGTCGGGATCGCCCACGCCGAGGGAGATCACGTCGACCCCTTCCGCACGCTTCGCCGCCAGCTTGCCGTCCAACACCGCGAACAGGTAGGGAGGCAGCGACTCGATCCGCCGGGCGACCCTCACTCCAGCCCTCGCGACCGCAGCCAGGCATCATCGAGCGTGGCCTGGAATACGCGCTCGGCCGGTCCGGTCAGCAGGACGTCCTCGGCGGTCCGCTCCACGGTCACGGTGCCTCCGGGGAACCGAACCTCCGAACGGAGGGGGACGAGGCCAGCCTCGTTCGCGGCCACGAGCGCCGCGCAGGCCCCGGTCCCGCAGGCCATGGTCTCCCCAACGCCTCGCTCCCACACCCGGGCGCTCAGCCCGTCACCGGCCACCGCGACGAATTCCACGTTCGCCTTCTCAGGGAACATTGCGTCGTTCTCGGCGGCGGGGCCGATCCTGGCCACGTCCGACCGGGCGGGGTCATCGTCCACGAACAGGACGAGATGGGGGTTGCCCATCGACACCGCGCTCGCCTTGAACGTATGACCCAGCACCTCGAATGGCTCCGCGAGATACGGCTCGTCGGACGGGCCCCGCATCGGGATCCGCGAGCGGGCGAAGGCCGGCGGACCCATCCCCACGGTCACCGATCGAACCACGCCCTCCCCCACATCCAGCGAGACGTGCTTCACGCCGTCGCGGGTCCCGATGTCGAGCTCGGTCCGGCGCGTGTGCCCCCGCTCGTACACGAGTTTGGCCAGGCATCGCACGCCGTTGCCGCACATCTCCGCCACGCTCCCGTCGGCGTTCCAGTAGTCCATGAAGAAGTCACTCCCGGCGACATCGGCGGTCACGCGGATCACGCCGTCGGCTCCTACGCCGAACCGCCGGTCGCACAGCGCCGCGACGAGCTCGGAGGACAGCGCGCGTTGGCCATCGAGATCCTCGAGCATGACGAAGTCGTTGCCGGTCCCGTGGTACTTCCAGACCCGCAGTTCAGTCACCATGGAGGTACTCCGTCAGCTCGTCCACCACGTCGATCGCGCCGCGCTCGCCGGCGGCGAACCACCGGATCCGGGGGTCTCGTCGGAACCAGACCATCTGGCGTCGGGCCAGTTCCCTCGTCCGCCTCACCGTCTCAGCGGTTGCCTCCGCACGCGTCATCTCACCCCGGAGGTGTCCAGCGAATTCAGCGTACCCGATGGCCCGACTGGCGGTCAGCCATCCGAACAGACCCCGGCCGAGGAGCTCCCGCACCTCGTCGAGCAGGCCGGTATCGACCATCGCTTGGACACGCGCCTCGATACGCCGAGCCAGGACGTCGCGTGGAACGTCGATCCCCGCGGCCCGAACGCGTTCGTCCGGGTAGCTCTCCCACCGGGCCGCGTAGCTCGAGAACGGGCGCCCGGTGACCGCGGACACCTCGAGTGCCCGAACGGTCCGTCGGACGTTGGTCGGCTCGATGCGGGCGGCGGCGGCCGGATCGAGCTCCTCCAGGCGGCGATGCAGGCGATCCGGTCCGAGAACCTCGGCCTCGGCCCAAAGCTCCTCGCGGGCCTCCCGGTCGGTTGCGGGGAACTCGAGCTCATCGACGATCGCCCGGAAGTACAGGCCGGAGCCGCCGACCAACAGCAACCGATGACCGCGCGCATCGACGTCCTCGACCACGGCCCGTGCGAGCTGCTGGTACCGAGCCACCGAGAACGCCTCCTCGGGCTCGGCCACGTCCACCAGGTGATGCGGGATCCTCGCTCGCTCCGCCGGGGTCGGCTTTGCCGTCCCCACATCCATCCCCCGGTACACCAGCATCGAGTCCACGGAGACGATCTCGGCGTCCAACCGCCCGGTGAGGGCCACGGCCGCCTCGCTCTTGCCAGAGGCGGTAGGTCCGACGAGTGCGAGGAGCGGTTGGGCGCCAGCCATCAGCGGGCGGCGACGGGCTCGCGGGGCGAGCCCGCCGCGGCCGACCCGGTCGCCCCAATCACCTCGCCGGCGAGGTGGTGCGGGTGCGCGGCCACGATCCGGACGTCGACGAACATTCCGGGACCGATCGTCCCCGGCACGTGCACCACCTTGTTGGTCCGGGTCCGACCCTGGACCCCACCCTTTCGACCCACGCCCTCCACCAGGACCTCGTACGTGCCACCGACCGTCTCCCGCATACGCTCGAGCGAGATCGATTCCTGCACCTGGACGAGACGGTCGAACCGCTCCTGGACGACCTCCTTGGGGATCTGGTCCGGCATCGTGGCCGCCGGGGTCCCGGGCCGAGACGAGTACTGGAACGTGTACGCCTGGTCGAACCGTGCGGCGCTCACCACATCGAGCGTGCCCCGGAAGTCCTCCTCGGTCTCTCCGGGGAAGCCCACGATGATGTCGGTCGTGACGGCCACACCCGGGATGGCCTCACGGATCCGATCCAGCCAGGAGAGGTACCGCTCGCTCCGGTAGGACCGCTGCATCGCGCGAAGGATCCGGTCCGAGCCCGATTGGAGCGGGAAGTGGATGTGCTCGCACACCTTCTCGCAGTCCGCCATGGACTCGACGACGTCGGGGGTGAAGTCGTGGGGGTGCGGGCTGGTGAATCGGATGCGGCGGAGCCCCTCGACGGCGTTCACGGCCCGAAGCAGTTCCGCGAACAGCGGGCGCCTGCTCGATCCCGGCACCGTGAGGTCCCGCCCGTAGGTGTTCACGTTCTGGCCGAGGAGCGTGACCTCCACGACCCCACGACGGGCCAAGCCCTGGACCTCAGCCAGGACATCGCCGATCTCCCGCGACAGCTGCGGCCCCCGGACGAGGGGCACGATGCAGAACGTGCAGTGGTTGTCGCATCCCATCGCGATCGACACCCAGGCGTGGTGGGCCACCTCCCGTCTGGCGGGCAGCGCGCTGGGGAACACCTCCGTGAACTCCCGGACGTCCATCTGGGGGCCCTCGGTCTCCGCCAGCCGCAGGAGCTTGAGCAACCCGGGCAACGCGTGGGTTCCGACGACCACGTCGACCCACGGCGCCCGCTCCTGGATCTGGCCGCGGTCCTTCTGGGCGAGGCACCCCGCCACCACGATCCGCAGGCGCGGGTTCGCCTGCTTCAGCGGTCGGAGGTGTCCGAGGTTGCCATACAGCCGATTGTCGGCGTTCTCCCGCACGGCGCACGTGTTCAACACGACCACCTGGGCCTCGGCTGCGTCGTGCGCTCGGACCAAGCCGTCGGACTCGAGCAATCCGGCGATCCGCTCGGAGTCGTGCTCGTTCATCTGGCACCCGAAGGTGCGGATCAGGTACCCGCCGCTCATGGCCACCTCAGGCTACCCCCCCGGGGAGCGCTGATCACCGCGCGAACTCGACCGACCGGGTCTCGCGCACCACGGTGATCTTGATCTGACCCGGGTACTGGAGCTCCTCCTCCACCTGCTTGGCGATGTCGCGGGCCATCACCTGGGCCTGGAGGTCGTCGATGTCGCCAGGCTTGACCATCACGCGAACCTCCCGCCCGGCCTGCATGGCGTAGGTCTTCTCCACCCCGGGGTAGGAGGAGCAGATCTCCTCCAGCCGCTCGAGGCGCTTGATGTAGGTCTCCAGGCTCTCCCGCCGCGCTCCGGGCCGTCCGCCCGAGATGCCGTCGGCGATCTGGGCCAGGACGGCTTCGATCGTCCGCTGCTCCACCTCACCGTGGTGGGACTCGATGCAGTGCACGACCTCGGGGGCCTCTCGCAGCCGGCGGGCGATCTCCGCGCCGATGATGGCGTGGGACCCCTCGACCTCGTGGGTCACCGCCTTGCCGATGTCGTGCAGCAGCGCGCCCCGCTTGGGGACCCGCTGATCCAGGCCGAGCTCGGCGGCGATGGAGCCGGCGATGTGAGCCGACTCGACCAGGTGCTTCAGGACGTTCTGCCCATAGGAGGTCCGGAACTGGAGCCGGCCGAGGAGCTTCACCAGGTCGGGATGCATATCGGTGACCCCGACCTCCATCACCGCCTCCTCGCCGGCCCGCTTGATCTGCTCGTCGATCTCCTTCTTCGACCGCTCGAACGTCTCCTCGATCCGGGCGGGGTGGATCCGGCCGTCCGACACGAGCTTCTCCAACGTCATGCGGGCCGTCTCGCGCCGGACGGGGTCGAAGCACGACAGCACCACGGCCTCGGGGGTGTCGTCGATGATGAGGTTCACCCCGGTCACCGACTCGAAGGCCCGAATGTTCCGGCCCTCCCGGCCGATGATCCGGCCCTTCATGTCCTCCGACGGGAGTGAGAACACCGAGACGGTCGACTCCGCGGTCTGCTCCGAGGCGACGCGCTGGATGGCGATCGTGACGATCTTCCGAGCGCGCTCCTCGCCCTCCTCACGGGCGAGGTTCTCGATCTCCCGGACGGTGGCCATGGCCTGGCGCTTCGCCTCGTCCACGACCTGGGTGACCAGGGCCTCCCTCGCCTCTTGGGACGTCATCCTTGCCACGGCCTCCAGCTGCTCGCGATGCTGCTCGGCCGACCGCTCCAGCTGCTGGCGCACCTTCTGGAGCTTCGTGTCGCGGTCGTCCATCTCCGTCGCTCGAGTCTCAACGTCGGCGAGCTTCTTCTCGATCGCCTCCTCCTTCTGGCTGAGGCGCTGCTCCGAACGCTTCATCTCCTCACGTCGGGTGCGGACCTCCTGCTCCGCTTCCCTCCGCATGCCGCTGATCTCGTCCTTGACCTCCCCGAGCGCCTCGCGGGTGAGCTTCTCCGCCTCCCGCTCTGCCTCGAGGATGACCTTCTGGGCCCGGGACTCCGCACTCAGGGCCTTGGTCTGGGCGAACGCCGCCCTGATCAGGAAGCCCAGCGCGACGCCGGACACGAAGACTCCGATCACCACCAATGCCGATTCCATCTCTGTTGCCTCCAGGTACGAGAAAGGCCGAACAGAGGCAGGTCAGGCCTCTGTTCGGCCGTGCGTCCGAGTGGTGCGGAAGCTAGATCAGGGCGCTAAGGAACCCTCGGGTCCCTCACGCCCCCCTAGCCGGATTGCTTCGTCGCGTTTGGTATCAGTCACTGTGTCAGGCACAAGTCGAACAGATCGTTTTCCTGAAAGAGCCTCTCAATTGCACAATCTACGGCCTGGCGGCGTGAGACGCAAGGGGTTGTCCCGAAGCGCTACGCCTCGGAGAGGCCCTCGGCCTCCAGGTCCGGCCGCAGCGCTGAGGCTGCTGCCCGCCTGGCCACGGACCCCTCGTAGCCCCGGCGGGCCAGAAACGAGACGAGGCGGCGATACGCGACCTCAGGGGCCAGGCCCCGCAGACGCGACGCCCTCGACCGGGCCAGCTCGGCGGCACGGGCGTCCTCGTCGCCCCCCACATCCTGGAGGGCCCGCTCGATCAGGGGACGGGACACGCCCTTGGCCGCCAGCGAGGAAGCCACGGCCCGTCGCCCCGAGAGCCGCCGCCCCAGCGCTTGCTCCGCGAACTCCTGAGCGAAGCGCTCGTCGTCGAGCAACCCGACCTCCTGCAAGCGGACGAGCTCCTCGGCCACCATCTCGGCGTCGAATCCCGCCGAGCGGAGCCGGGACTCCATCTCGCGGCGCGAACGAGGCCGCACGGCGAGGAGTCGGAGGGCCCGGTCGTGACATGAGAGCGGGCGCTTGGCGCGTCGAGAGCGGGAGGCCTCGGGCATTTGCCGGCGCGGCTACGAGGCCGGTGCGGGCTGCGCCTCGGGCTCCTTCTCCTTGGCCCTGGACTTGGAGGGGGCCGGGGGCTCGTCGCTCACCGCAACGTCGGGGACGACCGTGACCGGGGCCTCCCCGTCCCCGAAGGCCGTGAGGCCCACGGCTTCCCGGATCCTCCGCTCGATCTCGCGGGCCATGTCGGCGTGCTCGGACAGGAAGTGTCGCGAGTTCTCCCGTCCCTGGCCGAGCTGATCGCCCTCGTAGGTGAACCAGGCACCGCTCTTCTTCACGATCTCCAGGTCCACGCCCACGTCGAGGAGGCTCCCCTCCTTGGAGATTCCGTATCCGTAGATGATGTCGAACTCGCACTGCCTGAACGGCGGCGCGACCTTGTTCTTCACCACCTTCACCCTGGTGCGGGACCCCACCACCTCGGTGCCGTCCTTCAGGTTCTCGATCTTGCGGACGTCGAGGCGTATCGACGAGTAGAACTTGAGTGCGCGGCCGCCCGGTGTGGTCTCGGGATTGCCGAACATCACGCCGATCTTCTCCCGCAGCTGGTTGATGAAGATGGCCGTGGTGTCGAACCGCGACAGCGAGCCGGCCAGCTTCCGCATGGCCTGCGACATGAGCCGGGCCTGCAGGCCGACGTGGGAATCGCCCATCTCGCCCTCGATCTCGGCTCGGGGCACGAGCGCGGCCACCGAGTCGATGACCACGAGATCCATGGCCCCAGATCGCACCAAGAGGTCGGCGATCTCCAACGCCTGTTCGCCGGAGTCCGGCTGCGACACCAGGAGCTCGTCGATGTTCACGCCGAGCTTGTGAGCGTAGGTGGGATCGAGCGCATGCTCGGCATCGACGAAGGCCGCGATCCCGCCCATCCTCTGGGCCTCGGCGATGATGTGGAGGCACACGGTGGTCTTGCCCGACCCTTCAGGGCCGAAGACCTCCACGATGCGGCCCCGGGGGATTCCTCCCACGCAGAGGGCCATGTCGAGGGCGATGGAGCCGGTGGGGATGACCGAGATCCCCTGGCCGGCGGGATGCTCCCCCAGCCGCATCACCGCCCCCTTGCCGTACTGCTTCTCGATCTGCGTGAGCGCCACGTCGAGCATCTTGTCCCGATCCATCCGCGAAGCCTCCTTCTGTCCCCTCGCCCACCGGCGCACGACTCCGGTGAGCTCTTCCCCGATGTGGGGGCGCACGGTATCGCGTGGGTCTGACACGGATTACACCTCTGTCATTCGGAACCTGCAACCCCGAACCTACCCGAACGTATGTTCGAGGTCAATCACCTCGGGACCCGAGTGCGAACTCCCCGACCGGCTCGTAGATCGGCGCGGGTCGTCGGAGGTGACTCCGGTACACGACGAGCCGGTCGACGGTGAACGGCTCGGACACGACGTCCGCTGCCGCGATCTCCTCCTCGTCGAGCGAGACCGGCGGATCGAACCTGGCCATCGTGAGGTGAGCGCTGAACGCCCGCTTCTCCGGCGTGAATTCTTTGGCCAGCCTTCCCTCGAGGTCGGCCGCCAGTGAGGCCAGCCGGCCGTCCGGATCGTCGAGGCGCGCCCACAGCACTCGGGCTCGGCGCGTCGAGGGGAACGCGCCGAGCCCGGTGACTCGGGTCTCGAATGGCTCGCTCTGTCGAGCGACTCCCTCGACGGTCTCGATAACCCAGTCCACGAGCCGCGGCCACGTCGACCCGAGGAACTTCAGGGTGATGTGCTGGTTCTGCTTCGGCACCCACCTCGCCCGGGGGAGGTGCTCACGCCACGGCCCGATCGCTGCCTGCACCCGGTCACGGACCGGCTCGGGCACGTCGACCGCCACGAACAGTCGCAGCGGCTTGGCCTCTGGTCGAGACGCCCGGTCTCGCGCCATCAGGCGGGCCGAGGCCCGTCGGCCAGGGGCGCGCCCTGGAGATGGCGGCGCACGAGGTCCAGCCCGACCTGCTCCGCCCACCGCCGCACGAGCTCGCGATCGCCGGGAGATCGCAGGCCGCGCTGGTGCGACACGCCCTCGGCCTCCAGGGCGGCCCAGATCTGACCCGGCTCCGCCCCGGCATGGGGTTGCGGTCCGGCCGCGCCGGTGAGGGCCAGGGCGAGGTCGGCGCCGAACAGCCGGCGTGCGCCCGCCGCCATCTCGCGGGCGCACTCGGCACTGACCACCCCCGGCCCGTCGATCGTCTCCTGGGCGACGCCGAGGATCTCCCGCTTGGCCCGGGCCGAGTAGCACACTGCGGAGCCGAGGAAGTAGTCGGAGGCCCCCGGCACCGACGTGATCCTGGCACCGAGCTCACCGCCCGTGAGCGACTCGGCACAGGCAAGCGTCTTCCCCGAGTCGCGAAGCAACCTGCCCACGACTTCTTCCAACTCCTCGTCCGTCGTCGTGAACACGTGATCCCCAAGCCGCCGAACCACCTCCTCGACCAGCGGCTCGAGCAATGCCTCGGCGTCCCCGCGACTGCTCGCCTTCGCCGTCAGCCTGACCTTCACCTCTCCGCCCCCCGCCAGATAGGCGACCGTGGGATTGGCGGAGGCCCGAAACAGGTCGTCGGTCTGCTCGGCGACCCGCGACTCCGGGATCCCGACGCACCGGACGATCCGTGACGCAATCGAGGCCGGCCCGGCAAGCGATGACAGCTCCTGCAGCACGGTCCCCTCCATCATCTCCCGCATCTCCGCGGGGACGCCCGGGAGTGCGTACAGACGCGTTGCCTCGATCTCGACCGCGAGGCCGGGCGCCGTCCCTCGGTCGGGGAGGATCACGCGCGCCCCTTCGGGCACGTCCGCCTGGACGAGGTTCGATTCGGCCATGTCCCGTCCCGCCCGGACGAACTTCTCCCGGATCATCTCCTCGAGCTCTGGGCGGCGGACCATTCCGATTCCAGCGACCCGGGCCACGGCCTGTCGCGTGATGTCGTCCTGTGTTGGTCCCAGGCCGCCGGTCACGATCACCACGTCCGAATGGGAGAGGGCATGCCGAAGCGCCTCCACGATTCGCTCCTGGTTGTCCCCCACGACCTGGTGGTACAGGACATCGACCCCGATCTCCGCCAGGCGCTCGGAGATCCATCGAGCGTTCGTGTTGGTGATCTGCCCGAGCAGGAGCTCGGTGCCCACCCCCACGACCTCGGCCCTCACCGGCCTCTCGCGTACTTCGCCCGGCTCGCGCTCACGCCGCCGGTGACGGCGGGGGGCCAACGTTCTCGTACCTGTACGTCTCCCGCCAGGGGCGGTTGCGCCTTCCGGGGAAGCCCTTGTCATCGCCGTTCACCGTCACATGGGCGCTGGCGCCGTGGTCGAGCCGGATCGTGAGCGACATGTCGGCCTCAAATGACCGGCTTTCTCCGGGCTCCAACGAGAAGGGCTGCGGCGACGCCCCGTCGATCGTCACGGTGACCTCGACCGGTTGCACCGCCGCCACCAACGCCACGATCCCGGGGCCCAGTCCTCCCAGGCCCGCCGTGTCGGACGACAGGTCGGCCGGAGGCGGGGCGGAGGCCCTCGTGGAGATGATCCCGAACGACGCCGCTAGGATCAGCAGCGTCGCCGCGATCATCACGAACAGCAGGTGGCTGTCGCGACGGCGAGGTGCGTCGATGGGGTTCTCCGGTGCCGGTGGCCCCGTCGGCGCCGGCGCCTCCGCCGGCGCGGCGGCGAACCGCGCGTACGCGTACACCATCTGGTCGGAGGGGAGTCCGAGGTACGTCGCGTACGACCGGATCGACCCTCGAACGTACACGTCGCCCAGGAGGCGATCGAAGGCCTCCTCCTCCAGGGCTACCAGGAACTCGCGACGGATCCTCGTGTCGCGGCTGGCCTCCTCGAGGGTCACACCGCGAGCCGCGCGGGCCCTTCGCAGCGCCGGGCCCACGCCGATCGTCGATCGCTGCACCTTTCCTCCTGGATCCGGCCTGTGGCGTGGGAGTATAGGCAGTGGCCTCACGCAGCGCCGGGCCTCATCGCGAGGCGCACAGACGCGCATCTCAGAAGTCCCGGCGGCCCTCGAAGTGGGCCGCGACCTCGGGTCGGGTGAGTTGGTACAGAGCCACACGGTGCCCTCCGGACGTCCGGAAGGAACAGCAGGGTCCGTGAGGGATCTCGAAGGTGCCGACCGGCTGCCATCCTCTTGCCTGGAGCTCGACCAGCGAGGCCGCAAGGTCGTCCACCCGATAGACGAGGATTGGCCGATCGCCCTCGACGTGGTCCGCCAGCAAGAAGAGCGGCGGGCCGCCGCTCAGCCGGACTGCGGCGACCCTGGTCCCTCCGGACTCGATGGCGAACACCAACTCGCCACCCAGGACGTCGGTGAAGTAGGAGGCTTCGACGGCGACGTCGTCGCTCGGGCAATAGATGAAGTCGAGCTGCGCGAAGGGCGCCGCCATCGAACCTCGAGCTCAGGTCGTGCGGGCCGAGCGGGACTCCTCCCACTCTTCCCACGTGACCAGGACGTCGCGAGCCCGCGAGCCCTGTGAGGGGCCCACGATCCCCCGCTCCTCCATCAGGTCCATCAGCCGGCCGGCTCGGGCGAACCCCACCTTGAGCTTCCGCTGGAGCATGGACGTCGAGCCGAGCTGCGACCGGATCACGAGCTCCGCGGCCTGTTCCAGGAGCTCGTCGCCGGCGCCGAGGTCGTCCTCGCCTTCCATCGGCGGCCGCCCTAGGGCCTCGACGCTGGCCGCGTACTCGGGCTCGCGCTGGGCTCGGATCCACTCGCATACCGACGTGACCTCTTTCTCGGTGACCCACGCGGCCTGTAGGCGCGTCGGCTTCGACGCGCTGGACGGCGCGAACAGCATGTCGCCGTGCCCGACGAGCTTCTCCGCGCCGTTCATGTCCAGGATGACCCGCGAATCCGCCTGGGAGGACGTCATCAGCGCGATCCTGGACGGGATGTTCGCCTTGATCAGGCCGGTGACGACGTCGACCGACGGCCGTTGCGTGGCCACGACCAGGTGGATGCCGACGGCCCTGGCCATCTGGGCGATGCGGACGATCGTGTCCTCCACGTTGCGCGGCGACACCAGCATCAGATCGGCCAGCTCGTCGATCACGACCACGATGTACGGGAGGTCGGCGAACTTCTCCTCCTGGCCGGGCGGGATCCGGAGCGTGCCCGATGCCAGGCCCTCGCGGTATCCGTCGACGTCGCGGACGCCCACCATGGCCAGGGCCTCGTACCGCTCCTCCATCTCCCGGACCACCCACCCCAGGGCCTCGGCGGCTCGCTTGGGATGCACGATCACCGGCGACAGGAGATGCGGCAGGTCGGCGAAGTGCGCCAGCTCGACCCGCTTGGGATCGACGAGCACCAGCTTCACCTGGTCGGGCGTCGTCCGCATCAGGATGGACGTGATGAAGCAGTTGATGAGGGAGGACTTCCCCGCGCCGGTGGCCCCCGCGATCAGCAGGTGCGGCATCTTGGTCAGGTTCACCATCTGAGCCCGGCCGTGGACGTCCTTCCCCAGCGCCACCGCCAGCGGGTGCCGGTCCTCCTTGGCCGCCCTGGCCCGAAGGACGTCCCCGAGCATCACGAAGTCGCGCACCCTGTTCGGCACCTCGACGCCGATGGCGGACCTCCCGGGAATCGGCGCGATGATTCGGACGTCGGGCGTGGCGAGTGCGTAGGCGATGTCGTCGGCCAGCGACAGCACCTTGTTCACCTTGGTGCCGGCCTCCACCTCGACCTCGAACAGGGTGACGGTCGGGCCGCGGTGGGCCTTGGGCACGCGGGCGGCCACACCGAACGTGCGGAACGTGCGCTCCAGGGCCGCCGTGGTCTGCTCCTCGTCCCGGCTGGATCCGGCCGACGCGGGGGCCGTTCGGAGCAGGTCGATAGGAGGCAGCTTGTACGCCCCGCCCTTCGGCGCCGACGTGGGGACGAAGGCGGTGTCGGATTCCGTTCCGGACGGTGGTGACGCGGGCTCCGGTTCGGCCTCTTGATCGCGGAGGTCCACCACGAGCGGGACGTCCTCTTCGGTACGCTCCCGGCGATCACGCTTGACTCGCCTGGCCCGCCCCGGCTCCGTCTCCTCCTCGACGGCGGCGGCATCCGACAGCTCGCGGACCCGGGCCCACGCTGCTGACAGCGGCGTGCCGGTGAAGATCAGCACACCGAGCACAGAGACGCCGGCCCAGATGATGCCGGCGCCGAGGCGCGACACTCCGCGGGAGATGGGCCACGCCGCCACCGCGCCGACGAACCCGGCGGCGTCTCGGGTACTCGCCGTGCCCGAGAACGGCGCGGGATTGCCGTGCGTGAGCGACCACAGCGCGAGCAGGCCCACGGACATGAACACGAATCCGATGAACATCCGGGCCCGCACGTCCTCGGCCGTGCCCCGAAGGAGCAGGACCCCCCAGTACAGCGCGATGGGCGGGAACAGGACCGCGGCCTGCCCCACCAGGGCTTCCAGCACGAGCTCGATGCCCCGGCCGACGAACCCGGCCGCGTCGAACCACAGCCCCAAAATCGAGATCAGGGCGAACACCATCAGGCCGATCCCCAGCGCATCGCGAGCCCAGGGAGCGAGGTGCTGGCGCACCTTCGGGCGGGCAGGCTTGTCGCGAGCCGAGGGCCGGCGGCGCGCCGGGGCCCTCCGGTTGGACTTCGCGGGCATCAGACCTCCATGATCACCGGCAGGATCACCGGTTTACGCTGGGTGACCTCGTAGAAGTACTTGCCCAGCGTCCTTCGGATGTTCTGTTCGATCGCGCTCCGGTCGACGACGCGCGCCTGGGCGCTCTCTTTCAAGGAAAGCATGACGCGATTCCTGGCCTCTTCAAGGATGTCGCCAGAGGTCTCGATGAACACGAACCCCCGGTTCACGATGTCCGGACCGGCCACGATCTCGCCCTGATGCGCGTCGATCGTCACCACCACGACCACCACGCCATCGGCCGAGAGCTTCCGCCGATCCCGCAGCACGACCTCGCCCACGTCGCCGATCCCCAGCCCATCCACGAAGGTCATCCCTGCCGGGATCCTTCCGGCGATCCGGACCCGCTCCCCCACCTCCACCACATCCCCGTCCTCGCAGATCAACACGTGGTCGGGGGGAATGCCCACCTCCGCGGCCAGCTTGGCGTGATGGGCCAGGTGCCGTCGTTCCCCGTGGACCGGGATGAACCACCGGGGCTGGACGAGCGACAGCATCAGCCGGAGTTCCTCCTGGGCGGCGTGCCCAGACGCGTGCACAGGGGCCGCCGGCTCGTGGTACACGTCGGCCCCCGTGCGATACAGGCCGTCGATGACTCGGTGGATGGCCGGCTCATTCCCCGGGATGAGCGAGGAGGACAGGACCACGGTGTCGCCCTGGCGAAGGTCTACGAACTTGTGCTCCCGGGCTGCCATCAGCGACAGCGCCGAGTAGGGCTCGCCCTGGCTGCCCGTGCACACCACCACGACCCGTGATCTGTCCAGCCTGTCGAGGTCCTCGATCAGGACGATGTCTTCCTCCGGCACGTGGAGCAGCCCCAGCCGGCGAGCGGCGTCGACGCTCTGGTGCATCGAGCGACCCAGGACCGCCACCACCCGCTCGTTGGCCCGAGCGGCGTTCGCCACCTGCTGAATGCGATGGATGTGGCTCGAGAAGCAGGCCACCACCACGAGCTTGGGAGCCCGGGCGATGATGTCCTGCAGCACCGGGCCGACCGTCCGCTCGCTCGAGGTGTACCCGGCCTCCTCGGCGTTCGTCGAGTCCGACAGCATGAGGTGAACGCCGCCGTCCCGCCCAGCCTCCCCGGCCAGGCGGTGCAGGTCGGTGGGCCGCCCGTCGAGCGGCGTCTGGTCGATCTTGAAGTCCCCCGTATGCAGGATCGTTCCGAACGGGGTGTCGATGGCCACGGCCACGCCTTCCGGTATGGAATGCGTCACCCGCATGAACCGCATGGAGAACGGCCCCACGCTGGCCGCTCCGCCCGGCACCACGGTCTGGAGGTCGGCCCGGTCCCTGACCTGGTGCTCCTCGAGCTTTCCCTCCAACAGCGCGAGGGTGAACGCGGTCCCGTAGATCGGCATCACCCGCTCGAACTCGCGCAGCAGGTACGGCACGGAGCCGATGTGGTCCTCGTGCCCGTGGGTCAGCACCACGGCCTCGACCCGATCTAGGTTCTCGCGGATGTACTCGAAGTCCGGCAAGACGAGATCGATCCCAGGCATCTCGGCGTGAGGGAACGACAGGCCCGCGTCGAGGATGAGGAGCCGGTCATCCAGCTCGATGCAGGCCATGTTGCGGCCGACCTCACCGACGCCGCCGAGGAATGCGACCCGAGCCGCCTGGCGCCCCGGCCCGCTAGAGGAGCCTGGCATCCACCAGCGCCTTCTCGATCCTCGCCCGCTCCTGCTTGGTCGCCGGGACGAGCGGCAGCCGGGGCGGGCCGGCCGGAAGGCCGAGGATCCCAAGCGCGGTCTTCACCGGGATGGGGTTGGTGGTGATGAACAGGGTGTTGAACAGCGGGGAGAGCTCCTCGTGGATCTTTCGGGCCGCCGGGATGTCGCCCCCCGCGACGAGGTCCGTCAGCTGGCGGATCCGGTCACCCACCAGGTGGGAGGCCACCGACACCACCCCCACCGCCCCGAGGCACATGTAACCGAAGGTGGCCCAGTCATCGCCCGAGTAGACCTCGAACGCGGGGGGCGCCTCGGTGATCAGTCGGGAGATGGACTGGAAGTCGCCGGTCGAGTCCTTGACCCCGATGATGTTCGGGACGTTGGCCAGCTCGAGCAGGGTCTCGTGCTCGATCCGCACGCCGGTCCGGCCGGGGATGTTGTAGGCCACGATCGGGATCGACACGGCGGAGGCGATGCGCGTGTAGTGGGCCACCAGCCCTCGCTGCGGCGGCTTGTTGTAGTACGGAGTCACCAACAGGAGGCCGTCGGCTCCGAGCTTCTCCGCCTCACGTGAGAGCTCGAGGGTCTCCGCCGTGCTATAGGTCCCCGTTCCGCACACGACCTTTCCCCTGCCCCGCGCGGCCTGGATGACCGCGCCGAACAGCTCGAGCTTCTCCTTGTGACTGAGCGTGGGGGACTCGCCGGTCGACCCGGCAACCACGAGGCTGTCCGAGCCGTGTTCGAACAGGTGGTCCGCCAGCCTACGCGCGCCTTCGAGATCGAGCGAGTGGTCGTCCCGAAACGGGGTAACCATGGCGGTGACGACCGCCCCGAACCTACCGGCCATGCCTCCTCCTTTGCTGCCGGGTGCGGCGGCGGGCGGCGGCCCGAGGAGGCCGCGCAGACGTCGGCCGGGCGGTCGGGCCCCGCTCAGGCGCCCTGGCTTGCGCCGCCCGCCCGTCCTCACGATTGAGGCCGGAGCGTATCACCGTGCCACCTGCCGCACAAGAGCCACAAGAGTCACATGTTGCACATCAGTCCCCCGTGGGGGGGGAAACCCAGTGCACTCGCCGAGGCTCCACTTGCACCGAAAAGGGTAGGTGCATCTGGAGGCCCTTGACCACAGGGTGGCTCGGCGGGCTCTCGAGCTATCCAACCAAACGGGTTCCACCGGTTCTCCTTGTCGCGCGTGACGTTCGAGGGCCACGTGGGCTGCGCGTTGCTCGCATGACGTGTCGTTGTCCGATCGGCCCGGCGTCGGCACCAGGTGCAACCTGTGGCGCCCGAACCTCCGGCTATCCTAGCCGCGTGCCCAAGATCTACACGAAACGGGGTGACGACGGCACGACCGGCATGCTCTACGGTGGCCGAGTCTCCAAAGCAGACCCGGCGACCGAGGCGTACGGCACGACCGACGAGGCGGTCGCGGTGCTCGGCCTGGGCCGAGCGCTTTGCGACGACCCTGGATTGGACGCGGAGATCCTGGGACTCCAGCGCGAGCTGTTCGTGGTCGGAGCGGACCTGGCGACCAATCCGAAGGAACGAACAAAGCTCGAGCCCGGCGTATCGCTCGTCACGGCCGAGATGGTGTCGCGCCTGGAATCCCGGATCGACGAGCTGGTGGCGGGGCATCCCCTGCCGAACGCGTTCATCGTGCCCGGCGCGAATCCGGTCTCGGCGTCGTTCGACGTTGCCAGGAGTGTGATCCGCCGCGCCGAGCGCCACGTCGTCGAGCTCCGCGACTCAGGAGCCGAGGTCAACGATCAGGTGCTTCTCTATCTGAATCGCCTCTCGGATCTCGTCTTCGTCCTTGCCCGGGTGGTGGGGGGCGAATCCGAGCCCACGAGCCGTCGATAGACCACGCCAGCAGGTTCTATTGTCGGGCGAACGCGCCGTAGTTGTCGTGGCCGATCACCAGGATCACGAGGCCGATGTCCTTGATCCCCAGCCCCGAGAACGAGACCCTGAACGTCATCGTCTCGCCGATAGGGATCGCCGTCGGATCCTTCACCTCGCCAATCACGCGATCGCCGGTGCTGGCGTCGAGGATGTAGAAGCCCGGCGGCGAGAGCTCGCGGGCCGTGTCGTTCTCGATCGCCAGCGTGCCCGAGTCGCCGTCCAGACTCATCGTGGCCACCAGCCCAGGGTTCGCATACCGATAGACGGCCGTCCCAGGCGGGCCGGTTGCCGTCGCTTCCGGAGTAACCGTGTCGCTACCGTTTCCAGTTCCCTTCCCGTTCGTCCCGCTCGCGCGGGGCTCCGTTGCGGTGCTCCTGGTGCACGACGTCGCGAGTGTCGTGGCCATCACGATCGTCAGGAAGAGCAAGCCACGATGGGTAGTCTTCATGCGGTCGGGCATCATACGGGAAGCCCACGAGGAAGGTTCACCGTTGAAGACGCTCGAGATCCGACGGCACGCTCGCCGCGATCCGGACGCGGACGCGCTCTCGCCCGAGGGGCGGGTCCAGGCCGAGGACGTCGGTCGGACACTCACCGGAGGCTACGACGTCTTGTTCGTCTCGCCGGCCAAACGGGCCGCCGAAACCGCTGCATGGTTCTTGCGGGCCACCGGCCAGCAGTTGCCGGAGCACGCCGTCGTCCCCGGGTTGGGCGGTGACGGGACCGACAACTCTCCGGAGCAGCTCGGAGAGGTTCTCCATGCGGTCATCGCTGCGATCCCGGAGGCAGGACGTGGCCTGGCCGTCGGGCACACACCCCTGATCGAGAAGGCGGTCCGAGGACTCACCAGCCGGGAGATCCGTCCGCTGGCCGAATGCGAGGGAGTCCTCCTGACCGATGATGGCGGAAGGATCCGGGTCGAGGAGCTTCGGCTCTCCTGACGTGGCTTCCGATCTCACGCACCCCGTGGCCGCGTTCGGGCTGGGCGTCGCGCTGGGCGCATCGCCCGGCCCGGTGCAGCTCCTGCTGTTCTCCGAGGCCTCCCGGGGCGGCGCGTCCCGAGGCCTGCGGGCGATGGCGGGAGCCAACGCCACGTTCTGTTTCATGCTCGTGGTGTTGGCGGCGGGCGTCTCCTCGATCGACCCCGGTCCGACGTTCCTGTCGATCGTGCGTGTCGTCGGCGGCGGTTTCCTCGTGTTCCTGGCCGTCGACGCGCTCCTCGAGAACCGGCGGCGGCGGCCGGTCGACGGGGCGCCCCCTCGTCTCCACCCCGCGGTTCGAGGGATCGTCGCCGTCCTCCTGAACCCTGGGGCCTACGTGTTCCTGGCCACAACGGGAACCGCGGTGGTGGCGGACGCCGCGCACGACGGGGGACGCGGGCTTGCGTTCCTCACAGTGGCAGCGCTCCTGTTCGGGGTGTCGCTGATGGATTCCGCCATGGTGCTCTTCGGAACCGGCGCTCGCCGGGTGAGCGAACGCGCACTCAGGATCCTGGGGGACGTATTGGCCCTGGCGCTCGGCACCCTCGGTGTGTGGCTGATCGTTCTGGGGTTCGTGGGCTGGGGAGCAGGCGAGCCGTAGCGCTCAGAACACGAACGAGCACCACGGCGCAGGGTCCCAGGCGAACAACGCGTCGGCCCTGGCCAGCGCCCCCGGCCGTTCCTCCCGTACCCGTCCGGCTCGATGCAGCTGCCGGAAGCTCACGCCGCCCAGGTACGCGGCGCCGAGCTCGTTCACGCCCATCACGAGATCGGGTTCGGCGCGCGTGGTGACGCATGACGCGCCATCCGGGCCGCCCTCCACTACGTGGCGGCCCTCGTTCCACGGGCAGAACAGGTCCCGGACCTCGATCGTGACCCGGCCCTCGGCCGCATATCGCCGTGCCTCAAGCGACTTGGGAACGTCCACCGGCCGCACCCACAACCCCATCTTGACCAGGAGCCGGAGCCGATCGGGGTCCTGAAGCAGGTGGAGCAGCGGGTCGTCGATCGGCCGGTTCCCCGCGGTGATCCGTTCGATGAGATCGACGTCGAACAGGTAGCGCCACATCTCGGCGTGGGCCTGAGGGGATGACGCCTGGACCTCCTCCACGGCGAGCCCGTTGCGGTGATCCCCATACTTGCCGTGTTCGATGCGATAGACGGCGTAGGCGTCCGGGCCGTCGGCGCCTTCGTGCACCGCGTAGAACCAATCCCGGTCCTCGCCCCATTGGGTCTCGGCGAACCGGTGTGCGAACCACGTGGGATCGAGCTCGATCCCACCGGGCCGGTTCTGCCGAACCCGGTCGTAGAGCGGTCGCATGACCGCAAGCGCGTCCTCCCGATCGAGCAGCCGGGTCCGGCCCGTGGAGGGGTAGCCGCTGACGAAGGCCGTTCGCTCCCGCTCGACGTCCATCGAGCAGCGGAGCGAGCCGAGCCCGTAGCCGAACCGGCCATAGATGCCCCCTTCGGAGGCATACAGGATGGCAAGCGGCTCACCGTTGGCCCGTATGTCGTCGAGCTGCCGCCTCATGAGCGCCGAGTTGATGCCCTGCCGTCGGTGGGTCGGCTTCACCGCCACTCCGGTCACACCCGCGGCACGAACCGAACCGCCCGGTACCGTCAGGGTGAACGAGGCCGCGGACGCGCCGCCGACGATCTCCGGGCCGTCGAGGGCGGCGAGGCACCGGTCGATCTCGGCCACCATCCGTTCACGCTCGATGTCCTCGGGCCGGGCGTGGCCACCGAAACCCGCGGTGAGCGCGTCGATATAGGCGGCGAATTCCTCGGGCGCGATGGTCCGGATCTCGACGTCCACGGTCCCCGAGCTTACGCGCCCGGAAGCCCCTCGAACACGTCGGACAGGACCGGCTCTCCCCTCGCTCGCTCGGGCCACGCCAAGACGAAGGCCTCCCGGTCGAGCACGTCGGGCCACAGCTCGTACGGGACATCCTCCAGCTCTCCCTGCGTCCTGTGTTGACGAAGGGCCTCCAGCTTGCGCTGGTAGACGGGGGAGCAGTCCACCATCACGGCGATGGACTCGTCGGGGACCCCGCGCGGCACGAACGGCTGGGTGGGATCGAACGGCTCGATCCCTCGCTCACGCAGGAGCGCGTTCAACCGGTCAAGTCGCGATTGCGGGATCGCCACATATAACAGCCGAGCCAAGCCGTCCTCCGGCGACCGCTCCCTGGCCCAGTGGAATCCGGCCGTCGCGGCCTCGCCGACCGCGATGTGGTCCTCGTGTCCGGTGACCCCATCGGGGCCGAACGTCACCACGACTTCGGGACGGGCCGACGCGAGGAGCTCGGCGATGCGGCCGGCCAGCTCGTCACGGGGAACCCCCCGGAGGTCACCATCGGGATGACGGAGAAAGTGCAGCACCGGCCTCACGCCGAGCTCCCCCCAGGCGGCCCGGTCCTCGCCTTCCCGGACCAACCCCAGGTTCTGCGGCGTTGCCAGGCTGGGGTCGAGGATCCGTCCCGCGTCCCCGCTGGTGGCCAGGATCGCCGTGACCACGATCCCGGCATCGGCATGCATCCCGACGGTTCCCCCCACGCCGTACGTGTCGTCGTCGGGGTGAGCGAAGACGGCGGCCAGGCGCCGGGTCACTGCTCCGGGAGGTCGAGCAGCGGCTCCAGGCCGACGGTCAGGCCCGGCCGGGTGGACACGGCCCGGATGGCCATCAGCACCCCGGGCATGAAGGAGCTCCGGTCGGTGGAGTCGTGGCGGATGGTCAGGGTCTGGCCCTGCCCACCCAGGATGACCTCCTGGTGGGCTACCAGGCCGGGGAGTCGAACCGAGTGGACCCGCACGCCGTCCACCTCCCCCCCCCGAACGCCCTCGATCGATTCCGTCGAGGGACCTCGATAGCCGCCACCGCGCTCTTCGACCAGTCGCCTCGCTGTGGAGAGCGCGGTCCCCGAAGGGGCGTCGGCCTTGCCGTCGTGGTGGAGCTCGATGATCTCCGCGGCCGGAAAGAATCTGGCCGCCACGGCGGCGAACCGCTGCATCAGCACCGCGCCGAGGGCGAAGTTCGGAGCGACGATCACGTTCGGCTCACCGCCCTCGTCCTCGATCAGCTTGCGGATCTCATCCAGCTCGTCCTCCTCCAAACCGGTGGTGCCCACGACCAGGTGGATGCCGTGCTCGATGCACCACCGGATGTCGTCCATCACGACCTCGGGGTGCGTGAAGTCCACGGCCACCTCCACCTCCGCCTCGAGCAGGCGATCCAGTTCGTCGGAGATGGGGACGTCCAGCTTGGGATGGCCGATCTGCGACCCGATCGACTGACCGACCTTGGACCGGTCGATCGCGGCGACCAGCGCGAGGTCGGGCTCGCCGGCCACGGTTCGGCACACCATCTGCCCCATCCGTCCCGCAGCGCCGACCACACCGACCCGAATCACGCGGAGGGTTCCTTTCCGCCCCTGAACGGACCGAGCATCGCCAGGGCAAGCGGCTGGGACAGGACCCGCTTGGCCACCCGGCGAGCGTCGTCGAGGCTCACGCTCTCGATCCGCTGGAGGATCTGGTTCACGGTCAGGATCTCGCCATGCGAGATCTCGGATTTGCCCAGGCGTGACATCCGGCCGCTCGGGTCCTCCAGCGACAGGACGAGCGATCCCTTCATATGGCCCTTGGCCCGCTCGAACTCCTCCTCGGAGAGCGCGCCGTCGGCCACCTCGGCCAGCTGTTCGCGAACGAGGTCGAGCACCTCCTTGGCCCGGGCGGGGGTCGTTCCCGCGTACGCGGCGAACAGGCCGGCCTCCGCGTACTGCGAGTGGTAGCTGTACACCGAGTACGCCAGTCCTCGTTTCTCCCGGATCTCCTGGAACAGCCGGGACGACATCCCTCCTCCGATCGCCGCGTTCACGATGCCGAAGGCGAAGCGCTCCGGGTCCTTGCGGGCCAGCCCGTTCGTCCCCAGGCAGATGTGGGCCTGCTCGGTCTTCCGCCGTTTCACCAGTGTCTGCCCGGAGGGGGCGGGAGGGTTGCCGGCAAGACGCCGGTTCCACGAGCTCGGGCCCTCCAAACGGACGGGGCCGGTCGGCATGCCCGCGCCGAGCAGCTCGAGGAGCGAATCGTGTTCCACATTTCCCGCGGCCACGACCACCAGGCTGCCGGGCAGGTAGTGGCGCTTGTAGAACCGCCGCACCTGGTCGCGGGTTGCGGCGGTGATGCTCTCCACGGTCCCCAGGATGGGCCGGCCGAGGGGGTGGTCGGGCCACAGGGTCTGGTTCAGCAGATCGTGGATGAGGTCGTCGGGGGTGTCCTCGTGCATGTGGATCTCTTCCAGGATCACCTGGCGCTCGGCCTCGAAGTCCGACGTGCGGATCACCGAGTTCTGGAGCATGTCGGAGAGGTGCTCCGCCGCCATGGGCAGGTCGCGGTCCCGGACCCGGGAATAGAAGCACGTGTACTCCTTCGCGGTGAACGCGTTCACGTCCCCGCCCACCGCGTCGAAGGCCTCGGCGATGTCGCGCGCGGTTCGGGCCTTCGTCCCCTTGAACAGCAGATGCTCAAGGAAATGAGACGAGCCGCTGATGGGCGGCGGCTCGTCCCGCGATCCCGCCAGCACCCAGAACCCCAGGGCCACCGACCTCACACCGGGCATGCGTTCCGTCACGACTCGCAGGCCCGACTCGAATTCGGTCCGGCGGATGGGCATGGGCGAGAGCCTAGTGCGAGGGCCGGTCCTGGCGCTCGCGGTCCCGGGGCCGCCGGTCGCGGTCGCGACCGCGACCGCCCCTCGAGTCACCGTCCCGCCGCTCACGGCGGGGCTGCTCCTCCACTTCCATGCCCTCGGGGATCGCCCACTCCTCGCCGACCGGCTTCAGGCTGACCTTGCCCATCTGGTCGATCTCCTGGATCTCGACCTCCAGGGTGTCGCCCTCCTTGACCGCCTCCTCGACCGAGGACAGGCGCTTGCCCTTTCCCAGCTTTGAGATGTGCACCAGCCCGTCTCTGCCGGGCACGAGGTTGACGAAGGCGCCGAAGGTGGTCGTCTTCACAACTTTGCCGGTGAACCGCTCCCCGACCGAGAGCGGCCTGGGGTTGACGATCTCGTCGATCATCTTCGCCGCCTGGTCCGCCCCGGCCCCTTCCCGGGAGCCGATGAACACGGTGCCGTCATCCTGGATGTCGATATCGGCTCCGGTCACCGCGATGATCTCGTTGATCCGCTTGCCCTTGGGCCCGATGACCTCGCCGATCTTGTCGACCGGGATCTGGACGGTGAGGATCCGCGGCGCCTTGGCGTTCACCTCGCTGCGGGGCTCGGAGATCGTGCGCAGCATCGTGTCCAGGATGAACAGGCGCGCCTCACGGGCCTGCTTGAGGGCCTGGGTCAGGGCCTCGGCGGGCAGGCCGGTGACCTTCATGTCGAGCTGGATCGCGGTGACCCAGTCCCTGGTCCCCGCAACCTTGAAGTCCATGTCGCCAAGCGCGTCCTCCGCCCCCAGGATGTCGGTGAGCGTGACGTACCGATCGAACTCGGCGATCAATCCCATCGCGATGCCGGCCACCGGCGCCTTGATCGGTACGCCCGCATCCATCAGCGAGAGCGTCGAGGCGCACACGCTAGCCATGGACGTCGAGCCGTTCGACGAGACGACGTCGGACACCAGGCGGATCGCGTAGGGGAACTCCTCCTCGGGAGGCACCACCGGCACGAGCGCTCGCTCGGCGAGCGCGCCGTGGCCGATCTCCCGCCGCCGGGGCGAGCCGATCCGCCCGACCTCGCCGGTGGAGAACGGGGGGAAGTTGTAGTGGTGGATGTACCGCTTGGACTCCTCGGGGTCGAGCGTGTCGATCATCTGGGTCATCCGCAGCATCCCGAGCGTCGTCACGTTCAGGACCTGCGTCTCTCCCCGCTGGAACAGCGAGGACCCGTGGGCCCGGGGGACCAGGCCGACCTCCGAGGACAGGGGCCGGATCTCGTCGGCCTTGCGGCCGTCGAGGCGAACGCCATCCTCCAGGATCCGCTTGCGCATGACCCGCTTCTGGAGCTCCTTGAACGCCGGCGATATCTGGGCGGCCTGGACGGCGAACCCTTCCTCGCCCCAGGTCACCAGGAGGTGGGCCTTGAGCTCCTCCTTGATCCGGTCGATCGCCGCGTCGCGAGATCGCTTCTCGGGAACCAGCGCGGCCTCGATCCGGCTCTCGGCGAACTCCGCCACCGCCTGATAGGTCTCCTCGGAGAACGGGACCTTGGGCTCGAAGGGCTTCGGCGTTGCCTCGATCTCGGAGAGGAACTCGAGCTGGAAGTCGATCATCTCGCCGATGGCCCGCTTGGCGGCCTCCAGACCCTCGGCCACGCTCTCCTCGGTCGGGGCCACCGCGGCGCCGCCCCCGGCAAGCAGGCTCCAGGTGTTGTCGGGGGCTTCCCCCTCGATCATCAGCAGGTCGATGCCGGCGGACTCGTTGCGCCGACCGGCCACGACCACGTCGAACGTGGCCATGTCCAGGTCCTGGTACGTGGGGTTGATGCGCCATTCCCCACCGATCAGGCCCAGCCGGACCGCGCCCACCGGCCCATCGAAGGGGAGCCCGGCGATCATCGTCGACAGGCTCGCCCCGTTGATCCCAGGCACGTCGTACGGGTTGGCCAGGTCCGCGGAGAGCACCGTGACCACGACCTGGACCTCGTCGTTGTAGCCATCCTTGAACGTGGGGCGGAGCGGGCGGTCGATCAGCCTGGCGGTGAGGATGGCGGTCTCCGACGGCCGGCCCTCCCGACGGAAGAACCCGCCAGGGATCTTCCCCGCCGCATACATCCGCTCCTCGACGTCCACCGTAAGGGGAAAGAAGTCGATGCCCTCGCGGGGTGCTGCAGTGGTGGTGGTGGCGAGGATCTGCGTCTCACCGTAGGTGACGACCGCGGATCCCTCCGCCTGCATCGCGAGCCTGCCGGACTCGAACGTCATGTCCTGCGAGCCCACGCTCTTCGTACGCTTGATGACGGCCACTGGCCTTCCTCCTTGTATGCGTCCTGCGCCGCTTCTGGGCGAGGACCGATGGGTGAAATGGGGAGGCGGGGAGGTTCGGCCAGTTGTCAGTGGTGAGTCTCCGGGGGTCCGGGGACTCGCTACTGATAACCGACCCCCTCCTTCGCCGATCTCAGTTGCCCGTGCGCATCACCCCCTTCGGTACGGGCGGCCTCGCCTGCCGCCTCGTCGGCTATCGCCTCAGTCCCAGACGGCCGATCAGCGTCCGGTACCGCTCGATGTCCTTGCGGCGCAGGTAGTCGAGCAGCCGGCGGCGCCGCCCGACCATCTGGAGCAGGCCGCGCCGGGAGTGATGGTCCTCCTTGTGGGTCTTCAGGTGCTCGGTCAACTCGCTGATGCGCGTGGAAAGCACCGCGATCTGGACCTCGGCCGAGCCGGTGTCGTTCTCGGCGCGCCGATAGTCGGCGATGATCTTCGAGCGGGATTCCGTCGTCAGTGCCATGACCAGGGAAAAGGCTACCAGACCCCGTCATCGCGGCACTGGATGGTGGTGGGGGTCCCTCACGCCGGCCGTGCCTCCGGCGCCGGCACGAGCTCGCGAGTGCGGCGGACGTCCTCGGCCATGGTTCGGGTGAGTGCCGCGGGCGAGTCGAATCGCTCCTCGTCGCGGAGCCTGGCCCAGAACTCGACGGTGAGTGCCTCGCCGTGGAGCTCGCCCGCGAAGTCGAGCAGATAGGCCTCGACGTGGACCGGTTCCCGGCCGAACGTCGGATTGGTCCCCACGCTGATGGCCGCGACGAATGCTCGCTCCTGTATCGAAGAGCGTCCCGCATAGATGCCGGTCTTGGGGAACAGCACCCGGGGATCGGTCTCCAGATTCGCCGTGGGGAAGCCGAGGTCCATCCCTCGACCCGCCCCGGCGACGACGGTCCCATCGACGGCGTGCGGGCGGCCGAGCGCCGTCGTCGGCCACTCCAGGTCGCCCTCAGCTAGTGCATCCCGGATCGATGACGAGGAGACCGGACGGCCATCGAGCTCGAGGATCGGGACCTCCTCGGCGGTGAACCCGTGGGCCGGGCCGAGGGTACGGAGAGTCTCCACCGTCCCCCGGGCCTTGTGTCCGAACGTGAAGTTCGCCCCCACGACCACGTGCTCCGCGTGCAGGCCCTCCGCCAGCGCTCGGCGGACGAACTCCTCCGCCGGGATGAGTGAGAACGCTCGGTCGAATCGAAGGACGAGGAGGACATCCACACCGGCCGCCTCGATGAGCCGAGCCTTGCGGTCCGGCGTAGTCAGGAGCTTCGGCTCCCTCCCCGGGGTCAGGATCTCCCGAGGATGTCGGTCGAACGTGACGACGACTGATCGGAGTCCGCGGTCTCCGGCGAACTCGACGATTCGGCGGAAGACGGCCTGATGGCCTCGGTGCACACCGTCGAAGAACCCGACGGTCACGACCGTCGCGCCGGAACCCAGCGGAAGCGACTCCAGTCCGTGCCGCAGTTCCACGCGCGGCAGCCTATCGAACAATCGCCGCCGCCCCGGATCGCGCTGCTTTCGAATAGCCTTGGCCGGTTCCACCCGGGAGAGGGACGGTCATGCTTCGGTGGCGGACTGCGATGTTCCTCCTGTTCCTGTTGCTGGCGGCGTGCGGGTCACCCCCGGCTCCTCAGACGACCGCCGTCGACGACGATGCGATCACCGTCGCATCGTTCAACTTCGCCGAGAGCGTCCTGCTCGCGGAGCTCTACGGGCAGGCCCTGCGGTCGGCCGGCTTCCGCGTCGAGCTCGCGCTCGACCTCGGCGCGCGAGAGTTCGTCCAGCCGGCGCTCCAGAGGGGATTGGTCGAGCTCGTCCCGGAGTACGCGGGGAGTGCGCTCGAGTTCGTGGCGGGGAATGGATCGGCATCGGCGGACGAGCGCGCGACGCATCGCGCGCTGGCGCGCGCGATGGCGTCGCGCGGCCTCACGGTTCTCGCCGCGTCGCCGGCGCAAGACCGGAACGGGATCGTGGTCACGAGCGAGACAGCGACCAGGTTCGACCTGCACACCATCAGCGACCTCAGGCCGGTCGCGCCCCAGATGGCTTTCGGCGGGCCGCCCGAGTGCCCAGAGCGGCCGCTGTGCCTGGGAGGGCTCCAGTCCCTGTACGGCCTGCGGTTCGAGTCGTTCGTGCCGCTCGACGAGGGAGGCGCGCTCACCGTGGCGGCCCTCCAGGCCGGTCAGGTGCAGGCGGCCCTGCTGTTCACGAGCGACGGACAGATCGACGCCCACGGCTTCGTCCTGCTGAAGGATGACCGCCACCTCCAGCCGGCGGAGAACGTCACGCCGATCGTCAGGACCGACGTCCTGGCCAGGTTCGGGCCGAGGCTGACGGAGGTTGCGAACGCCGTCTCAGCCGCCCTGACCACCGAGGACCTGCGACGCATGAACCGCGACGTCGCCGAGGGCGAAGCACCCGCCGCGGTGGCCTCCGGGTGGCTCGCCGAGCGCGGGATCCCCGACGCGCTGGAGTAGAGTCGGGGTTTCGACGAACGGACGATCATTGGACGTCACTGACGAGACCTTTGGCGGGGCCAGGGAGCAGCGGAGCCGTGGGCCCGGCTCAAGCGGCAGGCGCCACCGGCGACCTTCCGGCGAGGCGCCCCCGCTCCCCCACAAGCTCGGTCGGAGCGGCAAGTTCTGGATCGTCATGGTGGTGTACTTCCTCAGTCTCCTGATCGGCGTGGCGTTCTTCCAGCCGCTCGCCGGGATCTTCGACCGGTTCGATACCAAGCGACTGCTTTGGATCGCGAACCTGCGGACCGAATCGCTCACGGACGTCATGCTGTTCGTCAACCTGCTGGCGTCGAGGTGGACGATCCGCGTGCTCCGATGGGGCACGATCGCCGCGCTCGTCGGGTTCCGGCGTTGGCGGCACCTGGTCGTGTTCCTGGGGAGCGTCCTGGCGGCAGAGATCGTCGCCTACCAGATCTCGATCCTCCTCGGACGGAGCCGACCGCTCGGCATCACGATCATCGCGGCGTGGGAGGGGTACTCCATGCCCTCCCGGCCGTTGGTGGGACTGGCCGCCTCGCTCGTCGGCATCATCTACGCGCTTGTCGTCCCCGGTCGTCCCCGCGAGGTGGCGAAATGGATCGTCGGCGGCCTGATCCTCTCGCTCGTGTTCGCCCGCCTGTACCTGGCGGTCGACCATCCCACCGACGCAGTGTTCGGAGCCATCATGGGCATCGCCATCCCTCTCGTGGCCTTCCGGTGGTACACGCCGACAGATGTGTTCCCGGTTACCTACCGCGGGGGCAAGGCCGCACACCTGGACGTCGGCGGGCGGCGTGGCGAGGCCATCCGCCGGGCCGTCCAGGACCAGCTGGGCTACGAGATCCTCCAGATCAAGCCGGTCGGCCTTGAAGGGTCGGGCGGATCCACCCCCCTTCGCCTGAGGGTCGCGGCCACGGAGAACGAACCCGAGCAGTACCTGTTCGCCAAGCTCTACGCGAAGAGCCACGTCCGGGCGGACCGCTGGTACAAGCTCGGTCGCTCCATCCTGTACGGGGCGCTGGAGGACGAGACGCCTTTCCAGTCCGTCCGACGCTTCGTCGAGTACGAGGACTACACGCTTCGCCTCCTGTACGACGAGGGACTCCCTACTCCCAAGCCCTATGGCGTCGTGGAGATCACGCCGGAGCGCGAGTACATGATCGTGATGGAGTTCTTCGACGGGGCGGTCGAGATCGGTGATGCCGAGATCGACGACCAGGGCATCGACGAGGGGCTCCAGATCGTCCGGAAGATGTGGGACGAGGGGCTCGCCCACCGGGACATCAAGCCGGCGAACCTCATGGTGCGCGACGGCAAGGTCCTGGTGATCGACGTGTTCTTCGTTCAGGTCCGGCCGTCCCCGTGGCGACAGGCCGTCGACCTGGCGAACATGATGCTGGTCCTTGCGGTGAAGAGCGATGCCAAGCGGGTCTACGAGCACGCGCTCGAGAGCTTCACGGAGGACGACATCGCCGAGGCCTTCGCCGCCGCCCGAGGTGTGGCCAGCCCCACGCAACTGCGCAGCATGCTCAAACAGGATGGCCGGGACCTCGTGGGCGAGTTTCGGGCCCTGGCCCCGGAACGCAAACCTGTCTCCATCCAACGGTGGAGCGTGCGGCGGGTGGTCAGGACCGCCGGGGTTCTCCTCCTGGCGCTGGTGGCCCTCCTCGTGGTCGTCAACAACTGGACGGTGTTCGCGTGAGGCGGCGGGGACGGCTCGGAGCCGTCATCGTCTCCCTTGGCGCCAGCGCCATGCTCGTTCCGGCGTGCGGGGGCGTGTACCCGCAGCCGCTCACGTGTGGTGCCGAGAACACGAACGCGCTGATCCTGATGGCACAGGCCGTCCCATCGGCCACCCTCGTTCCCTGCATCGAGGAGTTCCCGGCCGGCTGGTCCTACAACGGCTCGCGCATCGGAAGCGGCTCGGCCCAGTTCTGGCTGGACTCCGACCGTGCCGGCTTCCGCGCGCTCGAGGTGGGGCTGACCGAGTCCTGCGACATCTCGAACGCGATCGAGGTGACGACGGGGGCAGGGGTCGCCCCCGGCGTTCGCGTCTACGAGGAACCCATCAGCCTTCCGCCGACCTTTCAGGCCAACCGGTACCTCCTGTTCCCTGGCGGGTGCGTGACCAATCGGTTCCGGTTCACTACCGGCGCGTCGGCCACGCTTGCGCTCGAGGCTCAGCAGGCCCTGTCGTTCGTCTCCCGCTCCGTGCTGGTGGAACAGACCAAGGAGGAGACCGGGCTCAGCTTGTGTGGAGCGGAGGCCCCGCCCTGCCCGGGATAGGCACGGCCCACATGCTGAGCAACCATCGACGGACCTTCCTGTATTCGCTCTGCCTGTTCCTCTTCCTGGTCCTGCTGTTCATCGGCGTCGGGCGCCATCCTCCCGGGGCCGCGCCGGTGACGACGTTCGTCCCCATCGGCCACCTGGACGAATCCACATACCGGGCGATGGACGACATCCGAAACGTGGTCCTGTCCGGGGTGGCCCGGGCCCTGAACGTGATCGGCGGTGGATACGTCACGATCCCTCTACGAGCCGTGGTCTCGGTGTGGCTGGCATTCCGCCGGCGGTGGCGGGCCCTCGGTGCGTGGGTCCTCACGTGGGTCGCGGCCGAGGTGCTCCTGACAGCGGCCAAGGCCTACTTCCACCGGGGCCGTCCACCGAACGAGCTCGTCGCCACCAATGGCTACTCGTTCCCCTCCGGCCATGCGGTGGCCGCCGCCGCCACCGCAGTCGCGCTGGTGCTCGTGCTCATGCCCTCCGGACCGCGCCGACGGAAGTGGGAAGTCATCGCCGTGCTGTTCGCGTTCGTGATGGCCTTCTCACGCGTGTACCTGAACGCGCACTGGCTGTCCGACGTCGTGGCCGGCGTGGTGCTGGGGGCCGGCGTGGCGCTCGGTTCGGCGGCCCTGGCCACTGAGGTCCGCGACGTGGCCATGCGGATGCGCGGATCCCCGGTCCGCGCCGGCGCGCCGCCCGAGGGCATGCCGGCGCCGCCTTAGGGTTGGGCGGACACGGCGCCAGACGAGGATGCCGCCGCGACGGCGGCCTCGCCATCGCGCCACGTCTCCACGGGCTTGCGCCAGCTCTTGTTGAGCCGCCAGATCAGGTAGGTGAACCCGCCCAGCG
>DATDKZ010000157.1:0-15557 GCA_036519575.1 Actinomycetota bacterium | reverse complement strand
CGTGACCTCGTGCTCCCGAACCAGCTTGGCGATGGCTTTCAGGTCGGCCGGCGCCCCGGTGTGCACCGTTCCCATGGGCACCGCGAGGTGGCGCTCGGGGTCGGAGATGGCCACCCCGATGCGCACGTCGCCCAGGTCCAGGCCCAGGATCCGACCCGCCTCAGGCACCGGTGCCCGAGGCGCGAAGCAACTGCTCCAGGCGTTCCGGGATGACCCGTTCGACGGCCTCTTTCACGGCAGCGCCGTTCGGCCCCCCCGCCGTTCCGAGGATGGGCTTTCCTCCCGCACGGCCCCCGATGGCCGCCGCCGCCGGGTCGAGCAGGAGCGGCGCCGTGACCCCCCGGCCCACCAGTTCCTTGCTGCAGGCCGCCACGATCAGCGCGCCCCCTCCGCGGGCCGAGCCGAGCACCACGGCAGCACCGTTCGCGTTCTCCAGGCGGGCCACCGCGCCCTGGGCAAGCTCCCGCAGCTCGCCGGCATCGCCGTCGTGGATGGCCGTCACCACCCTGACCCCGGCGACGTCCGATGCCCGGGAGGCGATCTGCTCGATCAGGTCGGCTCGTTGCGCCGCGCCGATCTTGCCGAGCTCGCTCTCGTACCGCTTGACCCGTTCCATGAGCCCGCGTACCCGGTCGGGGATGGCCGGCGGCTCGGCCCGCAGCAGCTCGGAGACCTCCTCGACGATGACGTGCTCCGCGTTCCACTCCTTCAGGGCGTCTGGCCCAACCAGCGCTTCGACCCGGCGCATCCCCGCGCCGATGCTGCCCTCCCCCAGGATGCGGACGATGGCCACGTTCCCGGTTCGCGGGACGTGGGTCCCTCCGCACAGCTCGATCGAGTAGTCGCCCACTTCCACCACCCTGACGAACTCCCCGTACCGCTCGCCGAACAGCGCCAGCGCCCCCTGGTTCTTGGCTTCCTCGAACGTGGTCTCGTAGATGCGGACCAGCGCATCCTCGGCCAGCCGGTGGTTCGCCACCTCCTCGGCCTGGGCCAGCAGGTCGCGAGGGACCGCCGAGTGATGGGGGAAGTCGAACCGCAGGCGCCCGGGAGCAACGAGCGACCCCGCCTGCCTGGCGTGCTCCCCCAGGACGTGGCGCAGCGTCCAGTGGACGACGTGGGTGGCGGTGTGGGATCGAGCCGTTGCCTCGCGTCGGACCCGGTCCACTTCGGCGTGCACGCCCTCCCCCTCCCGCACTTCGCCGGATTGGACCACGCCGAGGTGCACGATCACGTCGCCAGGCCCCCACTGGGCGTCCACCACCCGGATCAGACCGCCGTCGGTGCGTACGTAGCCGTGGTCCGCAACCTGGCCTCCGGACTCTGCATAGAACGGCGTGCGATCCAGGACGAAGCGGACGTCCTGACCCTCCTCGGCCACACCCGACCGCCCACCTTCGAGGAGCACGGCCGCCAGGTGGCCCTCGGCCTCGAGGGTCTGGTACCCGAGGAACTGCGTGGGTCCGGCGGATGAAGCCACCTCGGTCAGCTCGTCTTCCACGTGCTCCTTCTTGGCGGCCCGGCGGGCCCGGTCCCGCTGGTCCGCCATCAGGGACTCGAACCGCTCCTCGTCGATCGACAGGCCCGCGTCCTCGAGCAGCTCCCGGGTGAGCTCCCTGGGGAAGCCGAACGTGTCGTGCAGCTTGAACGCGACGTCGCCCGACAGGACGCCGGCACCCTTCGCCTTGTCGATCTCGGCCTCGAGCAGGGCCATGCCCTGGCGAAGGGTTCCGGCGAAGCGCTCCTCCTCCGAAGCCGCCACCTGCTTCACCTGCGACCTGTTCTCCACCAATTCGGGATAGGCGTCCCCGAACAGCTCCACGGTTCGGTCGGCCAGGTGCTCCACCACCGGTCCCTCGATGCCCAGGCGCCGGGCGTGGCTCACCACCCTGCGGAGCATCCGGCGGAGCACGTAGCCCCGTCCCTGGTTCGAGGGCAGGACCCCGTCGGCGATCAGGAACGTCGTGGCCCTGCCGTGTTCCGCGATGACCTTGAGCGACACATCCGTCGATGGGTCCTCCCCGTGCCGCGAACCCGACAGCGACTCCGCCACCTCCAGGAGGGGACGCATGAGGTCAGTCTCGAAGATGTTGTCCACGTCCTGCAGGACGGTGGCGATCCGTTCGACGCTCGATCCGGTGTCGATGTTCTTCTCCGGGAGCTCGCCGACGAGTTGGCACCGATCGTCCACCTCCTCCTGCATGAAGACGTGGTTCCAGATCTCGATGAATCGTTCCTCGTCGACGGCGGGCCCGCCCTCAGCGCCGTACTTCGGGCCCCGGTCGACGTAGATCTCCGAGCACGGGCCTGCCGGGCCGGCCGCATGGGTCCACCAGTAGTTGTCCTCTTTCCCCCGTCGGACGATCCGGTCCGCGGGGATCCCGATGTCTCGCCAGATCCCCACAGCCTCGTCGTCGCTCTCGTAGGCCGTGACCCAGATCCGGTCGGGCTCGATCCCGTACACCTCGGTGACCAGCTCGAAGCCCCATCCGCACGACTCCCGCTTGAAGTAGTCCCCGAAGGAGAAGTTCCCGAGCATCTCGAACATCGTGAGATGCCGGGCCGTATGCCCCACGTTGTCGATGTCCACGGCCCGGAAGCACTTCTGGACCGACGTGGCGCGTGGGAACGGCGCCGGCATGTGTCCCAGGAAATACGGGATGAACTGATTCATCCCGGCGTTCGTGAGCAGCAATCCGGACTCCGGCGGCGGGATCAGCGACGAGGAGGGTACGCGCCGGTGCCCTCGCTCCTCGAAGAAGCGAAGGAAGCGCTCGCGGATCTGCCGGCCCTCCATGGCCGGCTAGTGTAGCTTTCGGCTCTCGCCGGACCCTCCGCGAAGCTCCTCCTCTTTCTCCTGCATGGCCCGCCGGCCCTCCTCCATGGACTCGGAGACCCGCCGCGACAGGTCGAGGAGTCCGCCGCGGGCTTCGCGCGCGAGGGTCGAGGGAGCCACCTTGTCCATCTGCCGGCGGGCGAAGCGCGCGGTCATGATCGCTCCGGCCGCCCCGGCCCCCAGGCCGAGCGCGAGCCAGAAGATCCGCTTCACTTCTTGCCGTCCGCCTTCCCGCCCCGGAACCGCGATGCGGCCTTCGAGAAGCCGGCGCCGAGCGCGATGATTCGGACCAGCGGCCCACTCGCCGCCTGCTCGACGAGCCGCGAGATCTTCTCCACGCGAGCCACGATGCTACCGGCCGATTCCAGCATCCCGTCCACCCGGTCGAGCTCGCGGTTGGTCTTCATCACCGAATTGCGGACCTCCGAAAGGAGCGGGACCGTCTCCTCACGCATCCCATCGATCAACATCTTCGTGCTGGTCAGGACATTGAACGTGTTGACCAGCACCAGGCAGAGGCCGAGGACGAGCAGGGCCCAGAATGCGGCCAGGACGATCAGCGCCACGTCTCCGGCACTTGCGAGGACGGCCATCGCAGTCTCCTTCGGCAACAGGTCCGCGCATCATACCGGGGCGTCGAGCCCGGGTTTCCCCTCGGTTTCCTCCCCTTCGCCGGATGGCTCGTAGTAGCGCGCGCCCTCGAACCGGGCGGGACGGTAGTCCTGCTCGACCGAATGGCCGGGGAAGTCATGCGGATATTTGTAGCCCTTGCCGTATCCGAGCTTGCGGGCCGTGGGGGTGCCCGCCTCCCGGAGGTGCAGGGGCACGGGGTCGGCCGACGCCGCATCCTCCATAGCTTTGGACAGGGCGGCGATCACGCTGTTGGACTTCGGCGCCCGAGCCAGGTAGATGGCCGCCTCCGCCAGGTTCAACCGGGCCTCCGGCAGTCCCACGTACTCGACGGCCTGGGCCGCTGCCACCGCGACCTGCAGGGCACGGGGGTCGGCCAGGCCGATGTCCTCGGAGGCGTGCACCACCATCCGCCTGGCGATGTACCTGGCGTCCTCCCCCGCCTCCAGCATCCGGGCCAGCCAGAACAACGTGGCGTCGGGGTCCGAGCCCCGGATGCTCTTGATGAACGCGGAGATGACGTCGTAGTGCGCATCCCCCTGCCTGTCGTACACGATGGCCTTCTTCTGAACGGCGTCGGCGGCCCGCTCCCGCGTCACGACGACTTCTCCCGCCTCCTTCGCCGAGAGGACGGCGGCCTCGAGCCCGGTCAGCGCGATCCTGGCGTCGCCGCCGGCTACCTCCACCAGGTGGTCGAGTGCATCGTCCTCGACCTTCACCGGGATGGTGCCGAGGCCTCGGTCCTCGTCCTCCAGCGCGTGAAGCAGGAGCGCCCGAACCTCGGGGGGCGACAGCGGCTCCAGGCGGAGCAGGAGGCAGCGCGATAGGAGCGGCGTGACGAGCGAGAAGTACGGGTTCTCGGTGGTCGCGCCGATCAGGGTGATCGTTCCCTCCTCCACCGCGGGCAGCAGCACGTCCTGCTGGGCCTTGCTCCACCGGTGGACCTCGTCCACGAAGAGGACCGTCCGCAGCATCCCGCCCTTCGCCCGCTCCATGACCTTGCGAGCGTCGGCCACCCCCGAGGACACGGCCGAGAGCTGCACGACCTCCGCGCCGACCGCGTCGGCGAGGAGGTGGGCGAGCGTGGTCTTCCCGCTCCCCGCCGGCCCCCACAACACCACCGAGGGAAGGTGCCCACCCTGGATCAGTTCGCTGAGGGCCGTGCCGGGCCCGACCAGATGCGTTTGGCCCACGAACTCCCCGAACGAGCGGGGGCGCATCCTCGTCGCCAGGGGGACCTCGGCCATCGGCTACCGCTGCCCGTACCGGATGATCCGCTGGGGCTCGACCCGGTACAGCACCCGGACCTGCCCCTCGACCGGCGTCCACGGCTCACCGTCGTACCGGCGCGACAGCGTGTCGATGTGCGCCTCCGCCTCCGGCCCCGTCACCCGAGCCACCACGGACCCCTGGATCGAAGCCCACTGGTAGAAATCCTCGCCGATGACGGCCACGGCTGCGCGGGGGTCACGCCGCAGGTTGCGATCCTTCCGCCGGCCCTCTGCCGTGTTGACCAGCACGTGGCCGTCCGCCGCATCCACCCAGGTCACCGTGGCGTGCGGCGCCCCGTCCTCGAACAGCGAAACCAGCACGCAGTAGTTCCCTCCGGTCAGAAGCGCGAGGTCCCAGTCGGTGAGCGGGGCGGTCACGCCTCCCCATCCTTCGCCGTCTCCGGCCGAGCGATCACCTTGATGCCGAGCTCCCGGAGCGGTCCCTCGGGAACGGGAGCGGGAGCCCCGGTCAGCGGGTCCGCCCCCGACTGGGCCTTGGGGAACGCCGTCACGTCGCGGAGGGTGTCCTTCCCCGCCATCAACATGGCCAACCGGTCCAGGCCCATGGCGATCCCCCCATGCGGTGGTACGCCGTACCGGAAGGCCCGAAGCAGGTGGCCGAACTTCTCCTCGGTCTCCTCCGGCGTGAGGCCGAGCACCTCGAACACACGCCGCTGAGTGTCGGGGTCGTGGATCCGGATGCTGCCTCCCCCGAGCTCGAAGCCGTTCAGGACCAGGTCGTAGCCCCGGGCGGTGGCCGTCTCTGGCGACAGGTCGTCCGAGGCCGGTGCGGTGAACGGGTGATGGACCGACACCCACTTGCGCTCGTCCTCGCTCCACTCGAACAGGGGCGGCTCGACCATCCAGCAGAACCGCCATTCGCCGTCTGGGACGAGTCCCAGGCGTGCCGCCAGGTGGCGGCGGAGCCCGTCGAGGGCAACGTTCGTCCGGTCGGCCCGGTCCGCGACGATCAGCATGAGGTCGCCGGGCCCGGCACCCATGGCCATCGCGGCGGCACCGGCTTCCTCCGGTGTGACGTGCCTCTCGACCGGTGAGCGGATCGCGTCCTTGTCTTCCACCACCATCCACACCAGCCCGGCGGCGCCGCGCTCCTTCGTCAGCTGCACGAGCTCGTCCAATTCCCTGCGCGACAGCTGCGATCCCCCGGGCGCGGCGAACCCCTTGACCACCCCTCCCTGGGACAGGGCGGCGGCGATGGCCCGGAATCCGGTGCGGGCGAAGGCCTCCCCCAGATCGGCCAGCTCCATCCCGTACCGGAGGTCGGGTCGGTCCGTCCCGTAGCGGGCCATCATCTCGGCGTACGTGAGCCGCCGGAACGGTACCGGGACCACGACGCCCTTGATCTGGGCCACGATCCTCGCGTACAGCGGCTCGATGACCCGGAAGACGTCCTCCTCGTTCACGAACGACATCTCCATGTCGAGCTGGGTGAACTCGAAGCTGCGATCGGCTCGGGGAGCCTCGTCGCGGAGGCATCGCACGATCTGGTAGTAGCGGTCCTGACCGGCCACCATCAGCAGCTGCTTGAGCTGCTGCGGAGACTGGGGGAGCGCGTAGAAGTTGCCGGGCCACAGCCGGGCCGGCACCAGGAAGTCACGGGCCCCCTCGGGAGTGCTCCGGGTCAGGAATGGCGTCTCCACCTCGACGAACGCCAGGCCCTCCATGTGGTCGCGGATGATCCGGCTGATGGCGTGGCGGAGCTGCAGCACCCGGGTCATCTCGGGGCGGCGGAGGTCCAGGTAGCGGTAGGTCAGCCGCAGGAGCTCGTCGGCCTCGATGCGGTCCTCCACCGGGAACGGCGGCGTATCGGACACGGCGAGGACCTCGACCGTACGAACTGCCACCTCCACCTCGCCGGTCGACAGCCCCGGGTTCACGGTCCCCTCGGGTCGTCGCCGAACCTCCCCAATCACTCGGATGACCGATTCGGTCTTGAGTTGCTGGGCCACCTGTTGAGCGTCCGGCACCTCCTCCGGGTGGAACACCAACTGCACGATGCCCTCGCGATCTCGGAGGTCCACGAAGGTCAGCCCGCCGTGGTCCCGTTGGCGAGCCACCCATCCGCACACGGCCACCTCGGACCCGACGTCGCTTCCCCGGAGCTCCCCGCACGCGTGGGTGCGCATGGAGGTCGCGAGCTCAGACATCGCCGCTGGCCAACCGTTTCACCGCTTCCTCTCGAGGCACGGTCTCCTCCACACCGTCGGCCAGCCGGCGGATGGTCACCGTCCCGTCGCTCAGCTCTCGCTCGCCGAGGACCGCCGCATACGCCGCGCCCGAGCGATCCGCCATCCGGAACTGTGCGTTCAACGGCCGGTCCTCGAACGGCACCTGCGCGGGCACCCCCGCCTGGCGGAACGAACGAGCGAGCTCCCTGCCGGCGGGGAACGCGTTGGGACCCACGGTCACGACGAAGACCCCGAACCTCGCCGCCAGGTCGCCGATCCCTGCGGCGTCCAGCGCGATCAGGATGCGCTCCAGGCCGAGGGCGAATCCCACCCCCGGCGTTGGGGTCAACCCCAGCACCTCGGCGAGGCCGTCGTACCGGCCCCCGCCGCCCACGCTGGCCTGGCCTTCGGGGAGGACCGGGCTCACGTATTCGAACGCTGTGCGGACGTAGTAGTCGAGCCCGCGAACGAGCGTGTCCACCTGGTGATAGGTCAGACCCTCATCGTCCAGTGCGGCCAGGACCCCGTCGTAATGCTCCCGGCACGGCCCGCAGAGGTGGTCGACGATCTTCGGCGCGTCGCGGGCCACCGCGCGGCAGGACTCGTCGTTGCAGTCGAGCACCCGAAGGGGGTTCTCCCGGAAGCGATCCCGGTGCTCGTCTCGCAGCCGTTCCCGGTTCGCCTCGAGGTAGGCCAGGAGCCGTTCGCGGTACGCGGGACGGCAAACCTCATCACCCAGGGAGTTCACCTCGAGCCGAAGGTCTCGGATCCCGGTCAGCTGCAAGTACTCGTGTCCCAGCAGGATGGTCTCGGCGTCGGCGGCGGGGAGCCCGGAGCCGATCAGCTCCACGCCGAACTGACGGAACTCGCGCAGCCTTCCCTTCTGTGGGCGACCGTACCGCCACATCGGTTCCACGTAGTACCCCTTGAACGGCAGGCTCACCTCCGCGCTCCTGCCGAGCACGGCCCGGACGACCGGCGCCGTCCCCTCGGGCCGGAGCGTGAGTTGGCGGCCACCCTTGTCCTCGAAGGTGTACATCTCCTTCTGCACCACGTCGCTCGTGGCTCCCGACGTCCTGACGAACAGGTCCGTCGATTCGAACGCGGGCGTTTCCGCGTACCGATACCCGTACAGGGTGGCCACGCCGTGCGCCAGGTCGTACAGGCGCCGCATCCGCTCGGACTCGGGTGGGAGCAGATCCGTGGTCCCGCGAGGCGGGGCGGGCTCCATCCGCCTACAGCTCCGCGAGGAACGGATTCCTCGATCGCTCCCGTCCCACCGTGGTCCGAGGCCCGTGGCCGGGGAACACCTCGAGCGGGTCGGGTAGGTCGAGGAATCGTCGGAGGCTTCGCTGCATGTCCTTCGACGAGCTGTTGGGGAAGTCGCTCCGCCCGATGGTACCGGCGAACACCAGGTCCCCCGAGAGGACCCAGCCGTCCGTGACGAAGCAGGCGCTCCCCGGCGTGTGCCCGGGAGTATGCATGACCTCGATCCGAAACCCGGCGAACGTGAGCACCTCCCCCTCGATCAGGGTCCGCACGTCTTTCACCGGCACCTGCGGCACTTCGTGCCCCGCCCCCCAGCCCTGCGGGTCCGACAGCGCCAGCGCATCCGCCTCGTGGATGTAGAACGGGAGATCGTCCCCGCACAGCTCGGCGGCCGAGCCGATGTGATCGAAGTGGCCGTGGGTGGCCAGGACCGCGCGGGGTCGCTTCCCCGCCGCGAGCAGGAGGGCCCGGATCCGCTCCGGGGAGAAGCCCGGATCGACCACGACGGCGTCATCGGTGCCGTCGGCGCCGATCAGCCAGCAGTTCGTCTCGAAAGAGTTGTCGGAGAAAGCGTCGAGATACATCGGGCGGCCATCGTATCGGATGACCGCCCGATGCCCTCTACAGCGTCGCGCCGTCGATCCACAGGGTGACCGGGCCGTCGTTCACAGATTCGACCTCCATGTGTTCCCGGAATGCGCCTCGTCTCACCGTCGCCCCGGCAGCCTCCAAGGCTCGGGCGAACGCCTCGATCCGGTCCCGGGCGACCTCCGGCGGCGCGGCGCCGGCCCACGACGGCCGGCGCCCCTTGCGCACGTCGCCGTACAGGGTGAACTGGGGGACCACGAGGACCTCTCCGCCCACCTCAGCGAGCGACAGGTTCATCTTCCCCACTTCATCCTCGAAGACGCGAAGGTGCACGACCTTCTCCGCGAGCCGGTCGTACTGGCCGAACGCGTCGTCCCCGCCGACGCCGACCAGAAGGAGGAGGCCCGCCCCGATCTCTGCCACCGTCTCCTCCCGCACGCGCACGGCGGCTCTCGACACCCGCTGGAGGACGATCCGCATCCGCAGCTACCGCGGGACGACGCGGTAGGCCTCGTAGACGTTCTCGACCTTCTTCACGGCCGACAGGATCTGGGTGAGATGCGTGATGTCGGCGAGCTCGAACGTGAACCGGAGGGTCGTGATCCTATCCCGGCTCACGGTCGACGCCGCCGAGATGATGTTGACGTGATGGTCCGACAGGGCGGTGGCCACGTCCGACAAGAGGCGGGTGCGGTCCAGGGCATCGACCTGGATCGTCACCACGAACGACGTCGGGCGGCCGGTGCGCCATGACACCTCGATCAGGCGCTCGGGTTCGCGGGCCAGCCCCTTGGCGTTGGGGCAGTCGGTCCGGTGGACCGAGACGCCCTGGCCCCGGGTGACGAACCCCAGGATCTCGTCGCCGGGGACCGGCGTGCAGCACCGGGCCAGACGCACCCACACATCCGCGGAGCCCGGCACGACGACACCGGAGCTGACGTCGGGCCCACCGACCCGGACCGGTCGGGCCAGGGGAACCTCGGTCGCATCCTCCTCGGTCGTGCCGGCGACGGTGCGCATCAACCGGGCGAGCACCGACTGCGGCGAGACGTGTCCCTCCCCCACCGCCACGTACAACGATTCCAGGCTGGGGAACTTCATCTCCGACGCGACCAGCTCCAGAGCCTCCTCGGTGGCCAGGCGCTTGAACGGGACGTTCTGCTTGCGCATCAGCCGATGCAGGTGTTCGCGGCCCTCCTCCAGCGCGTCCTCCCGCCGCTCGCGGGAGAACCACTGGCGGATCTTGCTGCGGGCCCTCGGCGTGACCACGAACTTCAGCCAGTCCTGGGACGGGCCCTCCCCCGCGGCCTTGGAGGTCAGGATGTCCACGGTGTCGCCCGTCCGCAGCTCGTAGTCCAGGGGCACCAGCTTGCCATTGACCTTGCCGCCGATGGTGCGGTGGCCGACCTCCGTGTGGATGGAGTAGGCGAAGTCCACGGGCGTGGCCCCCGCGGGGAGGTTGACCACGTCGCCCTTGGGGGTGAACACGAACACCTGCCCCCGGTACAGGTCGATCTTCAGGCCCTCCATGAACTCCCGGGGGTCGGCCATGTCCTTCAGCCACTCCATCATGTGACCCAGCCAGGCGAGGTCGGCAGCATCCTTGGCCCGCTTGCCGTCGCGGCCCTCCTTGTACCGCCAGTGCGCCGCGATGCCGAACTCCGCGGTGCGGTGCATCTCGTGGGTCCGGATCTGGATCTCGATGGGCCGGCCCTGGGGCCCGACCACCGTGGTGTGGAGGGACTGGTACATGTTCGACTTGGGCATCGCGACGTAGTCCTTGAACCGCCCGGGTACCGGCTTCCACAGCGAGTGGATGGCGCCGAGCGCCCCGTAGCAGTCGCGGAGGTTCTCCACCAGGATGCGGATCCCGGCAAGGTCGTAGATCTCGTTGAACTCCTTGCCGCCCAACACCATCTTCTCGTAGATGGAGTACAGGTGCTTCGGCCGGCCCTCGACCTCGGCCTTGACCCCCGCCTCCTTGAGCCTGGCGTGGGCCGCGGACAGGACGGTCTCCACGTACCGCTGTCGGTCGCCGCGCCGCCGTTCCACCAGGCTCGCGATCTCCCGGTACGGGCCCGGATACAGCGTCTTGAACGAGAGATCCTCGAGCTCCCACTTCAACTGTTGGACGCCGAGGCGGTGCGCGAGCGGCCCGTAGATCTCCAGCGTCTCGATGGCGTTCTCCCGCTGCTTCGTCTGGGGAAGGGCGGACAGCGTGCGCATGTTGTGGAGGCGGTCGGCCAGCTTGATCAGCAGGACCCGGATGTCGCCGGCCATGGCCACCATCATCTTGCGGACGTTCTCGGCCTGTTCCTGCTGGCGCGACTTGAACGCGATGGCCTGGAGCTTGGTCAGGCCGTCCACGATCCGGGCCACGTCCGATCCGAAGTCCACCTCGAGCTCTTCCAGCGTGACCTCGGTGTCCTCCACCACGTCGTGCAGGAGGGCTGCGGTCAGGGTGGTCGTGTCGAGCCCGAGCTCCGCCAGGATCTGGGCCACCGACAGGGGATGCTCGATGAAGTCCTCGCCGGACAGCCGCTTCTGGCCGGCGTGGTGGGCCTCGGCGAACCGATAGGCCCGCTCGATCTCCGTGGTGTCGGCCTTGGCGTTGTAGGAGCGGAGGGTTCGGAGCACCGGCTCCAGGCCGTCGGGGGCCTGCCCTTCCTCCGCCCCCGGTAGCAAGCGAGAGAGCAGACCTCCCCGGCGTTCGGTCCTGGTCTGTTCCCGGCTGTCCACGGCGGTCCTCCTGGCGAGCCAGTGTAGCCGCGGCGGTGCGAACTCAGTAACTGATGAGTGTGAACAGGTCGTAGCCGTCGAGCTGCTGGCGGCCGTTCAGGAACCCCAGCTCGATCAGGAAGGCGATCCCCACGACCTTGCCACCGATCCGCTCCACCAGACCCGCGGTAGCTCGGGCGGTCCCGCCCGTGGCCAGGACATCGTCGACGATCAGGACCCGCTCCCCGGGGTCCACCCCGTCACGGTGGATCTCCAGCGTGGCGGTCCCGTACTCCAGCTCGTACTCCTCGGACTCGGTCTCCCACGGCAACTTGTCCTTCTTCCGCACGGGGACGAATCCCGCTCCGAAGTGATAGGCGACCGGAGAGGCCAGGATGAACCCTCGGGCCTCGATCCCCACCACCTTGTCCACGCCCCCCCGGCCGAAATGGACCACGATGAGGTCGATGACCGAAGAGAAGGCGATCTCGTCGGCCAGGAGCGGGGTGATGTCCTTGAACACGATGCCCGGCTGGGGGAAATCCGGCACGTCCCTGACGAGCGCCTTGAGCCGCTCGACGTCCACGTGTTACCTCCGCTTGCGCTTCTTCTTCGGCCTGGGACGGGGCCGTCCCTCCCCCTGGACGCTTCGGGCACTGCTCCCGCCGGCCGAGCGGGCACCCACAGCGGACGGCACGGGCTGGCCGTCCCCGCCGGGCGAGGCCATGGCCGGCTCGCTCGGGACGGGCCTGAGCGGACGCCCAGCGGCGTCCCGAGCCGTGGCTCGGGTGCGCAACTGCGCGTACTTCGGTTCCCGCTCCTTGAGGAACGACAGGATGGGCGCCGCGACGAAGATCGAGGAGTACGCGCCCGAAATGACGCCAATCATCATGGCGAAGGCGAAGTCCTTCAGAGTGGATCCGCCGAACAACAGCAGCGCCGCGATGGGGAACAGCACCACGAGCGACGTGTTCACCGAACGCATGAACACCTGGTTCAGGGACATGTTCACCACACCGCCGTACGTGTCCTTGGCAAGCAGGGCGGGGGACTCGGTGTTCTCCTTGATCTTGTCGTAGATCACGACCGTGTCGTACAGGGAGTACCCCAGGATCGTCAGGATGGCGATGACGGTGGCCGGCGTCACCTCACGGCCGGTCAGCGCGTAGACGCCGCCGGTGATCAGGACGTCGTGAACCATGGCTACCTGCGCTCCCACCGCCATCTTCCATTCGAACCGCAGGGAGATGTAGATGGTGATGGCGACCAGGACCACGATCAGGCCCTCGAGCGCCTTGCGGGAGATCTCGGCCCCCCATGTCGGCCCGACGTCCGTCCGGCTGATGTCGGAGGGACTCACCCCAGCCTGCTTGGCCAGCGCGTCGATCAGCTCGGTCCGCTCGACGTCGGAGAGCTCGGTGAAGCTGGCGGTCCGAACCGAGAGCTGGTTGCCTCCGACGATCTGAACCTCGGTGCCCGAGAGGCTCCACGGGGGCCCTTCGAGGATCGCCTGCACCTCCTCGGCCGAGACGCCCGTGTTGTTGGTGTACGTGAGCTGCGAGCCCCCCTCGAAGTCGATCGACAGGTTGAGGTGGCGAACGGCGAGGCCCACGATGGACAGCGCGATCACGGCACCGGAGAGGAGGAACCACCACTTGCGGTGTTCGATGATCCTGAAGTGCGGCTCTCGGTGTCCTCGGAAGGTGGCGACGGCGTGTCCGAGGTTCATTTCGACCCTCCGGCCACCGGCACCGGCTCACCCCGGAGAGGCTCCGCGGCCACGCCACTCGTCAGCCCGAAACCGTGCAGGTTCACCAGACGCTCGTTCCGGGCGATCAGGAAGACCGTCGGCCGCTTGAAGAAGTACACGACGAACAGGTCGAGCAGGGTTGCCACGCCGAGGGTCAAAGCGAATCCCCGCACCGAGCTGATCGCTGTGATGTACAGGATGATCGCGGCCAGCGCAGTGACGATGTCGGCCGCAACGATGGTGCGGTACGCCCGCTTGAATGCGGGCTGCACCGCGGCCCGGGGCGACCTGCCGTGTCGTACCTCGTCCTTCAATCGCTCGAAGAACACGATGTAGGAGTCCGCGGTGACGCCGAGCGAGATGACCAGGCCGGCCACACCCGCCAGGGTCAGCGCGTAGCCGAACGCGCGACCGGCGATCGACACGAGCGCGAGTGCCAGCACCGCCCAGATGGTCATGCCCAGCCAGGCCACCAGGCCCAGCAACCGGTAGTAGAACAACAGGTACAGGGCGAGGAGGATCAGCCCGACGACCCCCGCCACCAGGCCCTGATGGAGCGACTGCCGGCCGAGGGTGGGGCTCACGGTCTCGACCTGCTCCTTCTTCAGGTTGACCGGGAGGGCGCCGGAGTTCAGCTGGGTGGCAAGATCCTGGGCCCGGGACTTGGTGAAGCTGCCGGTGATCACGCCGCTGCCGCCGGTGATGGGCTCGTCGATTCTCGGCGCCGAGATGACCACGTTGTCGACCACGATGGCCAGCGGCTTGCCGACGAGACGCGTTGTGACGTCGCCGAAGGTCGTGGCGCCGGAGGAAGTGAGCGTGAAGTCGATCTGCCAGCCGGGAGTGCCGCCGCTGCCCGAGCTGTACAGGGCCGTGGCCCTCTTGATCATGTCGCCGGTGATCTCGACCGGTCCCAGCCGGTACTTGTCGCCCTCCTGCCCGGCGAACACGACCGCTTGATCCTTCAGCGCTTCGAAGCTGCAGTCGGCCGTCCCCTGTTCGGTCGCTGTTCCACACGTGACCGGCGTGGACTCGAACTCGGGCGTGCCGGGGGCGATGGTCTGGAGCACCTCTCGTTCCTCCAGCCGGGCGGTGGTGCCGATCACCTGAAGCAGGCGCTCCTGTCCCGTCTTCTGGAGCTGCGCCTCAGCCGCGTCCCTGGTCAGGTAGCACCCAAGGCCCTTCCCCGCCGAGCTGATCACGCAGAACTCGCGCGTCTCGTGCTGGACGGAGATGGCGGACAGCACCTGCTGGGCCTGAGCCTCGTCGGGGAAGCAGGCCGGCCCGGCGTCGGTGGACAGCGTCTCCCCCTTGGATCCCTGGACGCAGTAGCTCTGAGAGACCGAGGTGCCGATCCCGGCTAGCGCCGCGTTCGCCGCATCCTTGGACTCGAAGCACGGGTCCGTGGCCAGCCCGGTGTTGGCCAGACACCATTTAGCCTTCTCCTTCGACACCGTGATGCCCTTGATCGCCGTGTCGGCGTCTTTCTGCGAACCGAAGCATTGAGGCGAGCCGTCGAACTCGGAGAGCCCGGACAAGCAGACGCTGTTCACCACGGTGTTCACCGTGGTGTCGTCGAGCTCGGTGGCCGCCTCCGACTGGGTGGGGAAGCATCGGTAGACCGATCCGGCCTCTCCCTCCATGCAGAACTGATCCTTCGCGCGCTCGTCGATGGATCCACGGGCCAACCCCGGCAACTGGACCTCGATGGTGTTGCCCGACAGGAACAGGAGTGGCTCGCCCACGCCGAAGGCATCGACCCGGTTGCGGATGTTCTCCAGGGCCCGTTCCATGACGGACTCGGGTGTCCCGTCGGGCGCGGCGAGGACGACCGACACCCCGCCCTCCAGATCCAGGCCGATCACCGGGCGGATGCCGGCCACGAATGCGCCGACGGACGCGATCACCAGGACGCCGACGAACGCGAGTGAAAGCCAGAGGTTGCGGCTGCTGCCCCTCACGCCAGCTCGGCCCCGTTGATCGTGAGCTTGAACTTGGTGTCGAGGACCTCGGCGGCCTTCCGGCACATCTGCATGCGGCCGAGGAAGATTTCGAAGTATTCCATGACCTGACTGATCTCGGTGTCGATGGTGAGCTCGAGAGTGATGGTGCGGGCGGTCGAGTCTACCCGCAGGAAGGACTGTTCGGCGGCGAAGTTGACCCGGTCGTGGATGTCGAACTCGATCTGTCCGGACTTACGGACGCGGCTGCGGTGAACGTCGGACTTGTCGGCAAGGATGACGGCCGCGGCAGCCGGCGACACCTGGTACCCGTTCTCCTCCTCGTGGTTCGCCACTGCGGCGACG
>DATDKZ010000156.1:0-3332 GCA_036519575.1 Actinomycetota bacterium | reverse complement strand
ACCGTCGAGGATCCGGTCGAGTACCGGCTCCCCGGCGTCAACCAGATCCAGGTGAACCCGAAGGCGGGGCTCACGTTCGCGTCCGCGCTCCGATCGATCCTTCGCGCGGACCCGGACATCATCCTGATCGGTGAGATCCGCGACCGCGAGACGGCGATGATCGCGGTCGAATCCGCGCTCACGGGTCACCTCGTGCTCTCGTCGCTCCACACGAACGACGCACCGTCGGCGATCACGCGACTGATCGAGATGCAGGTCGAGACGTTCCTGGTGGCCTCGGCCATCGACTGCGTGGTCGCCCAGCGGCTCGCGCGCCAGCTCTGCGAGAAATGCAAGCAGGCGTACACGCCCGAGGGGTCGGAGCTGATCGAAGCGGGGTTCGCCCACTCCCGGATCCCCGACCTCGGTGTGTTCTTCCGGCCGTCCGGGTGCCAATCGTGCTCGAACACCGGCTACCGAGGGCGGATCGGCCTGTACGAGGTCATGCCGATGACCGAGGAGATTGAACGCCTCACCGTCGAGCGCGCCTCGTCCGAGACCGTGAAGCGGGTCGCGACCGAGCAAGGGATGTACACGCTTCGCGACGACGGGCTCCACAAGGCCGCGTCGGGGGTGACCTCCCTCGAAGAGATCGCAAGGGTCGTGAAGTGATGGGTTCGGAAGGCCAGGAGGACGAAGTCCAGATCCCGATCCCCGAGCTGCTCGAAGCGATGGTGGAACGCGGGGCTTCGGACCTTCACATCACGGTGGGAACCCCGCCGACGATCCGACAGCACGGCGACCTCGTTCGGCTGGACGAGTACCCCGTCCTCGACAAGCGCGGCATCCAGGGGATGATCTACGCGATCCTGCCGCAGAAGATGCGCGAACGTCTCGAGCAGGAGCTCGAGCTCGACATGTCGTACTCCCTCCCCGGCCGCGCGCGCTTCCGCGTGAACGTCTACTACCAGCGCGATTCCCTCGGGGCCGCGTTCCGCCTGATCCCGTACGAGATCCGCACCGTCGAGGACCTGGGCCTGCCGAGCGTCGTGGCCGACTTCGCGAGGTATCCACGCGGGTTCGTCGTCGTCACGGGGCCGACCGGTTCGGGCAAGTCCACGACCTTGGCCTCGATGGTCGACATCGTGAACCGCGAGCGGCAGGCGCACGTCATGACCGTCGAGGACCCGATCGAGTTCCTCCACAAGCACAAACGCTGCGTCGTGAACCAGCGGGAGGTCGGGGCCGACACGCAGTCGTTCGCGCAGGCTCTCAAGCACGTCCTGCGTCAGGACCCGGACGTCATCCTCGTCGGCGAGATGCGTGACCTCGAGTCGATCTCGACCGCGATCACGGCCGCCGAGACCGGGCACCTGGTCTTCGCCACGCTCCACACACAGGACGCGCCGCAGACGATCGACCGCATCATCGACATGTTCCCGCCGCACCAGCAGCAGCAGGTGCGGGTGCAGCTCGCCACGAGCCTCCAGGGGGTCGTGACCCAGCAGCTGCTGCAGACCGTGGACGGGCGTTCGAGGGCGGTCGCCGTCGAGGTTCTCATCTGCACGCCCGCCGTCCGGAACCTCATCCGGGAGGGGAAGGTGCACCAGATCTACTCGATCATGCAGGCGGGTGGTCGTTTCGGGATGCAGACGATGGACCAGTCGCTCGCCGATCTCGTCAAGAGCGGGAAGGTGAGCCAGCAGCTCGCGTACGAACGCTGTCACGACACCGAAGAGCTGAAACGTCTGATCGGCGGTGGTGGCGCCAATTACGACGGCGGCTATGGTGCGGCCGCCACGACCGGTGCGGTGCTCGGCAGGAACTACTGATCGAGGACCAGGTAGGAGAGACCGATGCCGGCAACGTTCGATTACAAGGTTCGCGACAAGACCGGCGCCCTCGTCACGGGGCAGCTGGTGGGCGACAACGAGGCCATCGTGATGACGAGGCTCCGCCAGATGGGGTTGACGCCCATCCGGGTGAAGCAGGCTTCCACCGGTCTCAAGATGGAGATCCACCTGCGGCCGGGTCGCATCAAGCTGAAGCAGATCGCGGTGTTCTGCAGGCAGTTCGCGACGATGGTGAACTCGGGACTGCCGATCCTGCGAGCTCTCTCGATCCTCACCGATCAGACCGAGAGCAAGGAGCTCGCCAAGGTACTGTTCGCCGTACGGGCGGGCGTCGAGAACGGCTCGTCGCTCTCGGCAGCGATGGCCGAGCATCCCAGGGCGTTCAACGCCCTGTTCATCTCGATGGTCAAAGCCGGAGAGACAGGCGGTGTCCTGGACGAAGTGCTCCTGTCCCTCGCCGATCAGATCGAGAGGGAGGTCGAGCTGCGCCGTCAGATCAAATCGGCGATGACGTACCCGATCGTCGTCGTCGCCCTCGTAACGGCGATCCTTGCCGCCATGCTGCTCTTCGTGGTCCCGCAGTTCGAGACGATCTATTCGAGCCTCGGCGGGACGCTTCCTCTTCCGACGAGGATGCTCTTGCGCGTGTCCAAGGCCGTGCGGACCTACTGGTACGTCGTTCTCTTCGGGGCGGTGGTGGCGTCGTTCCTGTTCGGCAGGTACAAGAAGACCGAGGCCGGGCGGGCTCGCGTCGACGCTGTCAAGATCAGGATCCCGATCTTCGGCCCCTTGTTCCACAAGGTCGCGCTGGCTCGCTTCGCCTCGACCCTCGGCATGCTGCTCCGGTCGGGCGTACCGATCCTCCAGGCGCTCGACAACGTGAACGAGACCGTGAACAACCGGGTGATCGGGGACGCGGTCGACGACGTGAAGACCAGTGTCCGTGAGGGCGAATCGATCGCCAGGCCGCTCGGGCGACACAAGGTCTTCCCGCCCATGGTCGTCCAGATGATGGCGGTCGGGGAGGAGACGGGCGCCGTCGATACGATGCTCGACAAGGTCGCCGAGTTCTACAACAGCGAGGTGACGGCGACCGTCGAAGCCATGACCTCCCTGATCGAACCCCTGCTGATCGCCGTGATCGGTGCCGCGGTCGGCGCGGCGGTGATCGCGCTGTACATGCCGATGTTCAGCGTGATCAACCTGCTGAAGTAGTCGGCGAGATCCGATCCGCCGGCAGACGCTCCCACGTCTCCCGCATGTCCGCGGCCGGTTCGGAGTAACTAGTCCGTTCGAGTCATTCCCACCCGATCCCCCCGCCGAACCGTAAAGCCGCTCGCCCGCGAGGCCGACACCCATGTAGATGCGCGTCATCGGGATGCGCATGCAGTGAAGAAAGTGAGGTGACTCCATGCTCGAGCGCTTCTGGCAGCGCCGGAAGGACGACGAGGGCTTCACCCTCATCGAGCTGATGGTGGTCGTTCTGATCATCGGCATCCT
>DATDKZ010000155.1:0-7670 GCA_036519575.1 Actinomycetota bacterium | reverse complement strand
CAAGAGAGCTATGCATTCCTCCACGGGTTGATCAAGGACGCCGCCTACCAGGGCCTCCTCAAGCGGCGGCGGGCTGAGCTCCATGAGAAGTTCGTGTCATGGGCTGAGCGCACCGCCCCGGAGCGCATGCGCGAATACGAGGAGATCCTGGGCTATCACCTCGAGCAAGCCTTCTTGATCCTGGCACAGCTGGGTCCGCTGGACGACCACGGGCGAGACCTCGGGATCCACGGAGCGGGCCTGCTGTCCTCGGCGGGACACCGAGCCCTCGCCCGCGGAGACATGCCGGCGGCCGCGAACCTCTTCCATCGTGCGGCCTATCTCCTGCCGACGCTGGACCCGAGCCGACCCAGGCTGCTCGTGCTGGCGAGCGAGGCGTTCCTGGAACAAGGGGAGTTCCAGATGGCGGACATGGCCCTCGGCATGGCTCTCGAGGGTGCGGGCTTGCTCGGGGACCGTGGGCTCGAGACCATGGCTCGGCTCGTCTGGCTGGAGTTGCACTACGTGGCCAAAGGGGTGGGGTCAGAGGATGAGCTGATCGCCGAGGTCGAGAGGTCCATCTCCATCCTCGAATCCGAGAAGGAGCATGAAGGACTGGCACGGGCCTTTCGGCTCCTGTGGTCCGTCCACATGATGGGCTGTCGATATGGAGCCGGGGAGCAAGCCGCTCGCCGATTGATCGAGCACGCGGAGGCGGCGGGAGATGCCGTCATGCAAGCGCGCGCCCTCCCGTGGCTGGCCGTCTGCGCGGAGTACGGACCCGCGCCGGTGGAAGACGCCATCAAGACCTGCGAGGAAATCTTCGGCCGGACCGGGACCGACAGGAAGAGCGAGGCCAATACCATCCGCGTCCTCGCCCATCTGGAGGCGATGCGGGGCAACTTCGAGCGCGCCCGCGAGCTGTATGGCCTAGTCAAGGCGAACCTCGAAGAGCTGGGGTGGAAGCGCATCGCGGCTCTTGCCGCGCTCGTTTCCGGCACCGTGGAGATGCTGGCCGGAGATGCGGTCGCGGCGGAGCGAGAGCTCCGTCACAGCTACGAGGTCTTGCACGGACTCGGCGAGAAGAACTACATCTCGACGATCGCGGGTGACCTGGCCGAAGCTCTGTACCAGCAGGGGCGCTACGACGAAGCCCTGAGATACAGCGAAACCTGTGAGGAATTGGGATCCGCCGACGATATCGCCTCGCAGGTCCGATGGCGGTGCGTGCGCGGCAAGGTGGGAGCCCGCCGTGGGGAGTTCGAGCAGGCAGAATCGCTCGTCGGCGACGCGCTCAGCCTCATCCGTCGCTCCGACGACCTGAACTCCCAAGGCGATACGCTGATGGATCTCGCCGAGGTCCTCCGGTTGGCCGGGAAGCCGGAGACGGCCGCCCTGGCCACGGCAGAAGCCCACGGGCTCTACGAGCGAAAAGGAAATGTCGTGTCGGCTCAGAGGGCGCAGAAGCTCCTCCGGGATCTACAGTCGGCCACGACCGCACCCACCGGGCAACCCTAGCCAGCGCGCTCGCAGATCGACATCGATGATCGTCCAATCGCGTCGGGTAGCCCGGGGACCGGACACCACCCTATAGTTGGCAAGAGGAGGGGTATGGTGGACGAGCTCGAGCCAACCCGAGCGTTCGAGGAGGCTGCTCGCCGACGCGCCGATCTTCATCACGCGCTCGTCGACGTGGAGCGGGCCATCTCCAGCCCCGCCACCGGCCGGTTGGACACCTGGACGGACGATGTCGTCAAGCGACTGAGCATCCTCCTCGACTCGATCGATGAGCACATCGAGGTGACGGAGCGGCCCGAGGGGCTGTACGAGGAGATCCTTCACCGGGCGCCCCGACTTTCATCGCAGGTCGACCGGCTCCGAGCCGAGCATCCGACCCTCCGAGCGGCGACGGCAGACCTCGTCGACCGCCTGCATTCGACCACCATCGGGCGTGACTGGCCGCTGGACGAGGCACGAGACGACGCCCAACGATTGCTCGGCAGGATCGTGAAGCATCGACAGCGGGGCGCGGACCTGGTCTGGGAGGCATACAACCTGGACATCGGCGGCATCGAGTAGGGCAGCCCGAGCGGGCGTTCACCTCCTGGCTTGCCCGGCTACGCTCTCTCCATGGTTCGCATCGCACTCGGCCAGATCAACACGACGGTCGGAGATCTCGACGGGAACGTCGACACCATGTCGGCCTGGGCGGCCCGGGCCACGGAGGCGGGCGCGGATCTGATCTGCTTCCCGGAGCTCGCAATCACCGGCTACCCGCCCGAGGACCTGGTCCTTCGGCGGACGTTCATCGACGACAACCTGGAGGCGCTGGAGGAGCTGGCTCGACGGTCGGCCGGCGGATGCGCCGTGATCACCGGATTCGTGGACCGGAGCGACGCAGGGATCCACAACGCCGCGGCGCTCCTCCACGCGGGGGCGATCGAGGCTCGCTACCACAAGGTGAAGCTGCCGAACTACGGGGTCTTCGACGAGAAGCGGTACTTCGTCCCGGGCCTGGCCGGGTGCACCGTCCGGGTCGCCTCCTCGGATCTCGGCATCTCGGTATGCGAGGACGCGTGGGCACCCGGACCGCCGTTTGACGACTATGCCCGGAGCCACGTCCCGCTGGTGCTGAACATCAACGGCTCCCCGTACCACCGTCACAAGATCGCCGAACGTCTGGACATCTGCCGGGACCGGGCTCGGCAGACCGGGGCCTGGATCGTGTACGTGAACGCCATCGGCGGACAGGACGAGCTGGTCTTCGACGGCGGCAGCATGGTCGTTTCGCCGCAGGGAGAGCTGGCCCACCGTGCCGCGATGTTCCAGGAGGATCTCCTGGTGGTGGACCTCCAGCGGCTCCAGGGCGGCCGGTGGTCCGCCGCCGCCGAGGGTGAGGCTCGCCGGTGGCCCGAGGGGCCGGAGGAGGTCTATGGAGCGCTGGTGGTGGGGACGGGCGACTACGTGCGAAAGAACGGCTTCACCGAGGTGCTGGTGGGCCTGTCGGGCGGGATCGACTCGGCGCTGACCGCCACCGTCGCGTCGGACGGGCTCGGCGCGCAGGCGGTACGGGCCATGACGATGCCGTCGCCGTACTCCTCGGCCGAAAGCGTGGAGGACGCCATGGAGGTTGCGCGGCGCCTGGGGATCCGGATCGACGAGGTCCGGATCGACGAGGTCTTCAAGTCCTACCTTTCCGCGCTGGAGGACACGTTCCGGGACACGACCGAGGGCGTCGCCGAGGAGAACCTCCAGGCCCGTATCCGCGGCAACCTGTTGATGGCGTTGTCGAACAAGTTCGGCGCCATGGTCCTGGCGACGGGGAACAAGAGCGAGTACGCGGTAGGCTACTCGACGCTGTACGGCGACATGGCCGGCGGGTTCGCCCCCATCAAGGATGTGCCGAAGACCCTCGTCTACGAGCTGGTCGAGTGGCGAAACGCCCAGGGTGGAGCGCCGCTCATCCCACAACGGGTCATCGACAAGCCGCCCTCGGCGGAGCTCAGGCCGAACCAGAAGGACACGGACACGTTGCCTCCGTACCAGGTGCTCGATCCGATCATCGAAGCGTACGTCGAGGAGGATCGCTCCCCGGAGGACATCGTGGCCGCCGGGTTCGACCGTGACCTCGTCGATCGGGTGGTGAGCTGGATCGACGGGGCCGAGTACAAGCGGCGACAGGCTCCCCCGGGCGTCAAGATCACGCCGAAGGCGTTCGGCCGGGACCGGCGGATGCCCATCACGAACCGGTACCGGCGCCCTCCGCGCTAGACGAGGGACCAGACAACGGTCACGGTCACCTGGGTCTCCAGGGTCGGCGGGGAGATCGGGGTCGAGGCTTCCGCCCGGCCGGCGTCGGCTGCGAACGGGATGGGCGGATACTGGGGTGTCGTGCCCTCGGTGATGGTGACGACCGAGCCGAGTGAGGCGTCGCTCGCGGAGACCAGCGCCTCGGCCTTGACCCGCGCGTTAGCGACGGCTTCCGCCAGCGCCCGCTCCACGCCCTGGTTCTGGTCGGAGAGCTGGAACTGGATGCCATTCGAGAGGTTCGCCCCGGCGCCCACCGCGTCGTCGATAATCGGGCCGACGTTCGACAGGTCGCGGACGTTGACGTCGACCTGGTTCTGCGCCGAATACGACACGATGGCCCTCCCGCCGCTGTCGTAGTTCGGGTACAGGTTCACCCACGCCGTGGCGATGTCGGCCGACTTCACCCCGTCGCCGAGGATCGCCTTCATCACTTCGTTCATCCGAGACGCGTTCTGCTGAAGGGATCCCTGTGCGGTCGGGGCCTGGGTCTGGACACCGAGCGAGACGACCGCCTCGTCGGGAGCGGAGCGGATCGTGGCGGACCCGGTCACCGTGACCGTCCTGCCGGCGCCGCCGGTCCCCGGCGAAGGGGACGAGGATTGGGCGAGCGAGGGGAGCGTAAGGGCGGCGACGAGCCCGAGCACGAGCCCGGCCGCGCCCCATGACACCTTGGCCTTCATCGAGAGGCCTCCTTCCTGGTCGGCCCTTGGACGGCCAGGAGGCAGGTCAAGTTCCCACCGTAGACTTCCGGCGGGGCCGGTAGCTCAGTGGTCAGAGCAGGGGGCTTTTAACCCTCGTGCCGCGGGTTCGAATCCCGCCCGGCCCACTAGCGTCTACACGGACGTTGGGGTGATGATCCAGAGCACGGTGGCGGATCGGGAGGCGGATGGGTTCCACCAAGCGTGCGGCTCGCGGGGCACGATCAGCAGCGCGTCGCCGGTGCGCAGTCGATGCACTTCCTCCTGCATCGCGACGTTCAGCCGACCCCGAAGGACGTAGATCAGCTCAGCATCGGCCTCGAAGCCGTGTGGCTCGTCGCCGCTGCGGCCGCCCGGCTCGATCCGGGATTCGATCACCTGGAGTGAACGTTCCCAACCCGGTGTGAGGAGTTCGTCTTCCACCCCGTAACCGCCGAAGTTCGCGGAAGGCCGCTCCTGTCCACGGACCAGGTTCGTGCGGTTCTCCTCGAAGAGAGATCCGATCCGGATCCCGAGCGCCCCGCAGATCCTGAACAACGTTCCCACCGAGGCGCTCGTCTCGTCGCGCTCGAGCAGGCTGATGAAGCCACCGGAGAGGTTGGTCTCCGCAGCGAGCTGTGAAATGGTCAAGCCGCGGTGTCGTCGGGCGGCGCGGAGCTTCGAACCGATCGGCGGGCCGTGCTGCTGGTTCGCCTCTGCGGGCTTGGCCATGCCCGAGGATCCCCTCACCCGCTGGTCCGATCGGACCGGTCGACGAGCTCGATCAGCGTGCCGTCGGGGTCCTCCACGTACATACTTCGGACGCCGAACCATTCTCCCGGCTCGGTCAGTCGAACCGGCTCAGACCGGAGCTGAACGCCTGCCGCAGAGAGCGACGCGAGCAGATCCTCGATCCCCTCCACCTCGAGCCCGATATGGCCGCGTCCGGGGGTGTTCAGATCGCCGTCCACGTGCTCGCCGCGTGGTTCCAGGAACTCGACCAGCTCGAGGATCCGCCCCGCTCCGAGGTCGAGCTCGGCCCACCGGATCCTCGCCCCCGCCAGCCCGGTCATCTGAGCAAGCCACGGCTCATCCCCCTCCCCTTGGGCTCGGAACGGCAGGAGCAGAAGGTCTCGGTAGAACCGAATCGAGGCGTCGAGATCCGCACATGTGACGGACACGTGGTCCAGGCCCTTCACACGCATGCGTCCTCCACCTTTTCGCGTCTGGAGACGGCGGTCATTGGGCCAGGTACCCGCCGTCCACGAACAACTCCGCGCCCGTAATGAACGATGCCTCATCCGACGCGAGGAACACGACCGCGTGCGAGACCTCGATCGGCCTTCCCGGGCGGCCCAACGGCGTCATCCTGACGTCGTGTTCGTGGATCTCCTCGCCCAGCGCATCGGTCATCGGGGTGGTGATGAACCCCGGACATATCGTGTTCACCCTGATCCCGTCGCCCACGTAGGACAGGGCGGCGCTCTTGGTCATCTGGCGGACTGCTCCCTTGCTCGCCTGGTAGGCGATGTAGTCCTCTGCTCCCACCACCCCCAACGTGGACGCGATGTTCACGATCGAGCCGCCCCCCGCCCGTCGCATCGCCGGGACGGCGTGCTTCATCCCCAGGAAGACGCCGGTCTGGTTGACGGCGATCACGCGCTGCCACGTTCGCTCGTCCTCGTCCACGGCGCCGCCCTCGCTGATGATGCCGGCGTTGTTCACGAGGACGTTCAACGATCCGAATCGCTCCTCGGCCATTCGGACGGCGGCCTCCCAGTCCTCGGCGCGGGTCACATCGAGGTGGAGATACTCGGCCCGGCCGCCGCCCTCCCGGAGCTCGCGGGCCCTGGCCTCGCCTTCCTGATCCAAGAGGTCCCCAAGAACAACGGCCGCGTCCTCATCCACGAAGCGGCCGGCGTGCGCCGCCCCCTGGCCCCGTGCCCCGCCGGAGATCAGGGCGACCTTCCCTGTCAGCCGGGTTCCCATCCCGCGTCAGTCCCCCGCGAGCCGGTCGGGAACGATGTGACGGGCAAACACGTCCTTGATCGTCTCGGCTCGCTTGATGATCTCGGCCTCACCGCCGTGAACGAGCAGGGTGGCCGGCCTGGGCAGCGCGTTGAAGTTCGAAGAGACCACCTCCTGGTACGCCCCGGTATCCAGGAAGGCGAGAACGTCGCCGACGGCCACCTCGGGAAGCTGGGCCTGCGGGACGATGACGTCGAACCCGCAGCTCATGCCCACGACGTCGGCCATCTGCCTGGAGGGCCGGTCGGCTCGGTTCGCCACCAGCACCGTCCATCGACTGTGTTCGATCAGCGAGTCGGGAAGGAACATCTCGGTGGTGTCGGTCTCGACCCACGTGAACGGTTCGGGGACGCTCTCGTGCTTGAGGTTGCGGACCATGGCCAGGTGGATACCAACATCGGAGAACAGGCTCCGCCCCGGCTCGACCTCCAGCGCGATCCCTTGCGGATCCACCCCCTGGCCGATCAGCTCGCTTCGGAGGGCGGAGGTCATGGCCTCGGCGACTTCGTCGATGGCCGGCGAACGATCCTCCGGGTCTCGATCGGCGAGCCGGCCGAGCAAGCGTCCCGTCGGGTCGCGCGAGCTGGCATAGCCTCCTCCCACGTCGATCTCGCGCGGGCGCCACCCATCCCATGCCTTGCTGATCCTGGCGATCAGACGAACGTAGGCCCGCACCATGCCTCGCCACATGTCGAGTTCGCGGCGGTGCCGGCCCAGATGCACGTGGACACCGGCGACGTCGAGGAGGTCGCTAGCGAGCGCCCGCCTTCCGAGCGGTATGAGCTCCTCGGTGGGGATCCCGGGTTTGTAGGTCCGTGCGACCTCCCTGATCGAAACCTCATCGTGGGGGAAGTCGCTCGGCTGTGTCAGGTCCTCGTAGTCGGGTCGCACCCGGAACCGCACCGTGGCGCGCCGCCCCAGAGCCCGTGCGGCGGTGAGGACGAGGTCGAGCTCTCGCGCGGCGTCCAGCGTGATCTTGGCGCCCACCGCTACTGCTCGCTCGATCAGGTCCGCGTCCTTCACCGATCCGTTCACGGAGATCCAATCAGGGTGTATGCCGCTCGCCAGCGCGGCGTGCAGTTCTCCGGGTCCGAACGTGTCGCATCCGACGCCTTCTCGAGCCAGGATGCGCCAGAGGGCGAGCGCGTTGTTTGCCTTTATCGATGGCAGGATCCG
>DATDKZ010000154.1:0-11632 GCA_036519575.1 Actinomycetota bacterium | reverse complement strand
GCCGTCTACCACAACTGGTTCGTCCGGCTCCTGGAGCTCGGGCTGGTCGCCGCCGTCCTCTACCACGCCATCAACGGCGTGAAGATCATGGTGTTCGACTTCTGGCCCGCCTCGACCAGGTACATGAAGCAGCTGTCGATCGCATCGACCGGCCTGTTCCTGCTGGCCATGGTCCCCATCACGTGGATCATGGGGCGGGACATCCTGAACCTGTCCTTGGGGTGGAACCTCTGATGGCCGTGCAGGCCGCGGAGCGCCCGCCCTCCATGCCGCCCTCCGGGCGTCCCCACGGTCGTGGGACCGGGCGGGAGCGGCCGGGGGGCGGCCTCGAGCTGTGGTCCTGGCTGTTCATGAGGATCTCCGGCGTCGTCCTGCTGTTCCTCGCCGTGGGCCACGTCCTGATCATGCACGTCCTCGACGGAGGCGTGTCGCGGGTGAACTTCGGGTTCGTCGCGGTGCGGTGGCAGAGTCCGGTTTGGCGGACCTGGGACTGGGCGCTCCTCGTCCTGGCGCTGCTCCATGGGATCAACGGCCTGCGGGTGATCGTGCAGGACTACGTGAAGTGGCCGAGCGCGCGGTTCGCGGTGAACATGCTGTTCTACGTGGTCGGCTTCGGCCTGTTCGCGCTGGGGACGGTCGTCGTCTTCACCTTCGACCCCAGCCGGTGGCCGGGAGCGACGTGACCTCGTGACCACCGTCCACACGTACGACGCCGTGATCGTCGGCGCGGGGGGCGCCGGGCTCCGGGCGGCCATCGAGGCCTCGGACCGGGTCCGCACGGCCGTCATCTCCAAGCTGTACCCCACCCGCTCCCACACGGGCACCGCCCAGGGCGGTATGTGCGCGGCGCTCGGGAATGTCGAGGAGGACTACCCGGAGTGGCACGCGTTCGACACGGTGAAGGGCGGCGACTACCTGGTGGATCAGCCCGCGGCCCTCGTGATGTGCGAGGAGGCCGTCGACGCCGTCTACGAGTTGGAGCACTGGGGCCTGCCGTTCAACCGGACCACCGACGGACGGATCGATCAGCGCCGGTTCGGCGGCCACACCCGCAACCACGGTGAGGCTGCCGTGAAGCGCGCCTGCTACGCGGCCGACCGGACCGGCCACATGATCCTGCAGACCCTGTACCAGCAGTGCGTGAAGCGCAACGTCCGGTTCTTCAACGAGTTCTACGTTCTCGACCTGGTGATGGACGATGGCCGGGTCGGCGGCGTCGTCGCGTACGAGCTTGCCTCCGGCGAGCTGCACGTCTTCCACGCTTCATCGGTCATGTTCGCCACCGGCGGTTTCGGTCGGATGTTCCGCGTGACGTCCAACGCACACACGCTGACCGGCGACGGGCCGGCGGTGGCGTGGAGACGAGGCATGCCGCTCGAGGACATGGAGTTCTTCCAGTTCCACCCCACGGGTGTGTACAAGATGGGCATCTTGCTCTCCGAGGCGGTCCGTGGCGAGGGCGGGATCCTGCTGAACGCCGAGAACGAGCGGTTCATGGAGCGGTATGCGCCAACCGTGAAGGACCTCGCCCCTCGGGACCTCGTATCCCGGGCCATCTACCAGGAGATCAAGGAGGGCCGGGGTGCGGGCCCGCACAAGGACGCTGTCTGGCTCGACGTCCGCCATCTGCCCCGCGAGGTCATCGAGGAGAAGCTCCCGGACGTCACGGAGTTCGCTCGCGTGTATCTCTCGGTCGAGCCGACAACCGAGCTCGTCCCGATCCAGCCCACGGCGCACTACGCCATGGGCGGCATCCCCACCGACGTCGAGGCCCGGGTGGTGACGGGGCCCGACGAGACGCCGGTCCCCGGGCTCTACGCCGCCGGCGAGTGCGCCTGCGTGTCCGTCCACGGCGCCAACCGGCTGGGGACCAACTCCCTCCTCGACATCGTGGTGTTCGGGCGGCGTGGCGGGAAACACATGGCCGAGTTCGCTGACGGCTCCAACCCCCCTGAGCTTTCAGAGCACCCCGAGGGCTTTGCCACGGACATGCTCGACGGTCTGATGAACCGACGGGAGGGGGCGAACGCCGCCGACATCAGGAGCGAGCTGCAGGAGTCCATGTTCGACTTGGCGTTCGTGGTGCGGAGCGAGACCAGCCTGAAGAAGATGCAGCAGATCCTCGGTGGCCTGCGTGAGCGCTACGAGCGTGTGTTCGTACAGGACACCGGCAGGACCTACAACACCGAGCTGATGGAGGCCGCCGAGCTCGGGTTCCTCCTGGATTGCGCGGAGGCCACCGTGGCGGCGGCCCTGGCGCGCGACGAGACCCGCGGCGCCCACTACCGCGAGGACCACCCCCTGCGCGACGACGAGCACTGGTTGAAGCATTCCCTCGCCTACCGGGGACCCGGCGGGGACGTTCGCCTGGAGTTCAAGGACGTGAAGCTCGGACCCTACGTCCCCATGGAGCGGAAGTACTGATGGCCGAAGACCCGCTGGGCGACGTGCTGGACGACTCGGACGGCCGGCGCGTGGGTGCCGGGACCAAGGTCACGCTGACCCTGAGGGTCCGGCGGTACAACCCGGACGTCCGCGCGGATTCCTGGTGGGACGAGTTCACGATCGACACCGAGCCCAACGACCGGCTCCTCGACGCGCTGCACCAGGTGAAGTGGTACCAGGACGGGACGCTCGCCCTTCGGCGTTCGTGCGCCCACGGGATCTGCGGCTCCGACGCCATGATGATCAACGGCAAGAACCGCTTGGCGTGCAAGGTCCTGGTGAAGGACGTCCTGCCGAAGGCGACGGTGGAGCCCATCCGGGGCCTTCCGGTCCTGAAGGACCTCATCGTCGACATGGAGCCGTTCTTCGCCGGCTACCGTTCGATCCTTCCCTATCTCATCAACGACGAGGGCGAGCCCGACCGGGAGCGCCTCCAGACGCCGGAAGAGCGCCATCGGTTCGACGACACGACCAAGTGCATCCTGTGCGCCGCGTGCACCACGGCGTGCCCAATCTTTTGGGGAGACGAGGAGTACGTCGGCCCCGCGGCCATCGTGAACGCTCACCGGTTCATCTACGACTCCCGCGACCATGGCGCCGACGACCGACTCCGGATCCTGGCCGAGCGCACCGGCGTGTTCCGATGCCGGACCACCTTCAACTGCACGGAGGCCTGTCCCCGCGGTATCGAGGTGACGAAGGCCATCCAGGAGGTCAAGCGGTCGATCCTGTTCGAGCGGTTCTAGCGACGGGCCGTGGCGCACCTCGTAACCCTGATCCCAGGCGACGGCATCGGCCCCGAGGTCTCCGAGGCCACCCGGCGAGTGCTCGACGCCACGGGGATCGGGCTGGAGTGGGTGGTCGAGGAGGCCGGCGAGCGCGCCGTCGCGCGCGAGGGCACCCCGCTTCCGCAGCGGGTCCTGACGTCGATCCGCCGAACACGGGTGGCGCTCAAAGGACCGATCACCACGCCGGTGGGCACGGGCTTTCGAAGCGTGAACGTTGCACTGCGCCATGAGCTCGACCTGTTCGCGGCAGTCCGTCCATCCCGTTCACTCCCCGGCGTACCCACGCGCCATCCGGGCGTCGACCTCGTCCTTATCAGGGAGAACACCGAGGACCTGTACGCGGGGATCGAGTTCGAGCGGGGAGCTCCCCAGACCGAAGAGCTCCGGCGCAAGCTGAGGGAGCTCGGCCACGAGATCCGCGATGACGCGGGGGTCACGGTGAAGCCCATCTCGGTGACCGGGGCCCTGCGGATCGTGCGCTTCGCCTTCGAGTTCGCCCGCGCGCACGGCAGGGGATCGATTACGTTCGGCCACAAGGCCAACATCATGCTGTTCTCCGACGGCCTGTTCCTGCGGATCTTTCTGGAGGAGGCCGAGGGGAACGCGGACGTCGAATCCGGGGAGATGCAGATCGATCACCTCTCGATGCGGCTGACCCGCTCGCCCGAAGACTTCGACACGCTGCTGCTGCCGAACCTGTACGGCGACATCCTCTCCGACCTGTGCGCCGGCCTGGTGGGCGGGCTTGGCTTGGCGGCCGGGGCCAACCTCGGCTGGGAGTACGCGGTGTTCGAGCCGGTGCACGGAAGCGCCCCGGACATCGCCGGAGCTGGCTTGGCGAACCCGGTGGCCATGATTCTCTCGGGAGCCATGCTCCTACGGCACCTGGGGGAAGCGGCTGCGGCTCGATCGGTCGAGGAGGCCGTGGACCGGGTCCTGTCGGAAGGAGTCATCAGGACCCCGGACCTCGGGGGGAGGGCGTCCACGATCGAGGTAGCCGAGGCCGTGGCCAGCGCGCTGCAGCATGAGGACGGTGAGGAGTAGTCTCCGGTTGACGGCCGCGCATCGAAGCGTCAAGCCTGACGATGGAGGTACGCCGATGACCGGGAAGCCTGGAGAACGGATCGAGGTCGAGTCCGAGGCCGTAGGTCAACCGACCCGGGAGGGCGAGATCCTGGAGGTCATCCAGGGAGAGGTGGGGATCCGCTACCGCGTCCGATGGAGCGACGGCCACGAATCGGTGTTCAGTCCGAGCGGTGGTTCGGCCAGGATCGTGGCCGCCGTCGGAGTGGCGAGGGCCAAACCGCGTGCCGCAACGCCGACCAAGACGACCGCGAAGAGCTCTGCGGCGAGCCGCGGCACGCCGAAGGACACGGCGGGGAGGAAGGGCCGAACGAAGCGGTAGCGCGTTTCAGCCGGACCCGTGGTGCTCCCCCGGCCCCGGACCGGGGCCTTCTCGCTCCACCTGTCAGCAGCCCGGCTCGCCCGGGTGCCCACAGCATTGCGCTTTGGAAAAGGTCGCCCGAAATCGGTTCCGGAACGTAAGCGCAAGCTTGGTTGCGAAGGGACCGTCGTACTCCCTCCAGTTGGTGAAGAAATTCCGGGTGTGTTCCGCCACCAACTGGAAGAACTTGGTCACTCTTTGCATCCTACGCGCACGTGCTTCCACGCGCTCGAAGCGGATGCCACACTGCGGCCGACATGACCCGCGAGATCGTCTCGACTGCCCGCCCCTCGATGCTCCGGCTGGCCGGGTTCCTCACCCTCACGACGGGAGGGCTGATGATCTCGCTCGGGTCCCTCTTGCCCTGGGCGAAGGTGCCGCCCTTCGACACGCCCATCCGAGGGACGGACCTGTGGGAGGGCATCGTCGCTCTGGGGATCGGCGTCGTGGTGCTGGTGGGGATGGTGACCATGCGGCTGATGGCCACCCCGGCGATTCGCCGCGCAGTAGCGGTGGCCCTCGTCGGGCTGGGGCTGTCGGCGGCGGCGATCGCCGCCGCCGACGCCGTACGCGGCGACGCCAGGTTCACCTCGCCCGGCCAACGGGACCGGATCGCCCGGGAGCTCGCAACCGAGCTCCACCTTCCCTATGAGGAGGTTCGGTCTCGCCTCGCAGCCGTCTACGAGGAGCGGTTCCACGTGTCCCTGCAGCCTGGGCTCTTCATGGTGGTCGCGGGGGGATTGCTGGCAGCGACAGGCGGGGCCCTGAGCGTTGCCTGGGCGGCTCGAGCACCACCCGGGCATGTCGAGCCGGAGCGGATAGGCTCCGGCGAAGGCATCCGCTCCTGAGGGGACCACCGCCCTGCCGTCCACTGCAATCTACCGATGAACCATGCGGAGGGGTATTCGGATGCGCGGCCTTCACTTCACGAGGGTTAGAGCGTCGCCAGGTCGGCGCACTTCGCGCGGATGCCCTCGGCAGCCGCGCGAAGCGCCCCGACCTCGTCCTGGTTCAGGTCGAGCTCCACGATCTCCCTGACACCCGAGGGGGAAAGACGGACGGGGACGCCCACGTAGACGTCCCGGATCCCGTACTGGCCCTCGCACCATGCACACGCGGGGAGCACGTCGGGGTCCCCCCGGGCGATGGCCTGGACCATCCCGGCGATAGCGGCGGAGGGCGCGTAGTAGGCGCTCCCCTTCTTCAGCAGCGCGACGATCTCGGCTCCGGCGTCGCGCGTACGCTGGTACAGCCGCTCCAGGGTGATCTCGTCCACCAGCTCGGTGAGCGGCTTACCGGCCACCGTGGCGTGACGAGGCAAGGGCACCATCGACTCGCCATGCGAGCCGAGCGTCATGGCCTCGACCGCGGACGGCGATACCCCGAGCTCATCGGCGATGAAGTACCGGAGCCGCGCCGAATCGAGCACTCCTGCCATCCCCAGGACGCGCCGCTTGGGGAACCCCGAGACATCCGATGCCAGGAACGTCATCTCGTCGAGCGGGTTGGTCACCACAACGATCACGGCATCCGGTGACCCCGGCACCACGTTCTCCACCACGTCGCGGACCACCGCCGCGTTCTTACCCAGGAGATCCATGCGGCTCATGCCCGGCTGTCGGGGGAACCCTGCGGTGATGACCACGACGTCTGATCCCGCCGTGTCGGCGTAGTCGTTCGTCCCGGTGACGTTCGGCTCGAACCCCTCGATCGGCGAGGACTCCCTGATATCGAGGGCCAGTCCCTGCGGCAACCCCTCGACGATGTCGATCAGGACCACCTCGGCCAGCCCCTTCTCGACGACCCGCATCGCGGTGGTCTGGCCAACGAACCCGCTGCCGACGATGGTCACCCGCATGTCAGGCCTGGAGCTTCTCGATGACCGCGTCGGCGACCTGGGACGTGCCGACGGCGGTCGGGTCGTCGCGGCTCGGCTTCATGTCGTAGGTGACCGACTTCCCCTCGGCGATCACGGCCGCGATCGCTGACTCCAGCCGGTTCGCGGCTTCCGTCTCTTCCAGGTACCGCAGCATCAGGACGCCGGACAGCATCATGGCCATGGGATTCACCTTGTTCATCCCCTTGTACTTCGGGGCGCTCCCATGGGTCGCCTCGAACACCGCAGCCTCGTCCCCGATGTTCGCGCCCGGCGCTACGCCGAGGCCGCCGATGAGGCCGGCACACAGGTCTGAGACGATGTCGCCGTACAGGTTCGGCAGGACGAGGACGTCGTACTCCTCGGGCCGCTGGACCAGCTGCATTGTGAGGTTGTCGACGATCCGATCTTCGAAGTCGATGTCGGGGTAGGTCTCCGCCACTCGTCGGGCCGTCTCCAGGAACAGCCCATCGGTGAACTTCATGATGTTCGCCTTGTGCACTGCCGTGACCTTCGACCGGCCAGAGTTCCGGGCGTAATCGAAGGCGAATCGGACGATCCGCTCGGTCCCCCACACCGAGATCGGTTTGATCGAGATACCGGCGTCGTCCCGGATGCGCTTCGCGGTCTTCTCGGCGATGAACTCGATCAGCTCCTGCGCTCCGGGCGAGCCCTCCTCGAACTCGATCCCCGCGTACAGGTCCTCGGTGTTCTCCCGCACGATGACGACGTCCACGTCCTCGTAGCGGGATCGGACACCTCGGTACCACTTGCACGGCCGGAGGCACGCGTAGAGGTCGAGCTCCTTTCGAAGCGCCACGTTCACGCTCCGAAAGCCGCTGCCCACCGGGGTGGTGATGGGACCCTTGATGGCCACCCGGTTGCGACGGATCGATTCGAGGACGGAGTCCGGAAGAGGCGTCCCGTACCGGTCCACGACATCGGCGCCCGCCTCCTGGATTTCCCAGTCGAACCCGACACCGGTCGCCTCCAGGACGCGGCGGGTGGCCTCCGACAGCTCGGGGCCGACGCCGTCTCCCGGGATGAGCGTCACGCGGTACGTCGCCATGCTCCGCTCCTTCGAAGGTCGTCGGGCGTCCCTGTCCTCGGCTGGGCCCCATTCTGGCAGCGCGGCCCGAAAGCGTCCTCGTGATCGACTGGTAACTGCGCGACGGGTGCAGCGCGGTACCCTTGGTGGGTGGTGGTTTCGAACCACCATTCAGGATGGGGGTAGGGCGGTGTCGCAAAGGGGTTTGGAAGAGGTCATCGCCGCATCGACCAGGTTGTCGGACGTCGACGGCAAACAGGGCCGCCTGTGGTACGTGGGCTACGACATCCACGACCTGGCGACCAAGTCGACCTTCGAGGAGGTCACCTACCTCCTGCACAACCTCCGGCTCCCGACCGAGCCCGAGCTCGACGAGCTCTTCGAGCGACTGATCTCCGAGCGAGAGGTCTCGCCGTTCCTCGAGGGACTGATGCCGACCCTGGCCGAGCAGACCTCGCCGATGTCGATGCTTCGGACCGGCGTCTCCGCCGCGTCCGCGTACGACCCCGATGGGTGGGACAACAGTGCCGAGGCGAACGAGCGCAAGGCCCTTCGCCTCATCGCGCAGACCCCGACCCTTATCGCGATGTACCACCGGATGCGAACCGGTGAGATGGTCGTCCCGCCCCACCCGAAGCTCCCGCACGCGGCGAACTTCCTGTACATGCTGTCCGGGAACGAACCGGAGCAGCTCGACGCCGCGGCCCTGGACACCACGCTGATCCTCTACGCGGACCACACCTTCAATGCCTCCACGTTCACCGCCCGGGTGATCGCCTCGACCCAGTCCGACATGTTCTCCGCGATCACCGGGGCCATCGCCGCCCTCAAGGGCCCGCTCCACGGCGGCGCCAACGAGGAGGCCATGAAGATGCTGGAGGAGGTGGGCGACCCGACTAACGCCGAGCGGTACATCAAGGAACGGCTGGGCCGGCGGGAGCGGATCATGGGGTTCGGGCACCGCGTCTACAAGACCGAAGACCCTCGGGCCACCCATCTTCGCAAGCTCTCGCAGGAGCTCGGCGAACGGAAGGGCGACACCCGCTGGTTCGACATCTCGGCCGAGATCGAGCGCGTCGTGGGCCAGGAGAAGGGACTCCACGCGAACGTGGACTTCTTCGCGGCCAGCGTCTACCACTATCTCGAGATCCCCACCGATCTCATGACGCCCGTGTTCGCCCTGGCGCGCATGGTTGGATGGACCGCGCACGTGCGCGAGCAGTACGCGGACAACCGTCTGATCCGCCCCGAGTCCGACTACATCGGACCCCGCGATCAGGTCTACGTCCCGATCGATCGCCGCGGCTGAGCCGACGGCACTGGCCGGGGGACGCCTTTACCCGGGAGGGATGGCGGACGGCGGAGGCGGTGTGGGGGGCGCGACCGGCGCCTGCCGGCCCGCTGCCTTGTCCCATACCCGGTTCAGGTGTTCCTGTACGTAGAGGCCGATGACGATCGAGATGAGGATCAAGAAGATGACCGCCAACGCGGGCTCGATCTGTTGCTGGACACCCGCCCGCTGTTCCATCTCCTGAACATGCTTCGCCGTGTTGTACGCGGCGATGAACGGCGGGACGATGATGAGCCACCCGAAGATGAACGCCATGAGCGATCGCACCGGGCTGATGGTCTCGTCGTTGGTGAAATTCTTGATCTCCTCGTTGGCCTTGTAGTACCAGTAGAGCCCGTAGATCCCCAGCGTGATCAGCGTGAGTCCCAGCACTCCGAGCGGGTTCCGCCTCACGTACTGCTTCCCCTCGATGGTGACGATCTCCGCCATGCTTCCTCCCCATTCCCGTTCCGAGGAGTCTAGGGGACCGCGACCGGGCGAGGGAGCAGTCCGGCCCCCTCGACCACGCGGCGGACCGCCGCCTCTTGTCCCAGACCCATGACGTGAACGCCGGCCAGCCCCGAGATCTCCCTAATGCCGTTCACGATACCGATGGCCAAGCGGCTGCCCTCCTCCTCCGCATCGGGGCCGGCTTCCGCCAGCCCGCGGAGAACGTCCGTGGGCACGCTCACGCCCGGCAGCGACGCCACCAGCCGAGCCTGTCGAGCGCTCCGAAGGGGGGCAACACCGGCGATGACCGCCACCCGGTCGAACACGCCTCGGGACCTGGCCGTATCGGCCCACGCGGCGAAGGCCCCGACGTCGTAGACGATCTGCGTCTGCACGAAATCGGCCCCGGCATCGATCTTCGCCTCCAGCCGCGCCGGGTCGTAGCCCTCGGCAAGCGGGAGGTCGGCCACACCGATCAGGTACCGGGGCGGCCCCTCGATCGTCGCGCCGGACAGCAGCCGACCCTCGTCGCGCAGGCCGGCCGCCAGACGAACGAGGTCGAGCACCGTGAGGTCGTAGACCTCCTTCGCGTCGGGATGGTCTCCCCGGGCCACGGGGTCGCCCGACAGGCACAGGACTCCTCGCGCACCCAGGGCCCAGCCCCCGAGGAGGTCGGCCGTCAGGGCCAGTCGATTCCGGTCCCGGCACGTCAGCTGGAGGATGGGCTCGATGCCCGAGTCCGCGACGACCGCCACGCCGGCGAGCGGTGCCATGTGGGCGGTTGAAGCCGGATTGTCGGTGACGTTGACGGCGTCGGCGTACCCGACGAGCTCCCGCGCTTGAGCGATGACGGCGGCCGCATCCGCAGAGCGCGGGGGCACGACCTCGGCCGTCACGCAGAACCGGCCCGCGCGCAGGATCCTCCCCAGGCGACTCGGCGTCTCGCTCAACGCTTCTCGGTCAAGAGCTCGGCGGCGGTAACGGTGTTCACGAGCAGCATGGCGACGGTCATCGGACCGACCCCACCGGGCACCGGCGTGATCATCCCCGCCACCTCCTTGACCTCGTCGAACCGAACGTCGCCCACAAGCCCGTCGTCGGTTCGATGGACCCCCACGTCCACGACGACCGCCCCCGGTTTCACCATGTCGGCGGTGATCAGCCCCGGGACGCCCGCAGCCGCGACGAGGATGTCCGCGCGTCGGGTGTGGGTTGCGAGATTGCGGGTCCTCACGTGGCTGATGGTGACGGTGGCGTTTCCCCTGATCGAGTCCTGCGCCAGCATGATCGACAGCGGAGCCCCCACCAGTTCCCCGTACCCCACCACCACGACCTCGGCGCCGTCGAGCTGGACGCCGGAGCGGAGCAAGAGCTCGACGATCCCGTACGGCGTCGCCGGGGGGAATGCGGGCTCCCCCCGGACCATGAGCCCAACGTTCATGGGGTGGAGCCCATCGACGTCCTTGGACGGATCGATCGCCGACTGGGCTCGGAGCTCGGAGATGTGCCGGGGAAGGGGAAGCTGCACGATCACCCCATGGATCTGGGGGTCTCGGTTCAGCCGCCGGATCGCGGCGAGCAACTCGCCTTCGGTCACGAAAGCCGGCAGGTTGACCTGCTCGGAGCGGATCCCCACGTCCGCGCAGGCCTTCTGCTTGGTGGCCACGTAGATGTGGGAGGCCTCGTCCTCGCCCACCAGTACCGCGGCGAGGCCCGGTTGCACGCCGTCGTCCACGAGGGCCATGACTCGCTGCGCGACCTCGGATCGGATCTGGCTGGCGATGGCCCTGCCGTCGATGATTGACGCCGTCACGGCGGGAATCCTACTGGGGCCTCACAGAGCCAAACGGCAGCTCCGCTCCATCAGTGCCGGAAGTGCCGGCGGCCGGTGACGACGACCGCCATGCCACGCGCCTCCGCCGCCCTCAGCACATCCTCGTCCCGCACCGATCCCCCCGGATGGATCACCGCCGTCACTCCGGCCTGGGCGGCCACCTCGAGGGCGTCGGGGAACGGGAAGAACGCGTCGCTCGCCATCGCCGCGCCCTCGGCCCGGTCACCCGCCTTTCGAACGGCGATCCATGACGCGTCGACCCGGGACATCTGTCCGGCGCCGATCCCCACGGTCGCACCGTCCTTGGCGAACACGATGGCGTTCGATTTCACGTGCGCCGCAACGATCCAGGCGATCGCGAGATCTCGCCACTCTTCGGCGGTGGGCTCCCGGGCGGAGATGACCTCCATCCGGTCC
>DATDKZ010000153.1:0-4769 GCA_036519575.1 Actinomycetota bacterium | reverse complement strand
CCGGCCCAGGCCCATCATCCGGGCATCCAGGGTCCCGTTGATCTCCTCGATGGCTCGTGTGGCGGCTCCCACGGACGATCCGATATCGCGGGCCTCGATCCCCAATCGTTCGGCCAGCAGGTCGACCTGTTCTCCGAGGAGGCCCTGGACCGCGCTCCCCACACCCGACGCAACGTCCTGGTCGCGGGAGGCCATCTCCTCGACCTGCTGGTCGATGTGTCCGGCCAGGAGTCCGACCGCATTGACCCCCTCCTTGACGTACATCTCCATCGACCGGGCCACGTGGCTCGTCTCGCGGGTGATCAGTTCACCGTGATCCCTCACCTGCTCCTGGACGGTCTCCACGATGATCCGGTCCCGATCGGCGAGCGCCTTGAACGCCGAGGCCACCTGGGTAGTCACTCGTTCCAGCTGGCCCCGCAGCTCCTCGTACCCGGCCACAGCAGGGGCGCCCACAGCTTGTTCCAGCGCGTGCACGCTGTCGGCCAGGGCCGATCGGGCCGCCCGGGTGTCCTCGGCAAGGGAGGTCACCGAGTCCTCCAGCCGGGCGGTTCGCACCGCCAGGTCCTGGAACCGCTCGTCCGAGTGGGCCACCAGGCTCCGGATGGCCTGGTCGCGGGAGAGCGATTCCAGGATCTGCGAACCGACCTGGTCCTTGTCGCCCCCGGCTGCCCGCCACACCTCGGACGCGATCTCGTGCATGAGGGCGTTCGCGCTCTGGTGGATGGCCCGCAAGCCCTGGTCCAGCCGGTCCTCCAGGACCCGCTGGTAGGAAACCATCTCGGATTCGTCTGCGGCATCGGTCGTCGCCGCGGTCTGGGAGGACATGCCGCCGTGTCTCGCCCGGTCGTTGGGCGGGGGCGGAAACGCAGGATTCGATTCGTCCATTGGCGCTCGCATTCGGGGGGCCGGCGCGGCGCGTCCGGGAAAGTGTAGGGGAGTCCCAGCGCCACATCACGCATCCGGTGCCCCCTTTCCCGGGGTATCGGAGCTGCCACCTCCTTTGCCGCACCCACCAGGGCCCCCTATACTCGATCGTTGTCCCCCGGCTTGCGGCACGAAAGACTCGGAGGGGCGTAGCTCAACCTGGTAGAGCACCGGTCTCCAAAACCGGCGGTTGGGGGTTCAAGTCCCTCCGCCCCTGCTAGGGCATGCTAGGAGCACGATGAACAGGCAGATGAAGAGGATGCAGCGCCGCCAAGGCGGCACGACCATGGACCGCGCCGCCGCCGCGGCCACCAGCCGACGTGCCGCCGTTCAGGAGAAGCGGAAGCGGACGGGGGTCCGGCAGTTCCTCCGGGAGGTCCGACAGGAGCTGAAGCGGGTCAACTGGCCCACTCGCCAGGAGCTCATCGCCTACACGGTGGTCGTCCTCGTATCGGTGACGGTACTGACGGCGTTCGTCTTCGGCCTGGACTACGCGTTCTCCAAGCTCGTCCTGCGTGTGTTCTCCAGCGGTTAGAAAGACACCTCCGACCACGATGAACGGAACCCAAGAAGAGATGCCCTCATCCGAAGCCGCCCCTAGAGATCCGGAGTCCGGCAAGCCCGAGAACTCCGAGTCGCTCGAGCCCACCGACGTCGCTCAGCCGGCGGATGCCGGTCCGGTAGAAGGGGCCGTCCGGCCCGAGGAGGCTTCCCCGGCCGAGGGGGAGGAGGTCTCCAGCCCGGCCGAGGAGGCGTTCGAGGCCGCAGTCGACGAGGCGGCCGCGGAGGCGGACCTGATCGACGCGGCCACCGAATCGGCCGTCGAGGAGACGGTCGCGGAAGTGGCGAGGACGACGGAAAACGAGGCGGAGTTCGAGGAGGCTGTGAGCGAAGTGGCCCGGGAAGCCGAACGGATCGAGGCGGCGAACGAGGAGGTCTTCGAGGAACGGGTCGTGGAGGCCGCGGAGGTCGCCGCGGCCGAGACCGTCGCGGAGCGGGAGGTCCTGGCCGAGGCGGAAGCCATCGCGCAGAAGGCCGCCCGGGCTCCGGCCGAGGCGCCCTCGGAGGAGGAGCAGGTCGTCGAGACCACCGTGAAGGACCCGTTCAGGGGACCCGGCGAGTGGTATGTCGTTCACACGTACGCCGGGTACGAGAACAAGGTGAAGGCCAACCTGGAGTCACGCATCCATACCATGCAGATGGAGGACAAGATCTTCGACGTCGTCATCCCCATGGAAGACGTCATGGAGATCAAGGGGGGCAAGAAGCAGATCGTTCAGCGGAAGGTCTTCCCCGGCTACCTGCTGGTGAGGATGATCTACGACAACGACTCCTGGTACGTGGTCCGAAACACGCCTGGCGTCACCGGCTTCGTCGCTGCGGGCACCGGATCCAAGCCCACCCCATTGTCGCGCCGGGAGGTGGAGAAGATCCTGGCAGTGAAGAAGGAGGAGGTGAAGCCCACGTTCCGCCTGGGGTTCGAGGAGGGCGACGTGGTGCGGATCATCTCCGGACCGTTCGCGGACTTCAACGGCACGATCAACGAGATCAACGTGGATCAGAGCAAGCTGAAGGTCCTGGTAAACATCTTCGACCGTGAGACGCCCGTCGAGCTCGGTTTCGATCAGGTCGCGAAGGTCTAGGGATGGCAAGGAAGAGAGTCGTCGCCGTCGTCAAACTCCAGATCAGAGCGGGTCAGGCCACCCCGGCGCCGCCCGTGGGCACCGCGCTCGGCCAGCACGGCGTCAACATCATGGAGTTCTGCCGGCAGTACAACGAGCAGACTCAGCAGTTCGCCGGCCAGGTCATCCCGGTCGAGCTGACGATCTATGAGGATCGCTCGTTCACCTTCATCACCAAGCAATCTCCTGCCGCCGAGTTGATCAAGCAGGCCGCCGGGATCGAGAAAGGCTCTGGTGAGCCGAACCGCGAGAAGGTGGCCAGGCTGACCCGGGAGCAGCTCCGCGTGATCGCCGAGCGCAAGATGGCCGACCTCAACGCGAACGACGTCGATGCAGCCATGAAGATCATCGCCGGCACGGCGCGCAGCATGGGCGTGGAGGTGGTCGCGTGAGCGGCAAGCGGTATCGGGAGGCCGCCAAGCTCGTGGATCGGGAGCGCGAGTACCTGCCGGCCGAAGCCGTCCGGCTGATCAAGCGGTTCCCCGACGCGAAGTTCGACGAGACCGTTGAACTCGCGTTCCGTCTAGGGGTGGATCCTCGCAAGGCGGATCAGATGGTCCGCGGAACGGTGACGCTTCCCCACGGCACCGGCAGGTCGGTGCGGGTCGCGGCGTTCGCCACGGGCCCCAAGGCCACTGAGGCCAAGGAGGCCGGGGCCGACCTGGTGGGGGGCGAAGAGCTCGTCGAGGAGGTCATGAAGGGAAACATCGACTTCGATGCAACGGTGGCCACCCCGGACATGATGGCGACCGTGGGGAAGGCCGGCCGAATCCTCGGACCTCGGGGGCTGATGCCGAACCCGAAGACCGGGACCGTCACGAACGACATCGGCAAGGCCGTGCGGGACATCAAGGGCGGAAGGGTCGAGTACAGGGTGGACCGGACGGGGAACCTGCATGCGGTCGTCGGCAAGCGTTCGTTCTCTGAGCAGCAGCTCCTGGAGAACTACCTGACCGTCGTGGAGGAGGTCCTCCGGGCCAAGCCCTCGGCGGCCAAAGGCAAGTATGTGATCAGCGCGACGGTCACCCCGACCATGGGCCCCGGTATCCCCTTGGATCCCAACCGATTGAAGGACGCCGAGACCGCGGGGATCCCCGCTTGAGCTGAGACCCTCCCCAGAGCCCGGCCTACTCGATGATGCCCAGCCGAAAGGCCGTGACCACCGCGTCGGTCCGGTCGCTGACCTCGAGGCGTTTGAAGATTCCAGCGACGCAGGTCTTCACCGTGCTCTGTGAGAGCCCGAGCGAATCGGCGATCTCGCGATTGCGATAGCCCTTCCCCAACAATCGCAGAACGTCCATCTCTCGCGCCGTCAATCCAAACTGCTCGGCCCGTGCCCGTCGTTGCTCGGCCAGGGCATCTCGCGCTCCGCGGTCGAGTACCGCGTGGCCGTGCGCGACCATCCGGACGGTGTCGAGCACCTCTTCTCCGTCGGCGGACTTCAAGACGTAGGCCTTCGCGCCAGCCTTCATCGCTTCGGTCGCGTACGCCGGGTCCTCGTTGGTGGTGAGGATGATGACGCGGACATCGGGATGCTCGTCGCTCAGCCTCCGGGTGACCTCGAGCCCATCGATGCCCGGAAGGCGGATATCGACGAGGAAGATGTCTGGCTCACCGGCAACGGAGTCGGCGAGCTGCAGCGCTTCCTCGCCGTCGGCCGCCTCGCCCACGACCACGATGTCATCGGCCGACTCGAAGAGCTGGACGAGGCCCTCGCGCGCCAGCGGATGGTCCTCCGCGATGCCCACCTTGATCACCTTGCCAGGCTTGATCTGCCCCACCACCTCGTGCCATCCCGCCCTGACGGTGTCTCATCATGGGCCGGTCGCGTCTATCCCTCTGTTGCGGGATTCGAGGTGGCGGACGGCCTCCCCCGGTCGGTGAGCGCGGCCCGCAAGCGGCGCCACAAAGCATCGCGTCTTCCTCAAGAAGGCGGTGAGGCGATGCGATGATCAACCAGTGGACAAGACAAGCGGGTTCGCCGTCCCGGTCCAGGGCGCGGAGCGCGAGGGATTCGTCGCTGGACCCCGACCTTCCAAGGCGCGGCCGGCCGGTGTCCGGCGTCGCGGCAAGATCCGCTTCGAACTTCCCGAGGAAACCCCAGGTCGCGCTGTGGCGCCGCTTGCCATCGTGGCGATGGCGGTCGGCTTCAACCTGTGG
>DATDKZ010000152.1:0-16733 GCA_036519575.1 Actinomycetota bacterium | reverse complement strand
TGGCGGCCGCGGGTCGCCGGCGAGCCGCGGCCCGCGGACTCGCGGCCGCTTCCGCCGCATGGCTCGCCGGACAGGGGCTGAAGCGTTTGTTCGATCGGCCACGGCCGTACGTGGCCGACCCGGACGGTGTCCGGTTGCTCGCCCAGCCACCGCGGGGGACATCGTGGCCGAGCAGCCATCCCGCCGTCCTGCTCGCGTTCGTGACGGTCGCCGGACGGGACCTCGAGCTCTCCGTCGCCGCCCGGACCGCGCTTCGGGGCTTATCCGCCGCGGTCGGGATCTCGCGCATCCACGTGGGAGTGCACTACCCGTCCGACGTCGTCGGTGGGCTCCTCCTCGGCCAGGCCGTGGGCGACGCGGTGTCGCAGGACGCTCGATAGACTCGCCCCAGTGACAGCGCTCGGCGCCATCGGGTGGCCGATCCTCGACCGCATCCACCTGTTCGGCAGCTTCGCCGTCTCCCCGCATGGCATCGGCATCGCCATCGGATTCCTTTTCGGGGCGTGGATCTTCACGCGCGAAGGGCCCAAGCGCGGGGTCACGTTGGATGACGTGAACTCCATGGTGTTTTGGGCCCTCATCGGGGCCATCGTTGGGGCTCGACTGTTCTACGTGATCGCCCATTACTCCGACTTCAACGGCATCGGCGACATGCTCGCCGTGTACCGGGGCGGCATCAGCCTCCTGGGGGGCATCGCCGGGGCGGTGCTGATCAACATCCCACTCATGCGGCGCCGCGGCTATCGGTTCTTCCAGGTGATGGATGGTGCCGTCGTGGGCCTGTCGTTCGGCATCGCCTACGGGCGGATCGGCGACCTCATCATCGGTGATCATTTCGGCAAGCCCGCCAGCTGGTTGCTCGCCTTCCAATACAAGGGTGGCACGCCGGCGGGGTACGAGTGCCTGTCGGGTGTGTGCACACAGTTCCTCCAGGGCGGCCAGCAGATCCGGTTGGCCCGCACCGGTGCCACGCTCCTGGCAGCCGACGGGCAGGTCCTGGCCACCGGCGTCGGCGTCCACCAGACGGCGCTGTACGACATGATCGGGGCGTCGGCGCTGTTCCTGGTGCTCTACTCGCTCAGCCGAACGAATCGACGGCTGGGGGTCCTCACGCTGACCTTCGGCGCCTGGTACGGGGCTCTCCGTGTGGTCGAGGATTTCTTGCGCGTGGACAAGCGGTTCTTCGGGCTGACCGGGAGCCAGTGGACGGGCCTCACGGTATCGACCGTCTGCCTGTTGACGCTGCTCGCGTGGGCAGTGCGGCCGGGCTCCGGTGAGCCACGGGAATCGGTAGAACCCCTCGGCGCCTCCGAGCCCGAGACCTGAGCCTAGTGGTGATGTCCGGCGTGGCCGCCGGCCATCGCCGCCCCGGGACTGGCCATCAGCGGCAGCGGCTTGCCCACCTTCGATCTGGTGGACTGGGCGACCTTTCGCGCGGCGTCGCGGAGCGCCTGACCGGCCGGCGAGTCGGGGTCGGTCACCACGATGGGCCGGCCTTCGTCGCCCCCCTCGCGAAGGTCCGGCATCAGCGGCACCTGGGCGAGGAGCGGAACGCCGAGCGTGTTTGCGGCCTCCTGTCCTCCGCCGGCGCCGAAGATCGACGTTCGCTCCCCGCAATGCGGACACGCAAACCAGGACATGTTCTCGATCACGCCGAGCGGGCGAAGGTTCGTGCGTTCGGCCATCTTCCCGGCGCGCTCCGCGACCTTGCGAGCCGCCTCCTGCGGGGTCGTGACGACGAGCATCGAGGCTCCGGGGAGGAACGAGGCCAGCGAGATCGAGACATCGCCCGTCCCGGGAGGGAGGTCGGCGAGCAGGAAATCGAGCTCCCCCCAGTACACATCGCCCAGGAACTGCTCGATGGCCTTGTGCAGCATTGGCCCCCGCCAGATCACGGGGGTCTCCTCGGGCACGAAGAATCCCATCGAGATGACCTTCACGCCGTGGGACTCGAGCGGCAAGATCATGTTGTTGAACCCGACCGGTTGGCCGGTGACGCCGATCATCCGGGGAACGGAGAAGCCCCAGACGTCGGCGTCGAGGACGCCTACGCGGTGTCCGTCGGCGGCCAGGGCGCACGCCAGGTTCACCGTAATGCTGGACTTGCCCACGCCACCCTTGCCGGACGCGACGGCGATGACCGTCGTGTCGGTTCCGACGAAGAACTGGCGCTGCTGCTGCGGAGCGGCCGCCGCGCTACCTCGAAGCCTCGTGACGAGCTCCGCCCGCTGCTGCTCGCTCATCGGGGACAGCTCCACGTCGACGCGTTCGACGCCGAGCGGTCGGAGGGCGTTGGTCACGTCCGACGTGATCCGATCCTTCAGCGGACAGCCCTCGATCGTGATCAGGACGTGGACCCGCACCGAGCCGTCGTTCACCTCGATGCCCTGGAGCATGCCGATGTCCTCGATCGGCTTGCCGATCTCGGGGTCCAGCACGTTCCTCAGTGCCTGGCGGACCTGATCCTCGGTGACCAACGGGGTCTCCTTCGGATTATCCTGATTCGTACCGTGGGAACCGTTCAAATCACCATGGTACGCCGGAGCGTGGGGAGCGTCGATGCCGGGGGCTGAGCCCAAAGCCCTCGGGGTTCACAAGGCCCTGGCGGATGATACGCGGTTCCGCTTGTACCGCTACCTCGGCCTGTCGGGGCGGCCCGTGTCCGTTCGGGAGCTCGCCACGCGTCTTTCGTTGCACCCCAACACGCTCCGCCCTCACCTGCGACGGCTGGAGCAGGCGGGGCTCGTGGCCCGGGAGGTGCGGAAGGGTTCGACCGTGGGACGGCCGCAGACCATGTACTACGCCGTGGACCGGGACGCACCCGAGGGCCGCGATTACCGGCTGCTGGCCGAGATCCTGGCCGGCCTGGCCACCGGGAAACGAGCTCAGGATCGCGCGGCGGCGCTGGCCCGTGAATGGGGCAGGTACCTGGTGGCTCAGGGGGGTCCGAAGCCCGGGACACACCTTCCGGCCCGGCGGAACCTGGCGATTCTCCAGGAAGCGATGGCTCGAGCGGGGTTCGACCCTCGGTTCCGAAGGAAGGGGGGCCAGGCCGTGGAGGTCTCCCTCCGGGACTGCCCGTTCCGAGATCTGGTGGAGGACCATCGCGAGCTGGCATGTGGGATCCACCGCGGGCTGGTGGAGGGCATGCTGGGCGGGCTGAAGCCTCCCCTCCGTCTGGCCGAGTTCTCACCCCTCGTGGAGCGATCGGTGTGCCGTCTAGTGGCCGGGGCCGACGACAGGTGATGTGAGCGCTCAGCTTCTCTACTCCCCGCGCCGATACCGGTAGGGTCGCCACTCAGCGGGCGGCGCGTCAGCGTCCGTCGATCGTCGGGAGAGGTGCGCGTTGGTCACGGCAGACGGGATGCAGAGCAGCCAGGCCGCGGCGCCCAGTGCAGACGAGGTGGAGGAATTCGCCGGCTGGCTCCGAACCCTGGTTGCCGAAGAGGGTTCGGACCTGCACCTGAAGGCCGGCTCCCCGCCCAAGATCCGCCAGCCCGACGGCCAGCTCGTCGCCCTCGACCACGCTCCACTCACGCACAGGCACTCCGAGTTCATCGCCATGCAGATCATCCCGGAGGATCGCCGGGAGCGGTTCCACAGGGCCGGGGAGGTCGACTTCGCGTACGGGATCCCCAGCGTGGGGCGGTTCCGGGTGAATGTGTTCCGCCAGCGCGGCTCGATAAGCCTAGTCATGCGGCGACTACGGTTCGGCGGGCCGACCTTCGATGAGCTCCACCTGCCCGATGTGGTGCGAAGCCTCGCCGAGGAGCCACGGGGTCTGGTGCTCGTGACCGGGCCGACCGGGTCGGGGAAGACCACTACCCTCGCCGCGATGATCGAGCACATCAACCGGACCAAACAAGGGCACATCGTGACGATCGAGGATCCCATCGAGGTGTTGTTCAGGGACGACCAGTCCTCGATCAATCAGCGCGAGGTCGGCAACGACACCGAGAGTTTCGAGTCTGCCCTGCGCGCCGCGCTTCGTCAGGATCCCGACGTCATCCTCATCGGGGAGATGCGTGACACGGACACCGTGCGCGCCGCGCTCCAGGCCGCCGAGACCGGCCACCTCGTGCTGTCCACCCTCCACACGGTCGACGCTACCGAGACGGTGAACCGGGTCCTCGACTTCTTCCCGCCCCACCAGCAAAAGCAGATCCGGTTGACCCTCGCCGGCGCGTTGAAGGGGATCGTCTGCCAACGTCTGGTGCCGACCGCCGACGGAGGACGGATCCCCGGCGTCGAGATCATGGTCAACACGGGAAGGATCGCCGAACGGATCGCCGATCCGGACAAGACATCGCAGATCCACGACCTGATCGGGGAGGGGCGGTTCTACGGCATGGTCACATTCGACCAGTCGCTGGTCGCGCTCGTTTCGTCGGGGCAGGTCGACGCGGCGGCCGCACTCGAGACATCCTCATCGCCTCACGATTTCCAGCTGATGTTGCAACAGGCGGGATTGGCGATACCGGCGACGGCCTGACCCGGGTCAGCGTCGCCGGGCCAGACGTTCGGCATCCATGGCGGCGGCGATATCGATCATGGTCTGTCTCGGCACCGTCCCGGACAGGCCGAACGGACCGGTCCAATCCTTCGGTCCGGCCGGCCAGGCCACCTGGCTGTACGAGCCGCTCTCGGCTGGGTCCGACGCGATGGCCGGGGTCCCCGTGGTGAGCTCGAAGGGCACCGGGCTGGGTCCACACCCGAACCCTCCTTGGCCGTAGAAGACGCTCAGGGACTCTCGATCCCCCGGCGTTCCGGGGAGCACCAGGTCGAGCTGGCCGGTCGTGCGTCCACCCCACGACCACGCGGAGAGCGCGTTGGCCGCCAGATGCGTCCCCCGGGGAAGGCCGACCGGCGCGACGACGTCGACGGTCAGCATGGACCGCAGGAGCCGAACGGCCTGTCCGATCGTCCGAACGTACCGAAGGCCCTGCATGCGAACTGGGTCGACGACCAGCCGCCCGGCGTCGGCCCGCACACGGAAGTCCACCCTGCGGAATGCGAAGCCGCCGTCGGTCCGTCCGAACAAGGTCGCCGGGATCGACCACTCGCCGGCCGATCGCTCGGGTGCCGAGAACGTGTACCCGAGCCGTCGGAACGAGGCCAGGTCGGGGTTGCCGCCACCCTCCAGAAGCAGCCCGGCCCGGTCCGGGAACCGGTTCCACGTCCACAGGAGGTGGCGAACGAGCGACGCGGCGGCCGCCGCCTCCAGCGAGCCGGCTGCAGGAGGTGCCGGGCTCCACGCGGGATCCCATGCGTAGTCGAGTACCGTCCAGCGCCCGGTCGCGGGATCGAACAGCCCGAGGTCCTTACCCCCCTGCCCGTCGATCAACGTGACTGCCACGGGCCCGCCCTCGAGCACCGTGGGGCGAGCGAACGGCGCGATGTGCTCGCCTGACGGCGGGGTCGTGACCACGCCGTTGCGCTGGCCGGGGCGGGTGCTGACCACTAACTCGGGCAGGCCTGCCGTGGTCCGCACGATCGCGGTGTCCTTCCGCCATGCATCGGTCCACCACCCCGCCGACAACGCCGCGGCCAGGTCCCCGCCATCTGAGGACAGCCGCTTGGCCACCCACCGGTCGTGTCCGACCAGCACGCGGAAGTCCGGCGATGTCTCGGGCGATGCATCGAGGAGCGAGCGGTCGGTCCAGAATGGGGCGGGTCCGCCCGTCCCGACCTGCTCGAACTCGCCGGTAGCCACGTCCAGGATCCATACGGACCAGGCGCTCGCCACCGACGGGGCCAGGGCGAAGGCCAGTCGAGTGCCGTCCGGGGACCACGTCAGGCCGGCCGCCGCGGGCGTCGGCCGACCTTCTGTTCGGAGCGTCCCGACGTGGAGCAGACGCGATCCATCCGCGGCCGCCATCCAGACCTGCTGGCCGTCCGGGCGCGCGGCGAGGAACGCGATAGTCCGTCCGTCGGGCGAGAAGCTCGGGGAGGACAGGCCGGGCATCGAGAAGAGCCGGTGGGCCCCCGAGCCATCGGGGAGCATCGACCACAGGTTGGTGCATCGAACGAAGGCCAGTCCGGCCGAAGGAACGTCGGCCCTCGGCCACGCCGTCTGGGGGAGTCCGGCGATGGGGTCGAGGCTGGTGAGCCGAATCGGCGCCGCCCGGACCGCTCCGCCGCCTTCGGTCAGGGTGACGGTCAGGGGGACCGCGACGACCGAGACCAGGAGGAGCAGGCCCGCCACCGGGCGCACCGCCCGTCGGACCGGCTCCGGGATCCCGACCCCGGACCCCCGCCGATGGATCGTCGGCACCGAAACCGCTCGCGTGGCCATGGTCCCTCCCGGTGCGAGGTGCGGACCACCCCGACGTGGGGGTGCGTTCACCAGACCCGACCGGCCGAGCGGCTCGATGGTTCCGGCTCTACGAGACCGGCGCTTGCGGTCCTCTCCTCCGCAGCACGAGCACCAGGCCCATGGCCACGGCGATCCCCAGGGCGACGCCGCCGATCCAGGCGCCGAGCGAACCAGCGCCGCGACCGACAGATGCCACCGCGGCCTCAGCCGGAGCTGCTGGGGACTGAACCGCCGCGCCGACGGCGACGGTCTGTCCCGATCCCGCACCGAGGCCATCGCCCACGACCACGGCTCCGCTCATGCCGGGGTGGTACGTGCATGCGTAGGGGTACACGCCGGCGTCCCCGAAAGTGGCCGTGAAGCTGTCCCCTTTCAGCAGGTCGTCGAAGTGCCCCCAGCTGTTCGCCGTGATGTTGTGGACGAATGGATCCGTGTTCGTCCAGGTGACGGACTGGCCCGGATCGATGTGCAGGATGGTGGGCGTGAAGCAGGCATCCGCGATCTCCACGTCGGTGCCCTTTCCCTGCGTCGCGCCCGTATGGCAGCCACCGCCGCCCGCGGCGGAGAACGCCGGGAGCGTGAGCACCAGCAGCAGCCCAACTGCGGCCGAGACGGAGAGGCGGCGGATCATGGTGTCCCCCTTTCGCCGATGCCCCCAATACACCTGCGGGCGGAGGTCCGTTCCACCCTTGGGCGAAGCGTTCTCTGCGCTATCCGATGCTCTCGGCCAGCCCCACGGCTTCAGCCTTGGGCAGCGCGGTCTCCAGGCGAAGCGTGGTGCCGTCCTGCTCCCAGAGCAGCACGTTGCCGGTCACGGTGAACCGCTGTTCGCCCTCGGGGGTGAGCAGGGAGAGCTGGTGCGTCCCGGAGATCCAGAAGGCGTCATGGCCCCCCACCTGGACGGCCTGCAGCGTGGTCTCCGCCATGATCTCCTTGGACGCCAGTGGTTCCTTGCTTCCGGGAAGCTCCATGAGGACCGTGCTCCACCGGGTGCCCTCGATCCGGGGATGCGACGCGTCGGCCTCCCACACGAGCACGACGACCCGCGACGAGAACACGCTCTCGGCCACGTGCACCTCGGCCGGCGGCCCCAGCGCTGCGGGGAGGACGACGGGGAAGTCCACCATGGCCTGGGCCTCTTCGAGCGTCACCCGTTGGCCCAGTGAGGCCCCGGATTCGACGCCGGTGGGCGTGGAGGCGGGGGGCGTTGGGATCACTCGGATCTCGATCGCCCCGATGGCCAGGCGGGCGGCGACCGCCGTGCCCGCGAGCAGCAGGATCAACCCCGCCACCGCGAGCAGGAGGATCCGCCGCCGCGGCCACAGCGCCAGGCCGGGGAAGGCCGGGCGCCTGGCGGCTGCCCGCTCGGCGAGGAGCCGCGCCGTGACCGCCGGAGCGATGGGCGGGGCCGGTGGGTACTCCAGGGCCGAGCCCAACGCGATCAGGGATCGCTCCACGTCGGCGCGGGTCATGCGGTCACTCATCGGTGGCCTCCAATGGCTCGCGAGCGTCGCGTTCGGCCGGGAGCAGGTCCCGGAGTCGATCCAGGGCCCGGAACAGACGGGATTTCACGGTCCCAGGGCGGATGCCCAGGGCGCTCGCCGTCTCGGCTTCCGACAGCTCCAAGAAATATCGGTACGCGATGATCAATCGATCGTTCTCCTTCAGTCCGCCGAGCGCGCGGAGCAGCGCCTCCTTCGTTTCCATCTCGATGGCCGCCGTTTCCGGGGACGGGGCCGCGTCCCCGGAGCGGCGGTCCTCGGCCGCGCGGAGCGCGAGGCCTTCGCGCCTCCTCGCCGAACGCAGCCTGTTCTTCGCCTCGTTCGAGACGATCCGCAGGATCCACGGCCGGAACGAATCCCGGGCCCGGAATCGCTCGAGCGCGTAGTACGCCTTCACGAACGCGTCCTGGGCGGCGTCCTCCGCGTCCGCGGCGCTTCGGGTGATGAGGAACGCGGTTCGAAACGCGAGGTCCCGGTACCGCGTCACCAGCTCCCCGTACGCCTGGACGTCGCCATCCTTGGCAAGCTCGATGAGCCCCGCTTCCTCCAGTGGACGGCCCTCCACCCAGTCGGTCACCGCTGATACACCGTCCCGGGCCGAGTGGTTCCGGACCGTGGCCTCCCCAGTCGCCGCGAGTCCTGGGTTAGCGCTTCGCGCTTGGCTCCTCGCCCCCGTCCTGGAAGACGCGGCCGGTGAGCCCGACGATGCCCGAAAGCATGTTGGAGAACTCCATCGGGATGATGAACTTCGTCGACGGCGAGGTCCCGATCTGCTTCAACGCATCGAGATACTGCAGGCTCATCGTCTTCGCGTCGACGGATTGGGCGGCCTCGTAGATCTTCGTCAGGGCCAGGGCGAAGCCCTCGGCTCGCAGGATCGCCGCCTGCCGGTCCCCTTCTGCGTTCAGGATGGCGGACTGCTTGTTCCCCTCGGCCACCGTGATCGCGGCCTGCTTGGCTCCCTCCGCCTCGGTGACGACGGCCCGGCGAGTCCGTTCCGCCGACATCTGGCGGGTCATGGCTTCCAGCACCGTGGGCGGGGGGATGATCTCCCTGATCTCGACGTTCGTGACCTTCACGCCCCACCGTTCGGTGACCTCGTCGAGCTTCACGCGCAGGATCTCGTTCATCTGTTCCCGCTTGGCCAGGACGTCGTCCAGGGCCATGTCGCCGACCACCGACCGAAGCGTTGTCGCTGCGATGTTCTGCGCCGCGCCGGCGAAGTTGCCCACGGCGAGCACCGACTGCTGCGCGTCCACGACCTTGTAGAACACGATGAAGTCGATCGAGATCGAGGCGTTGTCCTCGGTGATGGCGGTCTGATGGGGGATCTCCAGGTACAGCTCGCGGAGGTCCACCCACACCGCCCGGTCCACGATCGGGATCAGGAAGACGAACCCCGGCCCCTTCACGCCGATGTTGCGTCCCAGGCGGAACACCACCAGGCGCTGGTATTCGCGGACGATCCTGATGGCTTGCGGCAGGATGAGGATCACCAGCAGCAGCACGATCCCCAGCCCGATGAGAAGCGGGATCACAGATTCCCTCCTTCCGCCAACGGCGCGGCCGTGGCCTGTTCCTTGATCGGTTCGACGTCCAGGCGGAGCCGGTCCACCCCTACCACGCGCACGCGGGTGCCCCTGGGCACGGGGCCGGCCACCGAGCGGGCCGACCATTGCTCGGAGGACACGAGCACGACGCCCTCGGGATCGAGATCTTCCTCGACGACGCCCTCCTTACCGAGGATGCCCTCGATCCCGCCGACCGCCGGCATGTGGCGGGCGGCCATGGCCGCCTTGACCACCGTCCCGAAGAACAGGACGAGCACGCCGGCCACCGGCACGATGACCCACAGCGACACTTGGGCGTTCGGAACGGACGGGTTGAACAGCGTGAGGCCCCCGAGGACCAGGCAGGCCACGCCCCCGACGGTCGCGACGCCGAGCCCCGGGTGCTTCAGCTCCAACAGGAAGAACAGCGCCGAGGCGAGCAGCAGGACAACCCCGATGATCTGCACCGGGAGCAGCCCGAAGGTCACGAACGCGGCGACCAGGAAGACGATGCCCATGATCCCCGGCACCGACAGCCCGGGGTGGAGGAGCTCGACGACGATCAGCCCCAGCCCCAGGTAGAAGAAGATGAAGGCGAAGTCCGGTGAGAGGAGCGTGTGCAGGATCCGCGCGCCGATGCCCATGCTCTCCGTCTCGATGAACGCACCGGCGGTCCGCAGCGTGACGGTCTTGCCCGCGGCGACCTCCACGGTCTGCCCGTCGATGTCGGACAGCAGCGCGGAGACGCTCGGGGCGATGAGGTCGATCACGTTCTTCTGCAGGGCCTCCTCGGCCGGGATGCTGACCGCGTCCACGACCGCTTCCTTGGCCCACTCAGCGTTGCGGCCGTTACGGTTGGCCAGGCTCTGGATGTACGCGACGGCGTCGTTCGTCACCTTCTTCTGCTCGATGGCGCCGGCGACGCCGACCGGGTGGGCGGCCCCGATGTTGGTTCCGGGGGCCATCGCAGCCACCGGGCAGCCCATCATGATGAACGTCCCGGCCGATGCGGCCCGGGCCCCCTCGGGGGAGACGTAGCACACGACCGGGACATCCGAGTTCAGGATGGCCTGGATGATCTGGCGCATCGAGGAGTCGAGCCCGCCGGGCGTGTCGATCGTGAGGAGCACGGCGTCGACGCCCTCCGCCTCGGCTCGGGTGATGCCACCGGCGATGTAGTTGGCGGTGAAGGGATCCACCACGCCTTTGAGGCTGAGCTCCACGACGACCGGACGGTCGGCCTGCGCCCGTGCCGACGTGGCTAGAGAAGCGGTCGCGGCCAGCGTTGCTGCCCCCAGGAGCACGGCTCGGGCGAAGATGCGCATGCCGATATCCATCATCCCACTCGGGCCATGGGCCGTGGAGGTCGGCAGACCCGACAGCCCCGGGGGACCTCCGAACGTCCGGGTCCATCCGCGGGCGGGGGCCGTCGAAGGTCAGGGGCATTCGGGGCTTCCGTGCCGGGCGCGGTGGGCATAATGGAACAACCGGAGTCCCAAGCTCCGACGGAGCGAAGGCCCGTATACCGGAAGGAGAAGGCAGGTGTGAACGGCCGCACCGATGGGCCGCTGCTCGCTCGGGAGGAACAGCAGCTCGTGGAAGGATTGCTCGCCGGGAACGAGGACGCCGTCCGGGCGCTGTACGCACGGTTCGCCCGGCCGATCTTCACGCTCGGGATCCGGCTGCTGGGGAGCTCCGAGGCTGCGGAGGAGCTCACGCAGGACGTGTTCCTGACCGCCTGGCGAAAGGCGGCCCGATTCGATGCCAGCCGAGGCAGGTTGTCCACCTGGCTGATGACCATCGCCCACAACCTCGCCGTCGACCGGCTTCGGCGCGAGACCGGTGTGACCCGTCCAACGCTCGTTCTGGTCGACGAGGTTCCCGAGGTACCGGCGGCCGGGGATGAGGATCCGCTCCTGGAGCGCGACGCGGCCATCCGAGCCCTGCAGACCCTGTCCGACGGCGAGCGCAACCTCCTGGTGCGGACGTACTTCGGGGGCCTCACCGCCAGGGAGATCGCCCAGGCCGACGGGATCCCCCTGGGAACGGTCAAGACCCGCCTGCGAACCGCCCTGATCAAGGTTCGCCGGGCCAACCAGGACAAGGACCGGCTGTGAACTGCGTCGCCGTCCGAGATCAGCTCCCCGAGCTCGCGGTGGGCGTCCTGCCCTCGGGAGAGCGGGTCGCGCTGGAGCGACACCTCCAGTGGTGCGCCGGATGCCGGAAGGAGGCGGGCGAGCTGGGCCAGGCCGCGGCGACCGTCGCGTTCGCGCTGACGCCGGCTCCGGTACCGCCCGGCTTGGAGGATCGGGTGGTCGTCGGCCTCGGGAAGGCGGCTGCCCGACCGCGGGCAGGGAGGCGGACGCGGATGGCGATCGCCGCCATCATCGCGGCGACGATCGCCGTGGCGAGCCTGGGGTGGGGGGCGGTGATGGCCGGGCGGGCTCAGCAGTTCGCCGAGCGCGCCGCGCAAGCCGAACAGGGCAGGCTGCAGGCGCTCGATGAGTTCCAGAGGTTCCTCGACACGCTGCCCTTCCAGGCCAGGGCCGACGAGACGCACCTTGGCCAGCTGGCTCCCACGCTCGCCATCCGACGGGGCGGGGGAGCGGTCCTGCAGCTCGTCTCGCCGACCAGGCTGGACTTCGTGATGGTCATCGTGAGCGGGCTTCCCAGGGACCCGTCGCTCGCCCCGTACCGCGTCACGTTGAAGGACGCCGAAGGCCGGGTGCTTCGGGGGGGGACGATCGCGGAGCTGGACGCCGACGGGGGCGGGCAGGCGTTCCGCGAGTTCAGGAACACCGACCTCACCGGGTTCACCACCGTGCTGGTCCGTGACGCGTCCGGGCGCCTCGTGCTGAAGGGGACCGTGGACCAGAGCAGCGGGGCCTGAGGGCCCGCTCGCCCCGGCCTCGATCTCCTTCCTCCAGGTCAATCCGCCGACAGGGCCTCGGCCAGGAAAGCAAGGCTCCTCGGATATCGGTAGCCGATCGACATGTGGCCCGCGTCGAACAGCTCCAGCGTGTGCTGGACCCCGATCGACTTCAGCTCCTCGGACACGGCTACCGCGCCCACGTCCAGGTACCACTCGTCCTTCTTCCCCCCATCGAGCCAGATGGCCCGCATCGAGGCAAGGGCGTCGGCGCGTCCCGGGACCATGCGCACGGGATCCTTCTCCAGCCAGCGCTGCCACACCTCGTCGACGAGCTTCCCGGTGCGCGCGTCGAACGGGAGTCGCACCGTCCCGTCGTCGCCGGCCGAGTAGCAGGCCGCCATGCACCATTCGTTCATCAACACCCCGTCCGACTCCTTCGTCCCGAAGGGGCGCGACCGGACGTCGGCCCAGAACCGCTCGAACGACCCGCCGTACTCATCGCGGAGGGCCCGCACGCACTCCCTGAACTCGGGCAGGTAGCACGCCTCGAACAGGGCGTCACCGGCGTGGCTGGCGAGCGCCGAGAACAGGTCGGGCCGGAGCATCGGGGTGACCATCGCACCGTAGCCGCCACTCGACTTCCCCTGGATCCCGCGCTTCTCCCGGCGAGCCTCGGTCCGGTAGCTGGCATCGACGAAGGGCACGGCCTCGTCGCACAGGTAGTCGTGATACCGACCGGTGGCCGGAGAGTTCAGGAACTGGCTGCCGCCGAGCGATGTCCAGCAGTCGACGAACGCCACGATCAGGGGTGGGGCCTCGCCCGAGGCGAACAGTCGATCGGCGAGCTCGAGGTAGTTCGGACGGAACGCCTCGCGGTTCCGCCACATGTCGAGCTGGCCGGTCAGGCCCTGGATGACGAATACGGCGGGGTAGCGGCGATCCGGCTCGTCGTCGTAGCCGGGCGGGAGGTAGACCCACAGCGGGCGGACGGCCGGGTCCCCGAGCGGATTGCCCCGCAGCACCTCGCTCTCGATCTCGAGCTCGTCAACCCGGCCGGCGAACTCGCTTCTCCACGGCGTCGTCGCGGTCCTCATGTCTGCGTCCTCCTCGGTGGCGTGTCCCTGCCCGAACTCGTGGTGCTGAACCCGGATATCATGCAGGTCCATGCCGGAAGTGTCCGAAGTCATCGGCATCGGCCTGGCGGGCGGTCAGGGCGTCCGGGCCCGTCCGCTGACGCTCAAGGCGCCCGGCTACCTGCGATCGAAGGCCGCCATGTCGTTCCTGGGAAGGCGGCTGATCCGATGGGTGATCGAGATCCTGTCGAGCGAGGGGATCAAGGACTACTACGTGATCGCCCACGGCAAGGAGAACCGGTACCAGATCAAGGTCCTGATCGGGTACGGGGAGGGCTTCGGCGTCGACGTGAAGTACTCGCCGGTGAAGTACGACTCCCTGTCGATGGGGAGTGCCGACTCGGCCCTTCGGATGCTCGATCATTGGGACATCACGCAGACGGCCCTGGTGTTTCCCACCGATTCCATCATCGACTTCGATCTGGAGCCCATGCTCCGGGCGCATCGGGAGACCGGCGCGGTGGCGACGATCGCCGCCATGGTGCGTGAGCCCGACGAGGTGGCGGAGAAGTACGGCGTGATGCTGACCGATACGAAGGGACGGGTGCAGGAGTTCGTGGAGAAGCCCACCCTCGCGGAGCTCCGCGAACACTTCCACGTCTCCGACGAGAACGAATTCCGCCAGCTGCCGCTCCGCACCAACGCGGGGTTCTACCTGATCGAGTCCACAGCCCTGCGCGAGCTGGCCTCGGAACCGGAGATCGTGAAGCTGCGGCAACAGCGGCTGGACTTCGGCAAGGACCTCCTGCCGTGGCTGGTGGGCAACGGCCACCTCGTGCAGTCGTACCCGGCACGGAGGATCGGTGACCTCGGCAACGTCCAGGACTACATCGAAACGATGGTCGACGTCCTGAACGGGAACTTCGAGTCGGTGGACCGGTTGCTGGGCCCGCCGTTCGACCCCGAGCGCCATGTGTGGATCGCTCCCGAGACACTGGCCATGCGCGACTCGACGAGCGGGATGACCCTGAGCGAGAAGATCGGCGAGGGGATGGTGACGATCGGGCCGGCGGTGCGGATGGGACGATTCTGCGAGATCCACCCGGGAGTCACCATCACCGAGTCGAACCTCGACGACGACATCGAGGTGCATCGGGACGCGAGGATCGAGCGCACGCAGATCAGGGACGGCGCCATCATCGGCCCGGCCGCGTCGCTGTCCGACGCCGTCGTCGGCTCGATGTCGGAGGTCCGCTCGGAGCCCTACAACCCGACCACCATCGAGGCTCACGTGGCCCTCGGCGACGAGGTGATGGTGTACGCGGGCGTGCACCTGACGGGCGGCATCTCGGTGTATCCGCGGCTGAAGCTCCCCTCGGGGATCCGGGTGCCGCCCGGGACGGAGATGGCCGGCCCGGCCGACGTGCTCCGGTACCTGTAGATGCGGTTCGGCCTCGCGCTCCCTCACTACGATTTCTCGCTGCCGGGAGGGGAGCGGATCTCCTTCGACGGGATGGCTCGGTTCGCGCACATGGCCGAGCGGTTGGGGTTCGATTCGGCCTGGGTCTCCGATCACTTCTTCCTGTCCCTGGCCCGGTACGGCGGCCCACCGGACCTCCACGGATCGTTGGAGGCGATGACCACGCTGGCGGGCCTGGCGGCCACGACGGAACGCCTGCGACTGGGGACCCTGGTGCTGGCCGCGCCGTTTCGCCACCCCGCCGTGCTGGCCAAGGCTGCGACCGCCGTGGACCTCTTCTCGGGGGGCAGGCTCGATCTCGGGATCGGCGCGGGATGGTACGAGGACGAGTTCCGGGCCTTCGGGTACGGGTTCGGGACGGTTGGGGAACGGTTCGCCGTCCTGGAGGAGACACTCGAGGTGCTGGGCCAGCTGCTTCCCGGTGGCCCGGCGACGTTCCGGGGCCGCCACTTCCAGCTGCAGGAGGCGTTCAACCATCCGCCGCCGTCGCAGACTCCGCGTCCGCCGATCTGGCTCGGAGCAAAGGGGGGGGACCGTTCCCTGCGCCTGGCCGCGCGGCATGCCGACGGATGGAACACCGTGTGGCGGTGGACACCCGATGCGTACGCCGATCGGGTCCGGCGGGCCCGGGAGGCCTGTGACGAGGAAGGACGGGACCCTCGGTCGCTCCGTCTCTCACTCGGCCTGTACACGGTGGTGGGTGAGGACCGCGAGGATCTGGTGGCCAGGTTCCAGACGCTCCAGAGCTGGCTGCCGGGGGGCGCGCTCGATCGAGAGACGCTCGAGTCGTTCATGTCGGACACGCTGACCGGGACCCCCGACCAGGTGCTGGAGCGGGTGTCCCGGTTCGCGGAGCTCGGCGTGCAGGAGATCATCGTGGCGCCCGCGCCCATCCCTTTCGCCTTGCCCGACCCGTCCATCGTGGAGGTCTTCGCCGAGGCCGTGATGCCGAAGGCCCGTGAGCTCTAGCTTGGAGTTCCTCGATGCCGCCGTGACTGTGCTTCGGGAGGAGGGGAAGCCGCTTCACTGGACGGTGGTCCAGGACCTGGCGTTGAAGCGCGGCTACCTGGATCCGTTCACGCAGCGGGACATCCGGAAGAACCTCCTGGCGGCGCTGGCCAATGCCGCCAGGACCGGCGTCGTGGTGAAGGAGGACAGGGGGACCTTCCGTCTGCCGTAACGCCGGTTCAGGGCCGGTAGACGACACCGGCGAAGCGCTCGAGCTTCTCGAACCGGTGCTCGGCGTCGATGTACCGGACGGTGCCCGACCGCGACCGCATCACCAGGGAATGGGTGATCGCGCCGTCCTCGTCATACCGCACCCCCCGGAGCAGCGAGCCGTCGGTGATCCCGGTGGCGGCGAAGAACACGTCCTCCCCGGCCACCAGGTCGTTCGTGGTGAGCACCTTGTCGATGTCGAAGCCGTCGTCCAGGAGCTTGCGGCGTTCCTCGTCGTCTCGCGGATACAGACGGCTCTGGATCGCCCCGCCCAGGCACTTCAGCGCTGCGGCGGCGATGACGCCCTCCGGGGTTCCCCCGATGCCAAGCAGGAGGTCGATGCCCGACGATGGCCGGGCGGTGGCGATAGCCCCGGCAACGTCGCCATCGGTGATGAGGTAGGCCCGCGCGCCGGCCTCCCGGACCCGGGCGATGATCTCCTTGTGTCGGTCCCGGTCCAGGATGACCACGCCGATCTCCTCGGGGCGGACCCCCTTTGCTTTGGCCACCAGGCGAACGTTCTCCTCGGGTGACGCCGTCACGTCGATGACATCGGCCGCCTCCTGCCCGGCGGCCACCTTCTCCATGTAGACGGCGGCGCCGGGGAAGAACATGCTGCCCCGCTCGGCCAGCGCGATGACCGCCAGCGCGTTCGGCTGGCCGGTGGCGGTGAGGCGGGTCCCGTCGATGGGATCCACCGCGACGTCGACGGCGGGCCCACC
>DATDKZ010000151.1:0-10680 GCA_036519575.1 Actinomycetota bacterium | reverse complement strand
CCGACCAACCCATCGAACATCGTGACCATGGCGACGCTGCCCGACGTGGTCAGCGGGCTCTTCGAGGGAGTGTCGTTCGACGGCGGGACCACCTGGACCAGGCAGGTCATCGGCGCGGGGGACCCGTTGGGCGAGATCTGCTGCGACGAGCAGCTAGCCTGGGACCGGTTCGGAAACTTGTGGATGGTCTATCTCCTCAACGACAGCGACAACGTGCCGATCGCGGTGTCCACGGATGGCGGGCTGACGTTCACGAAGGTGACGGAGATCGTTCCGACGAAACCGACGGGGAGCAACGCAATTGCGAACCCAGGCTCCAAGGGCAGCGCGAGCGCCGACCAACCGTCGATCTCAGTCGGCCCGAACAGCGTGTGGGTGAGTTACACCAGCTACCCCGCGGCCGTCGTGCAGGCATCCGGCACAAGCATCAGCGGCCTGGGCACGTTCGGGAGTTTCAGCGGGCCCGAGAGCGTCCCCACGTCGGATGGGCGGGGAAACTATGGTGACACCGCCGTTGGCCCTGATGGCCGGGTCATGGTCATCTACCAGGACCAGACCAACGGCCAGGGAGGATCGCACATCTACACGGCGATCGATCCCGACGGTTTGGGAACGTCCGGGTTCACCGGCCCCCGGCTCCTGGCACGCAGCAGGGTTGGAGGGTTCGATTACATCGCGGCCCAGCCGCACCGCTCCGTCGACGCTGAGTCCAGTCTGGCCTGGGACAGGAGCGGCGGCAAGCACAACGGCCGCGTGTATGCGATCTGGACCCAGGAGACGCCGAACGAGAGCGACAACATGGACATCATGTTCCAGTACTCCGACGACAACGGCACCACGTGGAGCGCGACGGTCAAGCTGAACGACGACGCCACGGCCAACAGCCAGTTCAACCCGGCGATCGCACTCGACCAAACGACAGGCAACGTCGCCGTCTCCTGGTACGACGCCAGGGGCGACCTCGGCGTCGGCGGCGCTGGGGACACCGACGGCGTGCCGAATAACGACGTCCAGATCTGGGCCACGTACTCGAAGGACGGCGGGGCGACCTTCGCTCCCAACCTTCAGATCAGCCAGGGGACGTCGAACGTCAACGGCGCCGAGAGTTACTTCGACTATGGCGACTACACGCACGCGGCCTTCGAGTCGGGCACGTTCTATCCGGCGTGGTCGGACAACTCCAACAGCACGGGCGACAACCCGGATGGGACCCTGCACCAGCTGGATCTCTACACGGCGAAGGTGGTCATCCAGTAGGCCGTTCGACCAACCGCGCCGAGAGAAGGCTACGCGCGGGGCAGGACGACTCGCACTGTGGTGCCTCGTCCTGGCTCGCTCTCAGCTGCGATCCGCCCGCCGTGCGACTCCACGAGGGCCTTCGCGATGGCCAGGCCGAGCCCGGCCCCGCCCGAGTCCTTGGCCTTCACGAATCGATCGAACACGTGCGGGAGCGCATCCGCCGGGATCCCAGCGCCGGTGTCCATCACGGTGAACGAGACGCCATCCGGCGCAGGCTCCGCGGCGATGACCACCGACCCGTCGGGTGGCGTGTGGCGAAGCGCGTTGGACAGCAGGTTGGCCAGCACCTCGCCGATCCGAACCGAATCGACGTCAATCTCGGGAAGCCCTTCTGCAATGCGGGCTTCGATGCTCACGCGGGCATCGTCGGCCTGCGACCGGAAGGCGGCGGCGGCGGCCTCCACCAGGAGACCCGGCTCCACGCGCGATCGGCGAAGCCGGAGGGCCCCAGCCTCGGCCGTCGAGAGCGTCTGGAGATCATCGAGGAGTCGGGACATCACCTTGATCTCATCGATGAGTGGCTCCAGGTTGGCCCGGTCGGCCGGATAGAGGCCGTCGAGCATCCCCTCTGCGTTGCCCCGGATCACCGAGAGGGGCGTTCGGAGCTCGTGGGCCAGGTCGGCCAAGAGGTCCTTACGGTGATCCTCGCTCGTCCGCAGGCGTTCGGTCATGGCGTTGAAGGACCGGGCCAGGCGGCGCATCTCCGGGGTCCCTCGCTCGTCGACCCGCACGCCGTAGTCCCCGCCGGCGACGCGATCCGCCGCCTCCATCACTTCTGCCATAGGGCCGGCCATCCGTCGTGCCGTCCGCCCCACCACGGCGATCGCGGCCAGCAGCAGGAGTCCGAGGATCGCGGCCACCGGGACCAGCCCCCTGTGTTCACGGAGACCGAGGACGCCGGAGATGGCGGCCACCGCCAGCGCGCTGGCCAGGAACGTGATCCCGAAGAGCGCGAAGACGATGAGGCCCACACGGCGGAGCAGGTGGGGCCGGGCACCGCCCCATGGACCCTGACCTCGCGGCGGGAAGGGCTCGTTCTCCGGCCACCACGGGGGGCGGAACCCTCGCTGACCGGGGCCGTGGCCGCGGTCACGCATCGGCGAACCGGTACCCAACGCCGTGGACCGTGAGCAGGTAGCGGGGAAGCCCCGGCGTGGGCTCGATCTTCCTCCTGATGTTCTTCACGTGGGCGTCGATGGCCCGTTCGTACGACTCGAAAGCCACACCGTGCACCGCGTCGAGGAGCTGTCCCCGCGTAAAGACGCGCCCGGGCTCCCGGGCCATGGTTTCCACCAGCTGGAACTCCGTCGGAGTGAGGTCGACCGGCCTGCCGCCGACCCTCACGCGCATCCGACGGACGTCGACCTCGACGTCCAGGACCCGGAGTACCTCCGGTCCGCCGTCGCGGGCAGCCTCCGACCGGCGGAGGACGGCCCGGACCCGGGCCACGAGCTCCTTGGGGCTGAACGGCTTCACCACGTAGTCGTCGGCGCCGAGCTCCAGGCCGACGATGCGGTCGGACTCTTCCCCTCGCGCCGTCAGGATGATGATGGGGATGTTGGAGGACCTCCGGAGCTCGCGCGCCACGTCCAGCCCGTCACGTCCGGGTAACCCGAGGTCCAGCACGACCAGATCCGGCTTCGATCCTCGTGCGCTGGCCAGGGCGGCCCCGCCCTCTCCGACCACGATCACCTCGAACCCCGCGACCTCCAGGTAGTCGCGCACCAGCCGAGCGATCCTCATCTCGTCCTCGACGACCAGGATGGTCTTCATCGGCGGCTTCCGGAAAGCGTGACGAAGGGGTAGGGCGGAGGCAAGCGCCTCCGCCCCGCCCAACCGATCCTGGGCTCAGACGCTCGCCGGCTCGCCGCCGGCCGGAGTGTGGTCGCCCTCGCCCTGCTCGTGCTGACGCCGGTGCCATTCCTCGAATCGCTTCGGGCCTTCCGTGCCCCACGAGCCACCCGCGGAGAACCCGTGGCCGTGTCCGCCCCACCGCTGGCCCCACGACAAGCGGGCCAGGGCGAAGAACCCGAAGAAGAACAGCGGGAACAGGAACAGACCGAACGGGAAGAACCCATAGCCAGGCCCGACCACCCGCACCACCTGGCCGTCGGTGGTAGCTTCGGCAAGCCCGTGCGACACCCCGGCGTTGTACGCAGTTACGCCGATGGCGATGCCCCCCAGGATCACGAGGAGCAGCACCGCGATACCGATCCCCCGTCGCATCTCGTTTCTCCTTTCCAACGGGTTCCTTCTGACACCCATCCTGTATCCCGGGCGTGAACGAGTCGTGAAGGAGGTTGGGATCATTCACGAAGTCCCGCTTCACTCGTGCGACTGATACAGAGGGTGCAGCCTCAGCGGTCGGCCCGGATGATCGGGAGCCTGGGCCCGAGCGGCCCTCGGGTCAAGGCTTCCACCCTGGTGAACCCCGACCGATAGAGGATCCCGGCCAACTCTCGCCGACTCCATCCGGCGTGGGGGTTCCTCACGAGCCGAAGGACGGACCGAAGGGAGCCCGGGAGGTCGATGTCGGCGATCGCCGCGCGGCCACCCGGCCGAAGCACCCGAGCCAACTCGGCCAGCCCGCGCTCCGCGTCCCTCCAGTGGTGAACGGTCATCGAGGCAGTCGCACCGTCGAACGAGGAGTCCGCGAACGGCAGGGCCTCCGCTGAACCCACGATGAAGGTGACCGGCGCGCCCCCCTGCTTCGCTCGAGCCTGCGCCACCATCCGCGGCGCTGGATCCACGCCGATCGCTCGTGCGGAGCGGCGGGCCAAGGCCACCGTTAGTGTGCCGGTCCCACAGCCGACGTCCAAGACCCGCCACCCCTCGACCGAGCCCAACGCCTGTATCAGGGCTTCGTGCACCGGCTCGAACACGCGGCGCTGGAGGAACGACCGGTCGTAGGTCTCTGCCCACCGGTCGAACCGTTCGACCTGATGGTCTCTCGTCGTCATGGCGAGAGGGTATCTACCTTGCTCAGGAACGGAGCCGTCTCCCGTCCGAGATGACGGCAGATGCTGGCCGCGCGTAGACGGCGAGGTGCCAGACGAACCGCCGACGCTCGCGTCGGATAGGCAGAAACCCGGCGGACTGCACCCGGGCATCGATCCGACCCACGTCGTGGATGAAGACCCTGAACCCCTGGAACTTCCTGTCCCGGAGGCGGTACCAGACGTTCCAGAACTGCGCCTGCGTCTTAACCAAGGCGCCGCCCAGCCCCTTTGACGGAGGCGTGGTGAAGGCGTAGAGGGAACCGGCCGCCGAAAGCGAGTTCTCGAGCAGGGCATCGGCGTCCCGATAGCAGCAGAACACGCGGTTCAGCACGACGACATCGGCGTTCGGCAGTCGCATCTGCGAACCGTCGCCGACTTCGAAGGACGTCCGGTCCGCGACCCCCCGCTCGACGGCCAGGCGCCGAGCCTCTTCGACGGCCTTGGCCGACAGCTCGACCCCGAACGCCTGGACGGCACCATGCCGGACAAGCTCGATGGCCAGGTCGCCGATCCCGCTCCCGACGTCGAGCACGGTCCGGTCACGGATGCCCGCCTCCTCCAACCCACGAAGTAACAGGGCGGTGACCCCGGCGACGGTTGGTCTCTTCCTCGATCGCTTCGACCAGTGGTCGACCCAGTCGTCGAAGCAACAGTCCCCATCTTCCCCATCCACGGGCCGAGTGTAGGCTTTCGGCTCGGAGCGAGGCGAGAAGGCGCCGGATGCACCTCGAATCGTTTCTCACCCGGGGACTGGGCGACACGAGCTATCTGCTCGCGTCGGGCGACGAATCGCTGATCGTCGATCCACAGCGAGATGTTGGCCCGATCCTGGCCGCGACCCGGGCCCGCGCCGTGCGCGTCACCCGCGTGGTCGAGACCCATGTTCACAACGACTACGTCTCTGGGGCACTGGAGCTCCGCGCGGCGACCGGGGCAGTGATCGCGGGCCCGGCTCGGGCCGGCTATGCCTTCCCTTTCGAGCCGCTCGCCGAAGGGGACGAGTTCTCATTGGGGACGCTCCGGATCGTCGCGACCGAGACGCCTGGCCACACGCCGGAGCACCTGTCCTACCTGGTGTACGAGGGGGACGCAGAGGAGCCGGCGGCGGTGTTCACCGGGGGCAGCCTGATCGTGGGGAGTGCCGGACGGACGGACCTCCTGGGCCCGGAGGCGACCCTCGAGCTGACCCGGGCGCAGTACCGGTCGCTCAATCGGCTGTCGGCACTTTCCGACCAGACGCTCGTCTTTCCGACCCACGGTGCGGGGAGCTTCTGCTCGAGCTCTCCTCCCGGCGGGGAACGGACGTCGACGATCGGCCGCGAACGAGGATCCAACCCGGCGCTGGCGGACGGCAAGATGGACGAGGGGATTTTCGTGGAACGAAGGCTCACCGGGCTCCTGGCGTATCCGTCCTACTACTCGCACATCTCGCCGATCAACCGGGCCGGACCGCGGGTCTTCGGAGACGTACCCGTCCCCCGCGGCCTCGCGCCGTCCCAGGTCGCGGAACGCATCGAGGACGGAGCGTGGGTGGTTGACGGGCGTGAGCGTCGTGCGTTCGCGGCCGGGCACATCCCCGGCTCGATCGCCATCGAGCTCGACGACTCGTTCGCCAGCTACGTGGGGTGGATCGTCCCGTTCGGGGCCCCGATCGTTCTGGTGCTACCGGAGGATCGCCCGGAAGACGAGGCCGCGGTCGAGGCGTCGACGCAGCTCTTCCGGATCGGGTACGAAGCCGTCGACGGATTCCTTCAGGGGGGCGTCGCCGCCTGGGTCGAAGCCGGGCTGCCGATGCGCTCGTACCAGGTCGCATCCCTCGACGAGCTTGCCACGGCCGTGATTGATCGGCGGGCGAACGTCATCGACGTCCGCCAGCAGACCGAGTGGGACGCGGGCCACCTCGAGGGCAGCACCCACCTCTTCGTCGGTGACGTCAATGCGCGTCTCACGGACATCCCACGGGATCAGGAGGCGTGGACGATCTGCGCAACTGGACACCGGGCTGCCATGGCGGCCAGCCTGCTCGACCGGGCGGGCATCCCGGTCCGCCTGGTGACCCCGGGCGGTGTCCCCGACGTGCTGGCGCGCATCAGCTGACCGGGAGGGCGCAGAATAGGCTCCGGGAGGTGTTCATGAAGGCGTCGACGGCTCGCCGGACGGCCTGGTCGATCGGCATCCTGTCGATCGCCCTGCTCCTCGGCGGCCTGGCCTTCACGTACGTGGACCGACATGCCGCCCTCCCCGAGGTTTCCGACTCCTGGACATTCGCCTCCGTCCTCGACGTCCTCGTGACCCTGGCGGTCCCGGTGATCGGTATGGTCATCGCCTCTCGGCGTCGGGACAACGCCATCGGCTGGCTGTTTCTGGCTGCGGGGCTCGCGCTGGGGGTGGGCACGTTCTCTCGTGCCTACGCGCTCCGCGCCCTCGAGGTCGACCCCGGCTCTCTCCCAGTGGGGCGGCTCCTTGCATGGCTCTCCGGCTGGGTGTGGGCCATCCCCATCTGCGTCCTCCCGATCCTGTTCCTCCTGTTTCCCACGGGACATGTCCCGAGCCGCCGCTGGCGCCCGGTGGCCTGGTTCGAGGGCACGTTGTTGGTGTTCGTCACTGGGAGCTCGATGCTGCTCGCCACCGTGAGCTGGGCACGCCCGTTCGCGATAGAGAGCGAGATCCGGGAATCCTCTTTCGGAAGCCTGGCGATGGTGCTGTTCTTGATCTTCATCTTGGCGCTCCCGGTAGCGTTCCTGCTGTCCTTCGTGGCGCTGGCTCGGAGGTTCGCCCGCTCGAGGGGCGACGAACGACTCCAGCTGAAGTGGGTCGTCACCGCCGCGGGGCTCGTGGCCGTCACGTTCATAGCGACGATCTTCACCAACAAGGTGGGCGCACAAGTGCTCTTCGATCTGGCGCTCCTGTTCCTGTTCGCTGCGATCGGTATCGCCATCCTCCATTACCGGCTGTATGAGATCGACGTCATCATCAACCGGGCCGTCGTCTACGGCGGGCTGGCGGCCTTCATCACCGCCGTGTACGTGCTGCTCGTGGCGGTGATCGGCGCGTTCATCGGCGCGACCGAGGGCCTGGCTCTAGTGGCCACGGCGGTCGTCGCGGTGGCCTTCCAACCGGTGCGGACGCGGGCCCAGGGCATCGCCAACCGGCTGGTGTACGGCAAGCGGGCGACGCCGTACGAGGTCCTCTCGGAATTCTCCGAGCGCGTGGCAGAGACCTACTCGGTCGAGGACGTGCTCCCCAGGATGGCCCGGATCCTGGCCGAGGGCACCGGCGCCATCCGGACCGAGGTGTGGCTGCGAGTGGGATCGGAGCTCCGGCCCGCGGCGTCGTGGCCCGAGGGCGGGCCGAGCGCCTCGCCGGTCGCGATCACCGGAGACGCGCTGCCGACGATGCCTTCCGCCAGTCGCGTGGCCGCCGCCACCAGCATGGCCCAGGTTCGGCACCAGGGCGTGCTGCTCGGCGCGCTCAGGGTCATCAAACCACCCATGGAGCCTCTCGCGCCTACCGAGGAGAAGCTGCTCGCCGACCTGGCTTCCCAAGCGGGCCTGGTGCTGCGAAACGTGGCCCTGCTCTCGGACCTTCGGGCGTCGCGCCAACGGCTGGTGGCGGCCCAGGACGAGGTGCGGCGGCGCCTCGAGCGCAACCTCCACGACGGTGCGCAGCAACAGCTGGTGGCGCTGGCCGTGAAACAACGACTGGTGGGCGAACTGATCGACAAGGACCCCCAGAAGGCCGCATCGATGATCGCCGAGCTCCAAGCGGATACGGCCGATGCGCTGGACACACTCCGTGACCTTGCCCGGGGCATCTACCCGCAGGTCCTCGCGGACCAGGGACTCACGGCCGCCCTGGAGGCACAGATCCGAAAGACCCCGGTCCCCGTGGAGCTCCGGCCGGATTCGATCGGTCGCCATGATCAGGAGATCGAGGCCGCGGTGTACTTCTGCTGCCTGGAGGCGCTTCAGAACGTCTCGAAGTACGCGAACGCCTCGAGCGCGGTGGTCCGACTCGAGGTGGACGGACCGTGGCTGACGTTCGGGGTGCAGGACGACGGCGCCGGCTTCGATCCAGCACAGACCAAGCTCGGAACCGGTCTGCAAGGGATGTCGGACCGGCTGGAGGCCCTCGGTGGTGGCCTGGAGATCCGGTCCGAGCCAGGACGGGGAACGACGATCGCCGGCCGGGTCCCGACGGTGCTCTAGGCCACGGTCCGGAGCAGCAAAGCGATCATCGTGAAATGGCAGGCCGCGGCGGCCACCATGAACGCGTGCCACACCTCGTGGAATCCGAACGTCGCCGGACTCGGGTCCGGGCGCTTGCTGGCGAAGACGATCGCTCCCGCCGTGTAGAGAAGCCCACCGGTCAGCATCAGCAGGAACTGAGAGAGCGTCATCCCTCGTAGGAGCTGTGGGAGCGCGATCGCGGCGAGCCATCCGAGTGCCATGTACAGGATCCCGGTCACCACGTGGAGGCCGTCGATCCTTACCAGCTTCAGCGCGATGCCCAGGGCCGCCCCGAGCCAGGCGATCGACAGGATCGCGACGGACCAGGGTCCGTGAAGCACGAGGATGCTGATCGGCGTGTAACTCCCTGCGATCAGCACGAAGATCATCGAGTGATCCAGCCGTTTCATGCGGCGGTTCGCCTCGGGCGACCATCGCACGCGGTGGTACGCCGCGCTGGCACCGAACACTGCGGTGAGGCTCAGCGCGTAGACGGTGGCGGCCGCGCGGGCGGCGGCATCCTCAGCAAGGAGCACCAGCACCACGCCGGCGGGGATCGAGACGAAGAACGCGACCAGGTGGATCCACCCCCGGAGGAGGGGCCTGACAGGTGGAGTGGCTTCGGGCATCGGCGAGATGGTACCGCCGCCCCGGTGCGGCTCGGCCGATGTAATGGAATGAACCGATGCGACCCAGATTCTTCTCCACGCCATGGGCGTTGCGCGAATGGCTGGAGGCGCACCACGCAACGACGAAGGAGCTCCTGGTCGGGTTCCACAAGAAGGGCTCGGGGAAGCCCAGCATCACCTGGCCGGAGGCCGTGGACGAGGCGTTGTCGTTCGGGTGGATCGACGGCGTTCGGCGGAGCCTCGATCAGGAGCCGTCGCCGATCCGGTAGCCGACACCGCGCACCGTCTGGATGAACCTCGGCGACCGGTGATCATCTCCGATCTTGCGCCGCAGGCTGGAGACGTGAACGTCCACCACGTTGTCGTCGCCGAACCAGTCCGGACCCCAGACCAGTTCCAGCAGCTTCTGGCGCGTGAACACAACCCCCGGCCGCGCGGTCAGCATGTCCAGAAGATCGAACTCCAGCCGCGTCAGTTCGGCCGCCTCGCCGTCCACGTAGGCCTCGCGCGCGTCCGTGTCGATGACGACACGGCCGATGTGCCTTCCCGGTGTGCGCGCAGACACCGCTCGTGGCCGGACGACGTGGGGGACCTCAGCGCCGTCGAGCCATGCGGTCTCCGGGATGGCCGCCTCCGCCCCCGCGAGCGTTCGGACCACGTCGAGGGGAAAGTAGCCACGACCCTGCGCGGCCCAGCGGAGCGCCTCGAGGATCTCCTCGCAGCTCGCCCCCTTCACCACGTAGCCGGTCGCGCCGGCGCGAATCATGTCGACGATCGTGGCCCGGTCCTCATGCAGCGAGAGAGCCACCATGTGCGTCCGCGGCGATCGCCATCCGATCCCCAACGCTGCCCTGACTCCCCCGCCACCGGGCATGCTCACGTCCAGGAGGGCCACGTCGGGTCGAGTCACCCGGGCCACCTCGACCGCCTTCTCGGCGTCCGCGGCCACGCCGGCCAGTTCCAGGCCCGGGTCCGCGTCGACCACGCTGATCAGGATCTCCCGCACCTCAGGCTCGTCGTCGGCGATGAGGACCCGAAGCGGGTTGGGCAGGTACGACTCGTCGGGCGGTTCGCTCTCTGATTCCGGGGACGGCCTGGCCGATCGAGTCTGCATCTCCACCACGGTTCCCACTGAGGCCTCCGATCGCGCTCGCTCCGCACGGAAGTATCAAGGGCAGTTCCTCCCGTTTCTATAGCCCTGCCTGCGGGTTTCCCGTGTCGGCCGAATCGGGGAGCCCGTGACGCTCGCCGACCTGGACGGACGCGGGACCTAGGTCCGACGCCAGGGAGGCCCTGGCCAAATCACCCGAAGGTCGGATGCCGAAGATGAACCCGGGGAGCTATGTACTGGTTAAGTGTCTCCCGCCGATACCTCGATACGAGTAGCATGATCGCCCCCCGAGATGAGGGCCCCATGGATCGCATCAGGGTCTTGATCGCAGACGACGAGCAGTCCGTGCTCGATGTCCTGACCGCCCTCATGGACGCGGAGTCCGACCTCGAGGTCGCGGCCTCGGCCAGGGA
>DATDKZ010000150.1:0-13791 GCA_036519575.1 Actinomycetota bacterium | reverse complement strand
CGCCGCCCGGCCCATCCGCGCCGCCCTCCGGGGGTCGCGGAGCAGCTGGAGCACGTGCTCGGCATGGTCGCCGGGGTCGTGTCCCTCCACCAGGAAGCCCGTCACGCCGTCGGCGACGACATAGCGGAGCCCGCCCACGTCTGCGGCGACGGGCGGGGTCCCGCAGGCTTGCGCCTCCAGCGCCACCAGGCCGAAGGACTCGGAGCGGGACGGGACCAGCACCGTTTCGGCGGCGGCGTAGAAGTCGGCCAGCCGGCTCTGCGGTTGCGGGGGGAAGAACATCACCCGCTCGCCAACCCCGAGTGCGGCCGCCAGTTCCATGAGCCGGCCGACCTCGATCCCGTGGCCGGCTCCGCTCGGTCCTCCCACCACAGCAAGCACCACGTCGACCGTGCCCTCCGGGTCACGGGCCCCCATTTCGGCCAGGGCGCGGATGGCGATGTCCGGGCCCTTGTGCGCCTGGAGCCGGCCCACGAACAGCAGCAGCCGAACCCCCGCAAGGTGGAGCCTGGCCTTGGCCTCGTCCTTCGGCCTGGGGAAGAAGAGCTGGTGATCGACCCCCGGCGGAACCAGGCTGATACGCCCCGGGTCGGCCGTGTACAGCCGGACCAGCTGGGCCGCCTCGGCCGGGGTCGCGGCCATGATGCGGTCGGCGTCACCGATGACGGCTTCCTCACCAGCCAGGCGAGCCGCAGACTCCGGTCGCTCTCCGGGGGCCAGCGAAGCGTTCTTCACCTTGCCCAGGGTATGGAACGAGGCCACCAGCGGGATACGCCAGATCTCCTTGGTGCTCCGTCCCACCCATCCCGACAGCCAGTAGTGGGAGTGGACCAGGTCGTAGCGCGATGACTCCGCCTCCTGGCGGCGCAGGACGCCACCGAGGAACTCCGGTAGGAACCGGGGGAGCTCCTCCTTCGCTACTGGGGCGCATGGACCCGCCTTGACTTGGATGATCCGCGACCCCGAGGCGAGCTTCTCGATGTCGGGCCCGCCCCTTCCCTGGCACCGGGTGAAGACATCCACGCCTACTCCTCGTGCCGCAAGGGAATCGGCCGCCGCCCGGATGTAGACGTTCATCCCGCCCGAGTCGCCCGTGCCCGGCTGATCGAGGGGCGAGGTGTGCAAGCTGACGACGGCCACGCGGGACCGTGCCGGAGAAGCCATCGAGGAGGTCATGCTCACGATGCTACGCGACCCTGCGGATAGGGCTGCACCTGCACCCTGGCCATCGATGGCCGAGCCGTGTTACGCGTCGCCGCGGGCCCGGCGGAGACGGAACTCGGCCACCACTTCGCCCACCTGGTCACCCCCGCCCAGCACCGGGCGGCGGGCGAAGCGCGCCAGCTCCCCGAGCTCGGCCTCGGGGAGCGCTCCGACGAGCTCAAGGGCTCGGATGAGCGCCGGTCCCGACGCCCGTTCGCCGCCGTCGGCGACCTTCACCGCCACCCCGAGGCCGGCTTGCGGCACGGCCGCGCAGGCCAGCCCTTCCGCACCGGACTTCACCAGGAGGTCCGCCGAGCGCTCCATGACGGCGGTATCGGTCCGGTTCCTGCCGGCGACGAGATACGGGTGGGCTCGCATGGCGGCGGAGCATTCGGCGATCCGCTGGCCGAGTGCCCCGAAGGACTGTGGGCTTCCGAGCCGGGCGTACAGCGTGGCCATCCTGAACAGCGGCATCCCGTGGACGGGGACGCCGCAGCCGTCGACGCCGACCGCGATATCGTCGAATCCGGTCAGGCCGCGCACCGCTCGGAGGATCCTTCGCTGGAGGGGGTGGGTCGCCGAACGGTACCCCCCGAGGTCCCAGCCCTGCCGCTCGCAGCCGGCGACCATCCCGGCATGCTTGCCGGAGCAATTGTGCAGCACCCGGCGGGGCCTTCCGGCCTTGGCCATGGATCGGGGATCGAGCGGCCACCCGGGCGGGTTGCGGAGTGCGGACAGCCCCAGGCCGGCTGCCCGAAGCAGCCGCCGGACCGCCGCCACGTGAACAGGCTCTCCGTTGTGCGAGGCGCACATCACCGCTACGAGGTCGTCGCCCAGGCCACCGCCGATCGCGCCCAGCGAGACGGCGGCCTGGACCGGTTTCATGGACGAGCGGGCGAATACCACGCGATGGGGATCCCCGGCCCATGCCACAAGATGGCCGTTCCCGTCGCACACGGCGACGTGCCCGAGGTGGACGGATTCCTCCAGCTCAGACCGAAGCACGCGAACGAGGACGGTTCCCGAGGCCATCCCTGGAAGCCTAGGGGGAGCTACCCGACGTGCGCGAGCCGGTCGGGGTCGTCGCCCTCGATGGCGGTGAGCGAGTCACCCTGGACGAGCGAGACGAATGCTTCCACGACCTCGGGGTCGAACTGGGTGCCAGCGCCTTCCTCGATCTCCTCCAGGGCCACCTCGATCGGGCGGGCGCGCCGGTACGGCCGGTCGCTGATGATGGCGTCGAAGGAGTCCGCAACGGCGAAGATCCTGGCCGGAAGGGGGATGTCTCGGCCGGCCAAGCCGTCGGGATACCCAGTGCCATCAAAGCGCTCGTGGTGATGCCGGATGACTTGGGTGGCCTCACCGAGGAACCGAATCGGGGCCACGATCTGGGCGCCGATCACGGGATGGCCTCGCATGAGCGCCCATTCGTCTCCCGAGAGGGGGCCCGCCTTGCACAGGATGTCCTCGGGGATGCCGACCTTTCCCAGATCGTGCAGGAAGAACCCGTACGCGAGCTCCACGGCCTCGGCCAGCGCGGGGTCCACCCGCCGGGCCAGCGCCATCCCGAGGACCTGCGTTCGCTCCAGATGTCCCCGGGTGGTCCGGTCTTTGGCCTCGATCACCAGGGCGAGGCTCTTCATCGTGGCGATATAGGACTCCTGAAGGCTGGACAGGACCGTCTCGAGCTCGGCGCTCCGCCGCCGCTCCAGCTGGTAGAGCTCCCCCAGCTCCCGCGCGAACACCTTGAGCTGCTCGTGGACGGTCGGGAGCTCGGGGTCGGGGACCCCGAGAACCGTCTGGGGAAGGTTTTTCTCTGTCATCGGCGCGGACGTTATCGCAGCGAGAAGGGCGAAATGCCGGATTAGCCTGCCGTTCTCGATGGGCCGGGTCCATAGGGCCTCCGGCCCAAAGACCCATCCCCCAGAGGTGGAGGAGGATGGACGAAAGGCTTGGAAGGTTCCCCCGAGCGAACCACAAGGCGGGCTCGGGGCAGGCTCAGGGCAGGCTCAGGACAGGACGAGGGAGGGGTCCTCCTTGTACCGCCGTTTGAGCTCGTCCTGGACCCGGTCCAGGACGTCGATCACGGCGGAGCGGTCCCGGGAGACCTCGTGCTCCTCGGCCTCGAGCACGTCCACAGCCCCACTCAGCCGCCGATCATCGAGCGCGGTCGGGTCGGACAGGCCGGCATCCATGGCCAGGCGCTCCACTCGCCGACGTGCCTGGAGCAGCTCCTCCTCCGGCAGCCCGACCTTCACGGCTTCCCCCCGCGAGGTCACGTGGCCCTCGGAGGAGAGGACCTTCGACAGGCGCTCCACCAGCGTGCCCTCCTGCCCGGTCCCGCCGCGCCGCTCGACCTCGGCTTTCAGGATCTCAGCGCGGCCCTGGACCAGGCGGCGAAGGAGGGATAGGTACTCCCGCTCCGCGAGGCACTCGTCATGGCGGCTCCGCAGTTCGTCGAGGGACATCGCGTCCAGCCGTTCCGCGTACTGCGGCTCGAGGATGCGATCGATCCGGCGGCTACCGCCTTGAACTGTCACCGTTACTCCATCGGCCGTGGGCAAGCAGATTGTAGGGCCGGGAGCCCACGTGCGGCTCGATCAGCAGACGGCGAGAAGCGCGAGGTAGGGATCGACGGCCGCGCCACCACCCGGGTGGTACTCGAAATGGAGGTGGTTCACGGAGGTGTCCCCCGTGCTCCCGACGTGTCCGATCGCCGTTCCGACCCCGACGCCCCCGGTGGCGCCGTAGGAGGAGAGGTGGGCATAGTAGGTCCAGTCGCCGCCCGGTCCGTACACGATCACAGCCAGGCCTCCGAGGCTGTTCGCGGTCTGGACGGCGTTGCCGGGCTGGACGGCGACCACCGGCGTGCCGTACGGGGCGATCATGTCGATCCCCTCGTGGACCCGGCCCCCCGACCGAGGCCAGCCGAAAGAGTCCACGAAGGAGTTCGGTCCCTGGACCGGGCAGGTGGAGATCGGCGCGCCGGGGATGGTGTTCAGACCAAGGACCGCCGCCAGCTGGTACTGCTTGCGGATCCGGTCTACCTCGGCCTGGAGGTCCGAGACCTCGGAGGAGATCGCTTGCTGGCTCGCCCGGAGCTGCTCAACCTGGGTGGCCTGCTCTTTGGACAGATCCGCCAGGTGAACCTCGGTGCGTCGCAGTTGCTCGGTGGTCACTCGGTTCTCGACCACGAGGTCGGAGTCCGCCTGTGCCATGTTCCCCAAGAACTCGACGCGGTCGGAGAACTCCGAGAAGGAGTTCGACGACAGCAAGAGGTCCAAGGTGCTGGCCGGCCCCGTCTCGAAGGCCAGCACGGCCCGTCGCTGGAAGCGGAGCCGGATCCGGTCGATCAGCCGTGCGAGACGATCGTGTTCCGCCTGCGTGGCGGTGAGCTCGTCCTGGGTTCGAGACAGGCGGGTCACGGCGTCCTGCCAGGCGGCGGTGGCCTGGTCCAGCCGGGACTGGGCTGCCGCGAGCCGGGCCCTGGCCGAGTCCAGATCGGACTGCGCGTGGGCGAAAGTGGAGGAGGCTGCCAGGAAGCCCGCCACGACGGCAAGCGCGAACAACGATCGAAGCCTTCTCCCAGGAGCGGTCGTCCGGGCCTCCTCGCGGTCGTCAGGGGCGCCGCCTCAGGGCGAGCGGAGGCTACCACCCGCCCCCCGGCCGGGCAACCTGCCAACGACCGCATCGCTGCCCTGACCAGGGGCGATATCCTGGCCAGATGCGCGATGGCGGCCCGGAGGCGGCCCTCGAGGGTTCGCTCGTGCGGCTCCGGGCGCACGAGGCCTCCGACTACGGACTCCTGAACGAGCTGTTCATCGACCCCGGGGTCCTCGAGGGGATCGGGGTCGCCATGCCGCAGTCCCGCCAGGCGTACCGAGAATTCGTCGAATCCGCCCGGGGGAAGGAGGAACGGCTCGTGTTCGTCATCGAGCGGCTCGAGGACCGCCAGGCCTTGGGGGGATGCAGCCTGGAGGCCATCGAGGCCCGCAACCGTGCGGCGATCCTGGGCATCTGGATCGGAAAGCCGTACTGGCACCGGGGGTACGCGACCGACGCGATGCGTACGCTGTGCCGGTTCGGGTTCCGGCACATGAACCTTCAACGGATCGAGCTCAACGTCTTCTCCGTCAATCCCCGTGCCCTCCGGGTCTACGAACGGGTCGGATTCAAGGTCGAGGGCACCCTCCGCCGCTCCCAGTTCGTCGGGGGGCTGTACGTCGACTCGTTCGTGATGGGCTTGCTGTCCGAGGAGCTGGCCGGCTAGGGCCTACGGTGCCGGCGACTCCCGCATGGCCTCGATGAGGACCTCGGCCACCTCCGGACGCGAGAACTCGGCCGGAGGGCGCTCGCCGTTTCGCAGCATCTCCCGAACCTTCGTGCCCGAGAGGAAGACGCGGTCCCCCTCGCCGTGCGGGCACGTCTTCGGGGTGGCCATGCCTTCGCACCGGTTGCACCAGAAGGAGTGTTCGAACATGAGCGGTGTGATGCCGAGCTCGCCCGGTTCGAACTCCTCGAAGATCCTCTGTGCGTCATACGTGCCGTAATACTCGCCCACACCCGCGTGGTCCCGTCCCACAACGAAGTGCGTACATCCGTAGTTCTTGCGGCAGATGGCGTGCCAGATGGCCTCCTTGGGGCCCGCATACCGCATCGCCGCCGGGAACACCGAGATCAGGGCGCGATCCTTCGGATAGTAATGCTCGAAGAGGACCTCGTAGCACCGCATGCGGACCTCGGCCGGCACGTCGTCGCCCTTCGTCGCGCCCATGAGCGGATGCACGAGCAACCCGTCGACGGTCTCAAGCGCGCACTTCTGTATGTACTCGTGTGCCCGGTGGATGGGGTTCCGGGTCTGGAATCCCACGACGGTCCGCCACCCCCGGCGGGCGAACTCGGCTCGAGTCTGTTCCGGGGTGCGCCGATACGCCTCGAAGTCTCGATGCTCCGGGAGCCGGATGGCCCGAACCTCGCCCGCCGCGCAGTAATCGCCCCCATCGTGCAGGGCGCGAACCCCCGGGTGGTCCAGATCCTCGGTGAGGAAGACCCCCAGCGACTCCTTCTTCTTGTCGCGGCGGAAGACCTCCCGCACCTCGAGCACGGCGAGTGGACCGCGGCCGCCGCCGGTGAGCGTCACGGCGTCGGCGCCCCCGATCCGTTTCACGTCCTCGTCCGTGAGGGAGAGCGTCACGGGGATGGTCCAGGGCAGTCCGTCGGTCAGATGCATCGTCTCCAGGATCGAGTGGTAGTCCTTCTCTCCCTGGAACCCGGTGAGCGGGGAGAGCGCGCCCACCGTAAGCATCTCCAGGTCCGAGAGCTCACGTTCGCCGACGTCGAGCTTCGGGTAGTGACCGGCCTCCGCGGCCAGCCTCTCTGCCTCCGGGCCCGGTGCGAGCAGGTCGACCAGCGTCCCGCCGTGCGGCGCGATGGTCTCGTTCGGGGTCATGGATCCGCCTTCCTCGGTACGTCCGTTCCGGACGAAAGAGCATAGCCGTGGGCCCGGCGGGCCCGGGCGCGGCCCGGACGTGCCCCCGGCTATACTCCGGTCCCCCGAGGGAAGGCGGCCCCAGCCTTGAAGACGCTGCTCAGCGACGGCGACGTAGTCGAGCAAAACGAGCGCTTCGAGTCGGCCCGTCCGAGCGAGATCGTCCGGTGGGCGGTGGAGGACTCCAGGCTGGATCGGATCGCGATCGCTTCCGCGTTCCAGGCCGAAGGCACGTGTGTGATCCACATGGCCACCCGGATCCGGCCGGACGTCCCCGTCGTGTTCCTCGAGACCGGCTTTCATTTCGCCGAGACGCTCGCGTTCAAGCAGCAGCTCGCCGACCAGCTCGGGCTGAACGTCGTCGAACTGGTCGGGGAACACACGGTCGAGTCGCAGGAACGCGCGTACGGCCCTCGCCTGTACGAACGCGATCCCGCCCTGTGCTGCGAGATCAACAAGGTCCGGCCCATGTTCGAGGCGCTGCGGGGCCTCGACGCCTGGATCACGGCCTTCCGGCGCGACTCCTCACCGACCCGGGCCAACGCGCCGATCGTGGAGCGGTACGAGCTCGAGCCGGGAAGGTTCATCGTCAAAGTCAACCCGGTGGTCAACTGGACCCGGGGCGACGCGTGGGCGTACCTGGAGGCGCACGGCCTGCCCCACAACCCGTTGTACGACCTGGGGTATGCGTCGATCGGCTGCGCGCCGTGCACCCGGACGCGGTTCGTGGGCGAGCCGGAACGCGCCGGGCGATGGGCCGGCCTGTCGAAGTGGGAGTGCGGGATCCACCAGCGGGAGGCCGCCGACCAGGACGTCGACCGGTTGGACTAGGCCACCACCCACAGCGCGTCTCGGGCCAGACCGACCGAGAGCACCGTCCGGTCGCCCATGACGTCGCCATCGACCTGGACCGGGAACGGCCGCTCCGACGTCACCTCGACGTGCGAGGCATCATGGTGGTAGTCCATGTCGCGGCCCTTGACGTGGCGGGCGGAGCCGAACATCTGCCACGCGATCCGCAGCACCCTGCGGCGTGGAAGCGTGCGAGCGGACAGGACGTCGAGTCCTTCCTCTAACGACGCTTGCGGGGTGACCCGAACGCCGCGGCCCTTGTAGTAGGTGTACGGATCGGTCCGCCCGATCAGCACGGAGATGGCCGGCACGGGCTCGTCACCGTCCACGCTCACCGTGAGATCGGGGAACCGGCCTGCATATCTCGCGATCACCTCCCGGGCCACGGCGCGGAATGCCGCCCGCTCGAAGGCCTTCTTGGTCTTGGGGAACTTCGAGTCGAGGCGGGCCATGGCCGCGGCGTCGACCCCGGCGCCGCAGTTCACTCCGAAATACCTCCCGTCGGCCACACCGAGGGTGAGTTTGCGAGCCTGCCCGTCGAGGGCTCGGGCAATCAGCACACCAGTCGCGTCCACCGGGTCGAGCGGCATGCCGAGAGCTTGGGCGAGGATGTTCGTCGCGCCGCCGGGGATGACGCCGAGAACCGCGTCCGTTCCGGCGAGCCCGTTGACCACCTCGTTGATCGTCCCGTCACCCGAGAACACGACCACCAGGTCGAGGCCGTCGAGGGCGGCCTGTGCGGCCACCTCGGTGGCGTGACCGCGCTCCGCCGTCTCCAGAACCTCAAGCTTGAAGTCGGCCGACAGCGCCTTCTCGATGACGGCCATGGTCGGCCGGGACACCGTCCGGGCCACCGGGTTCACGATCAACAGGACGCGGTCGAACCGGCGCATGCCGAAGGAGTATGACAGTCGAGCGTGGGATGCCGCTCAGGCCCCACCCGAAACGGGCGGGAGGAGCGCAACCTCCTCGCCACCGGCGAGCGGACGATCCTCGGAGGCGCGTTCGCCGTTCACCACCACCGAGCCGGCTCGGGCCACGCTGGCGAAGCGCTCGCCGTACCGCTCGGACAGCGAAGCGACGACCTCGCCCACTGAGCGGCCCTCGGCCTGCACGTGAGCGTCGCCGGCCAGCTCCCGAAGGGCCGCGAACAGGCGAACGCTCACCGTGGCCATCATCGCCAGCGTACCGTGGCCTCGCCCCCTGTTACCCTCGGCTGATCGTGGCCGCCATCGTCCTCCTGTCCGATCGTTTCCCCCACGATGTCCTCCCCGCACTCGGCTCGGTCGGGCTCGACGTGAAGTCGGAACCGCTCGCGGTGGCGTCCCTGGCCGATGCCCTGGACCTCTCGCCCGAGCTGGTCCTGGTGGACGCGGCGGAGAACCCGGGGCAGGGCCACGCCGTGCTCCGGGCCCTCCGGGAGGCGGGGGGGCGGACTCCGGCGATAGCGGTGGTGGAACGGCGGGATCTGGATCGGTTCGCCTGGGATCAGGTGGCCGACGAGGTCCTGTACCCCTCCGCCCCCGAAACCGAGATCCGGGTCCGGCTCTCGATGCTCAGGCGCCGGGCGGGCACCGGCGAGGGGAGCACCGTCCGCCTGGGGAGGCTGACACTCGACACGGACACCTACCAGGTGACCGTAGCCGGCCGGGCCCTGGACCTCACGTTCAAGGAGTTCGAGCTGCTCCGGTACCTCGCGTCGCGGCCCGGCCGGGTGTTCACCCGCCCGGCCCTCCTCCGCGAGGTCTGGGGATACGACTTCTACGGCGGGACGCGAACGGTGGACGTCCACGTCCGCCGGCTGCGCTCCAAGCTCGGTCCCGAGTACGAGAGCCTGATCGAGACGGTTCGCGGCGTGGGCTATCGGGCCGCCGATGTCTAACCGCTCGGCAGACGCGTCGGATGTCCGCTCGGAGGTTTCGCCCCTCCGGCGGACGGGAACGTTCCGTGCGATGGGATCGAGGCTGCCGTCCGAGCGAGACTTCCGTCGGTGGGGTCATGAACTGGAGTCGGCCGTCGATGACGGGGTTGACGAGGTCCGCAGGTGGCTGGCCACCCCGCAGGGACGGTTCCTTCGATCCCTCGCCGCACGGATGCTCATCGTCAGCGTTCCCCTGATCGTGCGCCACCCGTTCTTCAAGACCCCGGTCGGCCGCCTCGTGGAGCTGGCGGGCGGCGCCGCCATCCTGATCAAGCTGGCCGAGCTCCTCCGCGACTGGGAACCGACGCCGGAGATGCCGCCGGAGGCTCGCGCGGCCCTGCCGTAACGAACTGTTTACGCGGCGGAAACCTGGCCGCGCCGGCTGGCCCATACCCTTGCTCCGTCAACGAGACGGAAGGGGGAAGGCGCGGTGACCACACCGAAAGATGTCCTCTCCCTGGCCAAGGACGCGGGAGCCGAGATCGTCGATCTGCGGTTCTGCGACCTACCGGGGCTGATGCAGCACTTCTCCATCCCCATCGCCGAGCTGTCCGAGGCAGGCTTCGACGACGGCTACGGGTTCGACGGGTCCTCGATCCGCGGGTTCCAGGAGATCCAGGAGTCGGACATGCTCTTGGTGCCCGACCCGGAGGCCGCCTACCTCGACCCGTTCACGAAGCACTCCACGCTGGCCATCCACTGCTTCGTCCGGGATCCGATCACCGGCGAGACCTACACGCGTGACCCGCGCTCGATCGCGCGGAAGGCCGAGCTGTACCTGAAGCAAAGCGGCATCGCCGACATCTCCTACTGGGGACCAGAGTGCGAGTTCTACATCTTCGACTCGATCCGGTTCGACCAGAATCAGCACGAGGGCTACTACTTCATCGATGCGATCGAGGGCGTGTGGAACTCCGGGGCAGAGGAAGGTGGCAAGAACCTCGGATACAAGCCCAGGTACAAGGAGGGCTACTTCCCCGTCCCGCCGATGGATCACTACCAGGACCTGCGAACCGAGATGGTCCTGAACCTCCAGAAGGTCGGCGTGGAGGTCGAGGTGCACCATCACGAGGTCGGCACGGCCGGCCAGGCCGAGATCGACATTCGGTACGACACGATGCTCCGGATGGCCGATAAGGTCATGAAGTACAAGTACGTGGTCAAGAACACCGCACTCGCCGCGGGCAAGACCGTGACGTTCATGCCGAAGCCGCTGTTCATGGACAACGGCTCGGGCATGCACACCCACCAGAGCCTGTGGCGGAACGACGAGAACCTGTTCTGGGACGAGGTCGGCTACGCCGGCATCAGTGACACCGCGAGGTGGTACATCGGTGGGCTGTTGACCCACGCGCCGTCGCTACTGGCATTCGCCGCGCCGACCACCAACTCCTACCGCCGGCTCGTGCCCGGGTACGAGGCCCCGATCAACCTCGTCTACTCGCAGCGGAACCGGTCGGCGTGCGTACGGATCCCCGTGTACTACAAGACGCCTGCGGCCAAGCGCCTGGAGTTCCGGACCCCCGACCCTTCGTGCAACCCGTACCTGTCGTTCGCGGCCCAGCTCCAGGCAGGCCTCGACGGCATCAAGAACAAGATCGAGCCACCCGAGCCGATCGACAAGGACCTGTACGACCTGCCGCCAGAGGACAAAGCCATGGTCAAGCAGGTGCCGGGCTCCCTCGAGGAGGTGCTCGACGCGCTCGAGGCCGACCACCAATGGCTGTTGGAGGGTGGAGTGTTCACCCAGGACGTGATCGACACCTGGATCGAGTACAAGCGGACGAACGAGCTCGATGCGGTCCGCCTGCGCCCGCACCCCCACGAGTTCGCCCTGTACTACGACCTGTGACGGTCATCGGAGCTGAGATCCGCGAGAGCCGGCCTTCGGGCCGGCTCTCGTTCTGGTCACGATGATCTCAGTCCGCAGCCTCGAACCCCTCGGAGAACACGCGCTGCATGGCGTGCCGTGCCCTGCGCGTGATCCGCCGGTAGTCGTCCAGGAAGCTCTGTCGCGGGTACTCCTCGTAGCCCAGCCGCCGGGCCAGGGCCGTCTGTTCCTCCACCGATGCCGGGACGGCCTCCGCATGCAGCCTGCGGTCCACCTCCAACGCGTTCTTCACATCCGACAGGAATACGAAGGCCTCGCCGAGCTCGCGGGCCACGCTGTCCTCGATCAACCGAGCCGCGGCCAGCTTCTCGATGGCCTCGAAGGTCCGGGGCGTCCGGACCTCCGGGTGCCGCCCCCCGTGGCGCATCAGCGAGAGCTCCACGGCGAACTGCACGTCGGCCAGCGATCCATACCCAAGCTTGAAATGGAACCGCGCCGCGTCGGCCGGTCGAACACGCTCCCGCTCGATCCGTTCGCGCATCCGGAGGATCTCGCCCGACCGGTCGAGCGAGAGATACTCCGGGTACGCAAGATCCTCTGCCAAGGAACAGAACCGCCGCCCCAGTCCCTCGTCGCCGGCGATGAACCTGGTCCGCAGGAGTGACTGGAACTCCCAGGTCTCCGCGTATCGCTCCAGGTATTCGAGGTACGCGGCGAACGAGCGTGCGAGGGGCCCAGACCGGCCCTCCGGCCGGAGGCCGGCGTCGGGCTCCCACCCGCCCCCGCGGATCCATTGGAGCACACCCTCGGAGATCTCCCCCCCGCGTCGAAGGTCCTCCGGCCCCTCCCCCTCGTAGACGAACACGAGATCGAGGTCGGAGGCGAAGTTCAGCTCCTCGGCACCCAGCTTCCCCAAGCCGATGACGGCGAAGGGAAGGTCGGCCCCTGCCGCCTCCAGGGCCTCGTGGACGACCCGATCGGCCACCCGCGTCAGCGCGCGTCCGGTGTCTTTCGGTTCCAGTTCTCGAGCCGCGTATCGTCCGACGACCTCGACGAGCGCCGCCTCCGCGTCGACGCCCTCGGCTCCGCCGGCCAATGCCACCACCCGTTGGGGCCGGGCCGCCAGAAGGTCGGTGGCGAAGGAGCTGGCGGAGATCGCATGGGCCATCCGTTTCGCCACGCCGGGGTCCGAAGCGAGTGCGTCCGGGAGACTTCGCTCGCCGGTGGCGGTCATGGCCTCGGCCACCCGCTCCAGTCGAACGAGCGCGGCATCTGGATTCGAGGCCAGGGCCAGCGCCGGGGCCATGACGGGGAACACGTGGGTCAGGACCTTTCCCACGCGCGTGGACGGATCCATCACCCGGCCGAGCACCACGTACGCGGCGCTCGGCTGGCGGAATCCCAGCCCAGCCAGCAGCTCCTCGGTAGCTGGGCGATCGACACCCGGCCGAGGCGCCGCCGGCCCGGCAAAGGCCTCGAGCAGGGGCCGGTAGAACAGTCGCTCGTGCAACCCCCGGACGAGTGAGGTCTGCCGGCCGTACTCGGCCTTCAGCTCATCGGGTCCGTCCAGATCGAGCGAGCGAGACAGCCTGGCAAGCGATGCCCGGTCGGCGGGGAGCTCGTGGGTCTGGAGGTCGCGGACCATCTGGAGGCGATGCTCCAGTCTTCGCAGGAACCGATACGCGCCGGCCAGGGCCCCGGCGTCGTCCTCGGCCACGTACCCCTCGCTGGCCAGGACCGAGAGCGCGCGCAGGGTGTTCGGCTGTCGGAGCCGTTCGTCTCGACGGCCGTGGACGATCTGGAGGAGTTGGACGGCGAACTCCACGTCGCGGATCCCGCCCCACCCTCTCTTGACCTCGGTTCCGGTCTTGCCCCGGGCTCGTACGTACTCCTCCAGGCGGACCTTCACCCGGCGGACCTCCTCGATCGCCTGCGGGGGAAGCTCCTCCCGATATACGAACGGAGTGACCATCTCCACGAAGGCCCGCCCCAGCTCGAGGTCGCCGGCCACGGGCCGGGCCTTGATCAAGGCCTGCCGTTCCCAGGTCATCGCCTGCGACTCGTAGTACTCACGCATCGCCGTGAGCGAGCGAGTGAGCGCCCCTCCCCGGCCCCCGGGACGAAGCGTCGTATCGACCCGGAGCGCGATGCCCTCGGCCGTTGCCTCGGAGAGCAGGCGGATGATCTCCGCGGCCTCTCGCTCGGCCCGGTCGTGCCGCTCCGTCTCTCGCCCTCCCCCGCCTCTCTGAGATACGAAGAGCACGTCGACGTCCGAGGCGTAGTTGAGCTCTGCCCCCCCGAGCTTGCCCAGCCCGACCACCGCGAGTCCTTCTGGGGCAACGCTCCCGCACGCCAGTGACAGGCACGCCTCCGCGATGCTGCTGATCTCTGCCACGACTCCCTCGACCGGCGCGCCTGCCAGGTCGCGGGCCGCAAGTCGCCACAGGGCCCGTCGCCGGAAGCGCCGGAGGCCGTCGGCGGGCCCCAGCCTCGACG
>DATDKZ010000149.1:0-3246 GCA_036519575.1 Actinomycetota bacterium | reverse complement strand
GTTCGCGGAGGACGCCCGACCGGTCTTCCACGACCTGAGACCGGTCGCGCGCAATCTGAGCCCGACCCTTCACGATGTCCGCCGGCTGGCGCCGTACGCGCGCAAGCTGTTCAAGAACTTCGATCCGCTGATCAAGGCGTCCGCGACCGGGCTCCCGTCGCTGCAGGGCTTCGTTCGCGAGCTGCGCCCGGTGATGGACGGCCTCGATCCCTTCCTGGCCAACTTCAACCCGCTATTGCGCTGGCTCGATTACCAGGCCCCTGTGGTCGGGGACTTCCTCTCCAACCCGTCATCCTCGACGGCCGACTTCCTGCCGTCCCAAGCGGGACAGAGCGCACCGCTTCACCTCTCGCGTCAGATGACCATCTTCACCGCCGAGTCCCTATCGATCTACCAGAACCGCATTGCCACGAACCGCGGCAACGGGTACCTGCAGCCGTTTGCGATCGGCAGCTTCTACCCGAGCACCCAGGCCGAGATCTTCCCGAGCCATGACTGCAACAACACCTTCGGCGGCCAGCCGGTCACCCACAACCCGGCGTCGAGCCCGCCGCAGGAGGAGAGCGGCCAGTTCCCGTTCTCGTCGCTCGTCAACCCGACGAGTCCGGACCAGGTGGGCCCGAACTTCCCGGGCGGCACCCCCGCCAGTCCTGGCCCTTCCGCCTACGCGGCCTGCACGGTCGCGCCGAACTTCCCGTCGATCTTCGGCGGTGGCTCGGTGCCCGTGGTCCACCAGGACCCCTAGGCGGCAACGCGGCCCGAATAGGATGGGCCTCCCGGACCGCGAGGTGAGAGTTGGGCTACTTCAAGGACGCGCAGGAGGTCTACGACACGATCGGTGAGCTGTTCACCGAGCTCGCCGCGGACGATGAGCTCGCGCCCAAGTTCCGCCAGGCGAACACGATCGTGCAGTACCGGCACAGCGACCCCGACTCGACGATCACCGTCCGGCTCAAGGAGGACGAGCCCACCGACGTCGAGTTCGGCGAAACCGAGATGGAGCCGGAGGTGGTGATGAGCATGGAGGCGGACACCGCGCACCGCTTCTGGCTGGGGCAGGTCAACGTGACGACCGCGCTCGCTCGCGGTCAGATCAAGGCCAGCGGCCCGGTTGCGAAGATCCTCAAGCTGGTGCCTCTCACCAAGCCCGCTTTCCCCCGCTACAAGGCCCTGCTCGAGGCCCAGGGTCGCGACGACCTGGTCCGGATCGATTGAGCGCCAACGCCGAGGCGCAGGAGTGGGCCGCGATCGTCTCCGGCCTGGCGCAGGAGCGCGGCCTCCGCTACGAGCCGATCGGCGGCATCAACCCGGTGGGTGCTCCGGTGGCGCTCTGCCCCGGAGGGACGAATCGGATCACCGGAGAGCTCAGCGACGGATTCTTCGGCTCCTCCTGCGACGCCGACGAGCACGAGGAGGGCGGTTGGGGGCGGAAGGCGGTGCTCCCCGCCGCAGTGCTGGTCAAATCGCACATGCCGGACCTGGCGACCGTGGTTCCGGTCTTCGACGTCGAGTCGATCGAGCGCACCCCGGGGGACACGCTCGATCGCCATTCGCGGCGCCGGGTCGAGTTCGAGAGCCTCGATTTCAACAAGCGGTTCATCGCCACGGTCCCGCGTGACCACGATCCGGTCGCGCTACGCGAGCTCTTCAGCCCTGCCTTCATCGACTGGATCACCCGCATTCCCGCCGAGGTGGACTTCGGAATCACCGACCAGCAGCTCTTCTTCCACTGGCACCTGCGCCAGCGCTCCAGGGAGGAGCTGAAGGAGGCGCTGCACTCGGGGGGCGGCATCTTCGATCGGCTCCATCGCGAGATGGAGGAGAACAACCTCGACATCTACAGGCCCGGCCCCTGGAACGCCGGGCTCGAGCCCTTCCCGCCGAAGATCGGGTCCTAGGGGCGGTCGGCCCGCTCGCGCATCCGGCGGCGATACGTCCGGTAGAAGCGCGGGCCCTTCCTGAGGAAGTCCCGGAAGCGACCCGCTCCCTTCGGGATCTCGAATCCCCCGACGATCTTGCGCGGCACCAGCCGGAGGCCCTCCGGTGTGCGGACGAGGCTCCCGCGGACCTGCATGTTGCGCTGCCAGGTGAAGTCCGGGGCGTGCCGGTGGACGGTCAGGCAGGCCCGCCCCTCCAGCACGGGCAGGCCTGCGGGCTCCGCCTCGATCCGGATCTCCCGCCGCGATGGATCCGCCCTGTACGGAACCCGGACGGAGACCGGAAAGCCGTCAGGGGCCAGCCAGCTCAGGACGCCGGTTTCGTGCTCTCCGAGGAACTCCATCCGCTGGTCCCAGGCCGGCGAGCCGTGCGGCGGCGAGCCGTGCGGCTCGGGAGGCTCCTCCACATGGCCCGAACGGACCTCCTCGAGGTGGGCGTCGTGAATCGTGGGCTCCTTCGTCAGATCGCCGGAGGGCCAGACGAAGACCCGCTCCGGGCGGACCATGATGTAGATCCGTGCGTAATAGAAGTTGAACAGCCCCCGCAGGGGTTTGGGAGGGTGCATCTTCTTGGTCGCAGGAAGTTTGATCGCCGATTCGTGCATATAGCGATCCGCGTTCGCCTTCAGATCCTCGTCGTCGATGGTCGCCGTGCCCTGCACGAGCACCCTGGTGGCCCCCGCAACCCCGGATCCGGTCGAGTCGGAGAACAGGAGGGAGACGCTGGGATGGGCGCGCGCATCGTCGGCCTTCTTCGGATAGCCGAGGCCCGTGGTGACGTCGATGGTCGGCCCACCCTGCTTGTAGTACGGCGTAACGGGCCAGGTGATGGGCTGCCTCTTCGCGTCGACGGTCGTGAACTCGCAGGTGATGAAACGCTCGAACACATCGCGAACATCCTGCGGAAGGGTGCTCGTCATGTGACGATTTTTACGGAAGCTCGTCCGGGAGGACGATCCGCCGCTGGTCGCCCTCGCCGACGACCTCGGGCTCGACGGGCCTCACCTCCCGGCGCCTGGCGGCCCTGAGCGTCTCCGCCGCGTTCGCATAGCCGACCAGGGACTCGAGGTGCTTGATCGTCGGGAATACGAGGGGCAGCTCGCCCGCGTGGTGGCTGTGGAGGGCGGCCTGGGGTTCGAACCAGCCGGCATCGACCGTCTCGGACCCGTCGGGCCGCGGGGGAGAGTGCGCGGGCGCCAAGGCGAGATAGAAGCGCGTGTCGAAGCGGATCGGGACGACCTTGGGCGTGATCCAGCGCGAGTAGGCGATCAGCTCGTCAGCCGGAAGCTCGATTCCGGCCTCCTCGCCC
>DATDKZ010000148.1:0-2168 GCA_036519575.1 Actinomycetota bacterium | reverse complement strand
TCGGGCCGCCTCGACGATAGCGTCCGCCCCCACGTCGAGGGCCAGCTGGGCGAAGACGACGTTCACCGAATCCTGCGTGGCCGTCCACAGGTCGATATACCCCTGATCCCCGGCCCCCTCGGCGTTCGACACGCACCCCGTCTTGCTCTCCCAGAGCGGAGAGCAGAATGGTGACTTGGACGAGTAGACCTTGGCCGGCGTGAACCCGTTCTGGAACGCCGCGACCAGCGTGAACGGCTTGAACGCCGAGCCGGTCTGCCGGCGCCCGTGCCACACCAGGTCGAGCTCATCCCGCCGGTAGTCCTTCCCCGAGAGCATGGTCCTGACGGCCCCGGTCCGCACGTCCACCGAGACGAGCGAGACGTCGGGGCCCGTGGTCTTCTCGATCGCAGGGCTCTCGTTCACGGCCTCCTGGGCATAGCGCTGCCAGTCGGGCCGGAGTGTCGTGTAGATCTTCAGTCCACCCTGGAACAGGGTGTGCTTCCGTTGGTTGTAGGTCTTCCCGAAGGCATCGAACTGGCCTCGGTCGTTGTCGAGGATCGACTGCGTGATGTAATGCACGAAGAACGGCGGCACGACCTGCACGGTCCGCCCCGCCGTCCGCGCAAGGTCGAGGGGTTCGCTCTTGGCTCGCTCGACCTTGCTCTGGTTGGCCCACCCGAGCTGGGCCATCCGGTCCAGCACCTGGTTCCGCCGGTTCAGAGCCCTCTTGGGGTGAGTCACCGGGTTGTAATCCTCCGGAGCGGAGATGAGCCCGGCCAGGAGGGCGGACTGACCCAGGTTGAGCTTCCCCACCGACACCTGGAAGTAGTACTGGGCGGCCGTGCCGATCCCGTACACGCCATTCCCGAAGTACACCTCGTTCAGGTACATCTCCAGGATCTTGTCCTTGGAGTACCGCTGCTCCATCCGGATGGCCAGCGCTGCTTCTTGAAACTTGCGGGCGAACGTCTGCTCGCCGCTGCCGATGACCGCGTTCTTCACGAGCTGCTGCGTGATCGTCGAGCCGCCCTGCATCACCCGACCCGCGACAAGGTTGGCGACCATCGCGCGGAACACGGATGGGACATTGATCGCGCCGTGGGTGTAGAAGCCGTCGTCCTCGATGGCCAGCACGGCCTGACGCGTGACCGGCGCGACCTTGCCGAGGCCGACGATCCTCCGGTTCTCGTCGAGGTACAGCGTGGCGAGCACCGAGCCATCTGCGGCATAGATGGTGGAGCGTTCCGGCGGGTGGGGGATCCGGGTGAAGGAGGCGCCCGCGGCCTCGAGCCGGTCGTTCAGCGCCGCCGTCCCCTCATCCAGGGGATCGATCAATAGGTAGAGCATCACCGCCACGACGCCGGCCGCGAGTGCGATCACGATCGCCAGGGTGACGGCGAGGGCGGTCCGCGGTCGTCCTCTCGGCGGAACCTCCATGAGCGTCGGCCCAGGATACCCCGCCGCCGATACGATGGAGCCCAACCATGCGCCGTCCCGCACTCCCGATTGCGCTCGCCGTCTGCGTCCTCGCCCTCCTCTGGGTGGGAACGGCGTCGGCCCAGGCCCCGACCACGTCGAAGGTCCTCGTTGTGAAGGTCGATGGTTCGATCGACCGAACCGTCGCCGACTACCTCACCGACTCGCTGACCGAGGGTGAACGCACAGGGGCGGCAGTGGTGATCCAGCTCGATTCGGCGGGGACGCTCGATCAGCCGGCCGTCGACCTGGCCGAGCGGTTGTTCCGATCGAGGGTTCCCGTGATCGTGTGGGTTGGGCCCGCACCGGCCAAGGCCCAGGGGGCCGCGCTCCTGTTCATGTATGCCTCCAGCCTTGCGGCCGTGGCCCCCGGGGTGGGGGTCGGCCCGCTCCAGCCGGTCGATCTGGTCGATGCGACGAACGCGACGCTCCCGAACGACGCGGCCCTTGAACGGATGGCGTCGGCATGGGCGGAGACCCGCGGAAGGCCCATGCCGGCGTTTCCCTCGTCGGTGGTTCCCGCACAGGAAGCCATCGACGGTCACGTCGCCCAAGAGGTCGCAACCTCACTGCCCGACCTGCTCTCGACGATCGATGGATCGACCGTCCAAACGGCCGGCGGCCCGGTGACCCTCCACACGAAGATCGCTCAGAGCCCCACGCAGCAGCCGGTCGAAGTTCGCTTCACCGAGCTCGGTCCGTTCGACCGG